>NZ_AP021872.1:1251266-1564083 GCF_014218255.1 Mycoavidus sp. B2-EB
TGCTCTCACCTGGTGGGTTACTCTAGACTGATTTTTAATCAAAATTAAAATCGGGAGATTCATCGAATATTAATCCAAATAGAGTTATAAAATAATTTTTATATTATCTGCATTAAGCAATTGGGCCATCATAGAATAAAAAAGCTAAGTCCAAGCGAGCTGCCGCACCGTCGTCCATGCATAAAAAACCGTCGAAGATAACGCTCGACACACAAAACCGCACCCTGCGTAGCGAACAATCAATTGTTCATCAATCGTTAAGGATAACTTCTTTTCGCATCCACCCGCATCAATCATTGGAATTAGTAAAACAATCAACCTATAGCAGATCAACCTTGCAATAGGATACCTAATCAATTTGATTGGGTCGCACAACAGGATATTCCGTGAAACTCACGCCTGCCTCTCTAGCCAGCGATCAGTCATCCGCAACTCTGGTAGAGCAACGTTCCGCAAACGAGGCTCCCTTGAGTTACAGTGAAAAGCGCATCCAAAATTTGCAAACTGAGCTTACAAATCGGCTCAATCTGAGTTTTGGTAAGCGTAGCCCCTCTATTTCATCTCATCCTGCGTTTACCCCAGCTAAAATCGTCAGGCCATCCGATACAGCAGCGCTGCCGTTAGAAACTCTTGCTAAGGCCAGTCCTCATCGGCCCATATCTGCCCCGCCCGATCCCAAACGCGCTGGAAAATTATGGCCTCAGTGGCTATCCAAGCTGAATTTAAAAAAAGCGGTGCATGCGCTCAAGCAGCGCGCAGCAAAACAAGAAGCGGGTGATTGGGCCCGCTCAATTGAGAATATCATTCAACCGGAGCAGAAACTTGATGCTGATTGCCTTGCACACGGGCACATCGACACGGTATTGCAAGACTTATTTCCCGCGGCGCAAAAACATGAAACGTATCAATTTCTTCAGTCAATCAACGCGCATTTACAAAAAACTCAACCTCCTTCTGCTTTTCTAGAACCCGGTCTGCTAGCGGTTGCCTATGAGCTGGCACAAGTTTGCGAAGGTGATTTGCAGCAGGCCCAGCAGGTATTAGTCAGGCTCACGCAAAAACTTGAAATCAATCCGACTGGCACTCCAGTCAACGCTAAGCTCGATGGCCTTGCCTGGCGTTGCGCCCAAGCCATGGCACACAAGGAAGGCCCAGCCTTAACGGCTTTATTGAAATTGCAAAATTTGCCGCGCCAGAAAACCGGTATGTTTGACACCGGGCCAGCCGCCGTTTTAACGGTTTATTTACAAGCATCACACTTAATCCATGAATTATTACGCTCACGCAACTCGGCTTTGAGCGTATTGCCACAACACCTTACGGATCCCAACACACTAAGTCAGCTTAAGCAGGAGTCTAAAGCCGATCTAGCACTGCTGGCGATTGAATCAGCCCGTTTGACTGACCTATGCTTATTTTTTAAGAAATCGCCAAAAGAATTCCTTAGCCGGCCTCAAGCGGCCGCTTTTCGCCTCTGGCAATGGGGGTTTCATGAAAATCAAGAAGGCTCGGAGCTTGCCCAAGTCACAAACCGTTCTTACAAAGCCGGAACTGAATGGGTGACGCGCGCGAATCGTTACAAAAAAATTCGAGATGAAATCGCCCAAACTTCCATTTGGAGCAAACAGCATTGGCGCGCGCGAGGAAAACAGATTGCTAAGAATTTACGCAATGTGATTTATCACGATAAAACCCCCTATTGGCCAAACGATAAGCCATTATTCGGGGTCGATCAAAAACAGATCCAAGAGTACAACAGTGCTCTGATTGATGCATGCCAGCTCCCCTATACTGAAGGCATGAATCGGCTCAACATGATTCAAATCAGTCAAACCCCTCGGCGTGATTCTGAGCGGACTTTATTTCTAAACACTGCGCTTCAAGTGGCCCAACTCGAGGCATGGACAGAGCAATCTATCTCTTCTCAAACGAAGCAAGAGCTCGCCCACCCCAAAAATTATGACTTAACAACTCATGCCAGTCGCACAATACTGAAAAAGGCAACGCGACTTATTGAAAACCAAGCCAATCGACTTCCCGCCACAGAAATTAAAGCGCTGCTTGAAATGTTAAACGAAAAAATGGGCACGCTGAAGCGCCGTAGATTCTTCCGTTTGCGCTCTACCGCTTCGAAATCAGCTCCATTCGATCTGAACGCGCTCAAAAAAATAAGCGAAGAATTTTTTTCAAATAAAGACGAAGAAAACTCTTTAGATAAATATGGTTTAAAGGATATGCAAAGAAGTTGGAATGATCGAATCGAAAAAATAGAAAAATTAGCCCCCATTATGACCCCAGCGCTGGATGAAATCACACATGAAACGCTGCATAGACGAGAACAGGTTTTCATGGAGCAACATCCGCCAGGCAACTCCCGCCAAACCAGCAATGGCGGTAGAACGGGGCTCAACCTAGGATTGCAAATTGGGCTTGGGGTTAATGTTATTCCGTCTCTAAAGGCAACTCATAGCAGACAAGCCGCTTATAAAATTGGCTCGACTGAAGCGAGCCGTTCCATTACTTTTGGAGCTCCCAAGCAAGTTACCAGCTACGCCGGCGTTACCGTTTTTACCGGCCTCACTCTTATCAAAACACCTATTTTAAATATTATTGCAGGAGTGGGTGCCGGGGGGGGCCCTATCGCGCAACACACTAGAGGGTATAACGCGGAAATCTCCACGCTCAGACCTGTGCCTAGCCGTAGCACACTCTCTAGCGAAGACAGTGAGCAGGAATGGCGCAAAAATAGCAAAGAGATGGTTAACCTATACTGGGAATCGATTAAACACGCAACCGATGCTCAAGATTACTTGGAGTATTTCGCGTCTGAGTGTTTTTACAAAAATCCTAATATCACGTTAGGTAAGCAAAAAATAAAGCAGACTGAACTGGGCCTTTTAACCGGCGTTTTTGCGGGAACCCAATTAGATGCTCACCAACCCATACGAGTAGGAACCACCCTGGCTCTTTTCAATGAAACCGTGCTCTACGAGAGGCGCACGGTACAGAGCGAACAACACTATAGTCAAGAGAAAACTCTCGGCTGGAGAAATAAAACCATGCTCATGCAATCCGCTTCTGCTGCTCTGGCTGGCATTGAAGTCCACACCGAAAGCAATCTTACCCTCGCCCCCCGCAGCAAAGCCCTCTTGCCCTCACACACGTACTACTCATCACAGCACGGACGCCGCAGCATAGTGCATACAGTACGCGATGAACAGGGCTTAATTCCTGAATTGATGTTTCGAGATGTGATGTTTTTAAACCCACAGGACCTTAAGCGTCATGCAAAGCAACACTGGGCCAAAATACACGATCAAGAAACCTTGAACAATTTTTTTAATTTAGAAAAGGGGCCCGATGCGCAGCAAATTTCTGGAGAGCGTTGGTTGATCAAACCCGAAGTAGCCGCTCAGCTTGATGAATATGCCAATCTAGCAACGGTATTGCAACAGGAAAAACAAGCGCTCAAATTAAAAAAACAAAAAGCCGCAAACAATGATCAAAAATACAGTTTACAAGCGCCTATCCGGAAACTTAAGCATCAAATTAAAGCGCTTGAGCGTCAAGTCGAAGCATTGTTAGAAGCAGGGGCTTCATGGAAGCCATATGGTTTATATAGCCAAGGTCAAAAAGTAAATCATTCCTCCCCTGGCTGGAAATATGGATTCGTAGCAACCCCAGAATCCAGTCAAACTGGAGTCAGTGATGTACAGTGGCTGCTAGCTCAACCGGCAAAAAATAACGGATCTCACAGCGCACAGGATCGATAAAGCACATGCATAAAACAAACCCTGGATACGATTTCGAAAAAATAAAAAATAATTTACTTGCGTAACCAAGAACATTTCGCTATAGTTTCGTTCTTACCGGACGCGGGGTGGAGCAGTCTGGCAGCTCGTCGGGCTCATAACCCGAAGGTCGTAGGTTCAAATCCTGCCCCCGCAACCCAACTTAAAGAATAATAAGTTGATCTAGTAGACCGAAGGAATTTCATCCTTAGGCTCTCACGCAAACAAACTCCAATATACAGTAACCCCGTATCGAGGGTTAAAATTCCTAAATTTCAGCAAAGTCCCTGATTCTATAAAGCTTTCCAATTTAAAATCCCCGCCTCTGCAAGGAAAAATGCCTCATCGATGTCTGATTTAGTAGAAGTTTCTGAGTTCATTCTCCATCCGTCTGCTTCGCGAAGAGCAATCGCACGGTCAATCGGATCTAAATCAGGAATTCCTTGGCCTGATGCATCACTTAAATTGAGCTCGTTTTGAGATAAATTTTCTAACCCAGAAGATCCATTTACACCAGATTCAATAGAATTTTTCTCAGGAAATGCGCCAGGCATTGTGTTTTTAATCACAATATTACTTGGATTAATCAGGCCTATAAAAAAACGCCCAAGATTTCTAGCATCGTTTAGACGATTATTCAATAAGATTACTGATTCTTGAGATATACCAGAATTCATATCTTTACGATTTCTCTCAATTAAACGCTTATTATTTAGACTTAAATTCCGCGCATCTTTAATCACCAGATCGCCTGCAGATAGCTCGTTTTGATATGAGGTCCAGTGCAAATTATATTTCCAGTCGTTGCCTTTGCGTTCTAATTGGAAAATACGAATCATATTTTCAGCTCCTCCCACTACGATTTTAGCTGAATTTTCAGTCCACTCTTGCCAAACAATTGAATCTATCTCTCTAATAAAACACTGAATCGCCGCTTTACATGTACCTGTATCTAACGACCACAGTTTTACCGTCTTGTCGAAACTCCCAGACGCTAACCACTTATTATCTGGCGAGAACGCCACACTCAAAATATCCCACCTATGGCCTTTCAATGTTTGGTGCAGCGATGCTCCAGTATCGCTTAGCTCCCACAGCTTCACTGTACAATCTAGACTCCCAGACGCTAACCACTTGCCATCTAGTGAAAACGACACGCTAAAAGCATCTCTATTGTGGCCTTCAAGCATCTGGTACAACAATTTTTCTCCGCTCTCTGGCTCCAATTTCCAGAGCTCCACTTTATTGCCTATGCTCCCAGCTCCATCACTGCTTCCAGATCCGGATGCCAGCCACTGGCCATCTCGTGAGACTGACACGCGCCTTTGGTTATCGCTATGGCACTCAAACGTTTGACGCAACAATGCTCCTGTGTCACTGAGTTCCCATAGCCTGACTGTTTTACCACCACTCGATACTAGCCACTTATTATTCAATGAGATTGACACACCAAACACTCCATGACTATGTCCTTCAAGCGTCTGATGCAACACAGCTTTTCCTGAGTCAAGCGCCCATAGCTTAACCGTCTTATCGCTACTTCCAGAGGCTAACCATTTGCCATCCTCGGAAATCGTTACATCAAGAACATTTCCACTATGTTCTTTTAATGTCTGGCGCAAAAATACATCCCCATTTCCGACCTCCCAGAGTTTAATTGTTTTATCACTACTCCCAGAGGCTAGCCACTTGCCATTGTGCGAAACCGACACGCTCCACACCTTACCACTACCACTATGTCCTTCGAGCATCTGAGGCAATAGCGCCCGATCACTCTTTAATTCCCATAGTTTTAACGTTTTATCGTAGCTCACCGATGCTAGCCAATTACCGTCTGACGAAAAAGATACATCTCTTACTATGGCACTATGGCCCTCAAACGTATGATGCAACACCGCTTCGGAGTTTTCTAACTTCCACAGCTTCACTGCATCATCTCCCGAGGCCAACCAACTACTGTCCGGCGAAAACGATAAGCCTCTCATCAAACCAGAATGCCCTTTAAGGATCTGATGTGACAATGTGCCGGTGCTCCCTAGTTTCCAAAGCATTACTGCACCGTATTGCCCACCACACGCCAGCCATTTGTTATCTCCTGAGAAAGACACACGATGAATCTCATCAGTATGCTCTACAAGCGTTTGCCGTAGCGTCACTTCTTCGTTTTTTAGCTCCCATAACTTCACTGTTTTATCTTTACTCCCAGAGGCTAGCCACTTGCCATCGGATGAGATCGATATACTCTCAATCTCTCCAGCATGCGCCTCTAGCGTATACATAGGTTCACTCACTACTCGTTTGCCCGTTTGTATTTTCCATAATTTGACTGTCTTATCATAGCCACCTGATGCTAACCATTGACCCTTTTCAAAAAATGAAACACTTGAAACCATTTTATTACCGTGTTTAAAAACACCCGTCAAATGGCCCGTCTCAATTGACCATAGCCTTATCGCTCCATCATAATCGGCTGATGCCAACCATTTACTATCAGGAGAAAACGCAACACTGTATCCGACAAAACGTGTTCCAAAGAGTGGGAGATTAAAGGTCCATTTATATTTAAGCTCTAGCCGTCTCTGTATTTTTGTTTCTAGTTCTGTTTCTGTTTCTTCTACTTTATAGAGACTGCATCCTTTAAGAGCTGAACCAACTGCTAGCCAGCGGCCGTCTGGCGAATAACGACAAATATTAGGCCAGCCACCTAACTCTAATGTAGGCATTTCTCCAAACTCAACATTTCTCAAATTTGCTTTGCGCATCGTAGCACCACGTAACCACGCACCACGCAACGTCACTTCACTTAAATCTGCTCCTTCAAATTGCGTATAGTCAAACACCCCATGACTCAGATCCGCCCCTCGAATCCGGATTCCATTTAAATCAGCCCTATTAAACTGCACCCCTGCTCTGACCAAGATCGTCATCGCATTGGCCGCTCCTTTCTCAAATTGCGTACCTCCTTCACCTTTAGAGCGCTCAACAACCCTTAAAAGCTGGGCTTTTAATGCCACATCTTGCCGCACACGCTCCGCTAAAAACTGCAATATTGCCGGATCGTTCACGATATTTAACCGGTTGAGCCACGAAGAAGACTCCATCTTGTCATGGGCACCAAGCTCTTCCCATAAAACCCGCGCTACCAGATAGTCCTGAACTGATTTGTGAATAAACCGGTACTCTTTACCTGAACCATCCTGCTTATCCCTGCAGATTAGCGGCGCATTTAAGCGCACTAACACCGCCATCGCGTTATCGTCACCGAGAAACCGTTTGCGCCAATCCTGACTTAATTCTGTGCTAGGCTCCTCCCAAGGATCATCCGCCGCATATGAATAGGTGGTAACCACTTCCCCCGCTCGATACATTTCTATAGCTAATTTTTTATTGAAAGCCACGCCACGTTCGATAAATCCTCTAAGTTCTAAACGTTTAAATTCTTCGGATTCTCTCCCGCTTAGTCTAATTCGTGCTAAGCGCTTTTGCGAACGATCAAACCAACTCCTCAAGAAATGTTCATAAAGCGCAATTCGGGTAAAGTGTTGGCCCTTTTTTCTCAGTATTTCACCCAATTCAGGTAACACGCTCAAAGTTATTTTGAGCAAGAATGGATTACGTACCAATTCTTTTAAATCACCTTGTCTTAATGCTTCCTTATACTGCTCTATACTCCACGGCCCCTCTGGATGTGCTCTTTTATATTGATCCACATATCGTTCAACCGTTTCCTCCGAAAAAGGTGCTAACCGGTACTCTTGTAAAGCGCTACGCTCATCGGATGGATGAAATTTATATTGATAATTAGAGCCTAAATACTCTGGTCGGCTACTGATTATGATTTTGGCGTCTCGCCAATTATTCAGCTGATTATCCTTATAAAAATCCTGTTGCCGATCTCTAATTTCATCAAATCCATCTAAAATCAAGACAAAACGATGCTTAGTTTGCAGTTCCTTAATTTGCTCTTTTGAAAAACCCTGTATTTCAAAAAACCTCTCAACCAAATTCGGCTTTGACTTTAACTCACTCGATGATAGTTGGATAAACACTGGGATAGGGCTATTCTTTACCGCACTTGCCTGGGTATAGACCTCCCACAAGCTAACAGCAAGATCACGGTTAAATGTCGACTTACCTGAACCTGCCTCTCCTAGCAGGAGTAAAACCTTTTTATCGGAGTTTAAGAAGTCTTGAACCTTGCTTTTTAAATCGAAACGGGTTGAATCGTAGAGCGTCATTCCTTCTGGGGCAACATAATTTGATAACGCATCTTTAACTTCGTTATCTTCCTTTAAACCCTCTAAATACTGCTCCCTCAATTTCTCAAGCGCTGAGTCCAAATTGACCAACGGCTCAACATTCGATTGCAAGGCAAAAATATGCTGCAACATCAGGGTTTCTACTAACTTCGGATCGGCTCCCGCTAAATGTATATGGTTATTAGCTATATTATTATTTCCAATGGTTAAATAATTTATAAAACCATTACCAATTTGCACGTTGCTTTCACCTGGAGCATCGGTTCTTGCTTGCGTATCAGGGAAATCTGAAGCTAAAGAAGGTTGAATACTCTGATTTGGATTAATCGGCGACATACTGGCTGCTCCTTTTTAATAATTTTTATTTAACTTATATCTGAATAACTTTTTATCGGATAAAACTTCAGCTTTCACTGCATAAAACCTATCTACCCCAATTACGATAGGGCATAAGCAATCTCAGAAACCCTGAATAGAGCGTGTTGAAGTTTGTAATTAATTGTTTAGAAACTAGAAGCAAACCCGTATTGCTGAGGTTCTGACACCGAGACAACACGAGTTTGCAATGCCCCGATTACTTATTACAGATGAATTTTGGTCGAAGCTGGAAAAGATTTTGCTTGATGAGCAGATTTATCGCAAGCAGAATTTGCGCTTGGAAATACAAATGACTTGGTAAAAGTATGGCAAGGGCGAGAGCATGGTTAAAACGCGCAGTTGCGCATTTGCCACAGCTCTTTGCACCTTCGCCTATTAACGAGCCAAAATGGTTGGATGATAAGAACCAGATGAATCGAGAGATTCACGTCCGACTGCGAGAGAGCTTGAAGATGAGGCTCCTTTAGGCTACTCGACCGCCGCCCATGTTTCACATAGGGCAATCACATCAAATGATTGATTTCACCTAGTCGCGGTTACCGTCAAAATTGTTCCGTCAGTCAACTTGATCGTTTTAGACGCTCCATTGGTGGGCAATGTAAAGCGCACAATTTGGTGATGCACCTGATCTTTAGGACAGCGCAGCTTTTGGCCGCTTTTCTTTTTATAAATATAAGTCCCCTGAGGCGCATGAGCGCGGAAACCTAATTGGATCGTTGCCACACCATCTTGGCCGACAATCGGCGCAAGCCGTATTTTTGTCTGCCGTAACATCGCATGTTCGCTATCACGCGGCACATTTTCCCAGTGAGGGCATTGTCGATCAATCGGCACAGCTCCCGCAGGCGGTACAGTTTTCCAGGTAAAATCATCCACCTCGCCGGATGCAATCTGGCGAGTTTCTTGTGCATTGCCATAGAGCTTAGACACCACTTTGACTGTGTAATGAATCGGTGCATCAAGCGATTTAGGCATTTGAGCCAGTGCCAAACGCCCCGTTCCCATTAAGGCAAAGATTGCCAGCATGCATGAAACTTTGACTACTTTAGTGATTGGGTATTTCATAAGTTGCCCCTTTTCTTTTTTATAACTTATTTAAGTATATTACACCTCATCAAAATGGCATCTTACAATGGCTTTTTCAGCTTAAATCAAGGACCAGGAATTTCATCCAAATAAGCGCAAGACCCCGTCTAAACCAGTATACTCCAACGACACATCTGCCGCTTGCCGCACCACTGGCTTCGCTCGAAAAGCGACGGATAAACCTGCCGGCGCCATCATCAACAGATCATTTGCCCCATCTCCGATCACGATAGCACGCGAAGCCGTAATCCCCAATTCAGCGCACACTTCATAGAGCCGCCGCTTTTTGGCCTGAGCATCCACAATCTCACCTACCACCTCGCCAGTAAGCTTGCCATGACGAATGCCGAGCCTATTCGCGTGCGCATAATCCAATCTGAGACGAGTGGCCAGCCGCTCGGTAAAAAATGTGAACCCGCCCGAAACTAAAAGTGTATGCAAACCTGCTGCTTGCACCTCGGCCAGCATGCGTTGCGCCCCTAGTGAGAGTTTTAGGCGCTTACGCCATACTTGCTCCAACACATTGGCATCCAATCCCTTTAATAAGGCGACCCGACACCGCAGGCTTTCCTCGAAATTAGATATCTCGCCACTCATAGAGGCTTCAGTCAGTGCCCTCACCTCAGCTTTAAGACCACAAAAATCAGCTATTTCATCAATACATTCGATCGTGATCAGAGTCGAATCCATATCCATCACGACCAAGCTAAACTCAGCCAAAGACCGTGATGGCAGATACGCACAGTCAAGTTGGCGCTGCGCACACCAGGCCGTCACTTGCGCGCGCAAAGTTAAATCCACATTGAGAATACGCGCAGCATAATCATCCAGGCGCAGCGCCGCAGCGCCGCCAGCCGCTATGCGCGCTTGCTCAAGCTGTGCACTAGACAGGAGTTGAGTGCTCTGAAGAATAAGATTCATTGAACTTTAGCCTAGCAAATGGGTCGACATACTACGCTCAAGATCTGCGCGCAAATCGCGTTCGTCTTCCAAACCAATAAAAAAGCGCACTAACCCGCCGCGATGAGGCCAGCGCGTCACGGTACGCAGCGGTGCTACATCATAAGGTAGCGCCAAACTTAATGCGCCGCCCCAGCTAAACCCCAATTTGAAAAACTGGAGGCCTTCAACAAAACGATCTATTTGTACTGGTGTATATTTTTCATCAAACACGACCGAAAATAATCCCCCCGAGCCAGAAAAATCTCGCTTCCAAGAGGCATGACCTGGGCAATCCGGCAGAGCCGGATGCAAGACCGCCACGACTTCGGGCCGCGTTTGTAACCACCGCGCAAGCGCCAATGCGCTCTGTTCATGAGCGGCATAGCGCACCGTCATGCTAGGCAAGCCGCGCAATACGAGCGCACAATCATCCGCAGAGACGCCAAACCCGAGCTGCATACGGGCTTGCTTGAGTTTTAAATACAGTTCCGTATCTGTCGTGAGCGTAGCGCCCATCAAAACATCACTGCCACCTGACTGATATTTAGTCAGCGCTTGCACCGAAATATCGCAGCCATGTTCAAAAGGCTTAAAAGCAAGTCCGGCTGACCAAGTATTATCCAACGCTGTGTATATGCCTCGCGCCCGAGCAACTTGCGTGATGCCACGCACATCCGGCACTTCCATCGTCACCGAACCCGGTGCTTCAAGCCAAATTAAACGTGTATTCGCCTGTATCAGCTGAGCAATCTCGGCGCCCATGAGCGGATCATAATAACGGGCAGAAATGCCAAATCTCGCTAGCCAAGCGCCGTAATCACGATTCGGCGTATAGGCATTGTCCGGGATCAGTACATCATCGCCTTGCTGTAGTAGCCCTTGATACACATTAACAATGGCAGCTAAGCCGGAAGGCTGTAACAAAGCATGTGTCGCGCCCTCAAGCCGAGCCAACTGCTGCGCTAGCGCATGAGAAATGGGCGTGGCGTGTAAACCATAGCGCCATTGCGCATCATGCCGCCAGTCAAGCGCGCGTAGCGTGGCGAGATTGGGAAAGATAACGGTCGAAGCCCGCGTCACGGGTGCCGATATGGCCGCCCAGCCCGCTGTCAGATTGGCTTGCGCATGATGCACGAGCTCAGTTTGCAAATGAGTATCCATAGGCAATCGTCATACTTATCAGTAGGTTAACCGCTCAGTTAGCGGTGCTAGACACTTCGCCCCATAAATCATGTCCCTGCGCGCCAGTAATTTTTACGTCAACGAAATCACCGGCTTGATAGGCATGGGAAGCATGAGCAACGGGTTTAATATAAACGACACCATCGATTTCTGGCGCATCTGCAGACGAACGCGCAATGCCTCCAGCATGATTCACTTCATCCACTAAGACCCGCAATGTTTGTCCTACTTTACGCTTTAAACGCTGCACCGATACAGCTTCGGCCACTTCCATAAAACGCGCGCGCCGCTCATTGCGCACGGCATCGGGCAATGCGCCCGGCAATTCATTTGCCGCAGCACCGGCTACCGGAGAATAGGCAAAGCACCCAACCCGATCTAATTCAGCCACGCGGATGAAATCCAGCAAGGTTTCAAACTCAGCCTCGGTTTCCCCTGGAAAACCAGCAATAAAAGTGCTCCGAATCGTCAGCTCAGGACAGAGCGCGCGCCACGCTTGCACTCGCTCAAGCGATTTTTGCGCATTAGCGGGGCGCTTCATCCGTTTTAGCACCGCTGGGTGCGCGTGTTGAAATGGAACATCTAGATAAGGCAAAATCCGTTGCTGCGCCATCAACGGCAGCAGTTCGTCGACATGCGGATAGGGATAGACATAATGTAGACGCACCCAGGCGTTATGCTCAGCCGCCAACTCACCCAACGCGGTGGCCAGCTCAGTAATCCGGGTTTTTAATGGCCGACCACGCCAAAAGCCTGTCCGATATTTAACATCCACCCCATACGCGCTAGTATCCTGAGAAATCACCAAGAGTTCGCGTACGCCCCCACGCAGCAAATTCTCCGCCTCCAGCATAATTTCCGCTACCGGCCGCGACACTAAATCGCCCCGCATCGACGGGATAATACAAAAAGTGCAATGGTGATTGCAGCCTTCGGAGATTTTTAGGTAAGCGTAATGGCGCGGGGTTAACTTTAAACCCGCCGCAGGCACTAGATCTGCAAATGGGTCATGCGGTTTTGGCAAATGGAGATGTACCGCTTGCATGACTTCACCCAGAGCATGCGGCCCCGTGACGGCGAGTACTTTCGGATGGATGTCTTTAACCAAAGAGCCGCCGTCTTGGCTTTTTCTCGCTCCCAAGCAGCCCGTAACAATCACTTTACCGTTTTCGTGGAGGGCTTCACCAATTGTATCCAAACTTTCCTGCACGGCTTCGTCGATAAAACCGCACGTGTTCACAACCACCAAATCAGCGCCGTCATAGGTTGCTGAAATTTCATAGCCTTCAGCGCGCAATTGGGTCAGAATCTGCTCGGAGTCGACGAGAGCTTTGGGGCAACCTAACGAAACAAAACCAACTTTAGGTATAGAATGAGCGGACACCGTCATATAAAATTAAGAATGAAGATAAAAAATAAGAAGGGCGCAGAATACAACAAAGAAAACATTAAGCCAAACTCATCAGCTCGAAAGGTTGATATAGCATAAAATTTATACTATTTTGTATAAATTTTATTACCTGTTAGAATATCTCCATCTAGCTAAGGGCGGGGGGTGAATTGATGTGCTTTCTGTACTTTTACCTCGCTCATACAAGCAAACCCCACTCACACAACAAAAACCATTAAATTAGCCATTGAATAAATTCCCATATCCGATTCCAAGCCGCGAAGAGATTCTGAGCGTGTTGCGCGCAAGCACAGTCCCGTTAACCGCCAAAGACATTGCTCAAACCCTCTCGGTCAAAGCCATAGAACAAGAAGGTTTTCTCAAACGCCTTAACGCCATGGAGCGCGATGAGCAAATCCAATCTAGCCAAGAAGGCTATTTGCAATTAGCTTCATCCTCGCACTTTGTAGCAGGCCGCATTCAAGGTCACCGCGATGGCTATGGCTTCTTAATTCGTGATGATGCACAAGCCGACCTTTTTCTCTCCAATGCGGAAATGCAGAGAGTGATGCACAATGATCGCGTCCTCGCGCGCATCATGGGCTACGATCGCCGCGGACGGCCGGAAGGACATATTGTAGAAATCACTAAACGAGCTAATACCCATGTGATTGGCCGTTTGCTGAACGAAAATGGCGTACTGATACTCGCCCCAGAAGATAAACGCATTGGCCACGATATTATCATTGCCCCGCGGGCTCAAGGCCAAGCTAAGGCGGGACAGGTCGTGAGCGTTGAGCTCATTGATTTTCCAAGCCGTCACACCGCCCCGCTAGGCAAAGTGGTGGAAATCCTCGGTGAGATTGACGATCCTGGCATGGAGATTGAAATTGCTGTACGCAAACACGGCGTCCCCCATCAATTTAGCGCTGCCGCACTGGCGCAGGCTAATAAGTTGCCTGACAAAGTACGCCCAGCCGATTTACACCAGCGCGTTGACCTGCGCGATTTGCCGTTAGTCACGATTGACGGTGAAGATGCGCGCGACTTTGATGACGCAGTCTATTGCGAACCTGTCAAAGTCGGCCGTGGTGATGGTTTTAGGTTGATCGTTGCAATCGCAGATGTATCTCATTATGTCAAACCCAATGATGCGCTTGACGTCGATGCTCTGGAGCGCAGCACCTCGGTGTATTTTCCACGCCGCGTGATTCCAATGCTGCCAGAAAAGCTCTCCAATGGACTGTGCTCGCTTAACCCGGGCGTAGATCGCTGCGCGCTGGTTTGCGATTTAGTCATTGATGCCCAAGGCAAGCTCCATGCGTATCAATTTTATCCTGCTGTGATGCATTCGGCGGCACGCCTGACTTACACTGAGGTCGCCACCCTCTTAGCCAATACCAAAAGCCTTGAGGCCAAAAACCACGCTCCCTTACTCCCACATTTACAGCATTTATATGGCGCTTATCAACTGCTTGTAAACGCGCGTCAGAAGCGCGGTGCGATCGATTTTGATACGGTCGAAACGTATATTGTGTGTAACGCACTTGGGAAAATCGAACAAATTGTCCCGCGCACGCGTAACGAAGCCCATAAATTGATCGAAGAGTGCATGTTAGCCGCCAATGTATGCGCCGCTGATTTCTTAAAACGCCATAAACATGCGGGGCTATATCGTGTCCATGAAGGTCCTACCGAAGAAAAGCTTGCCAATCTACGCAGCTTTTTGCGCGGCGTTGGACTCTCGCTTGAGGGCCGCGCTAAACCACAGGCCAGCGACTATAGCGCTCTCATGGCGCAAATCCGCCAGCGGCCAGACGCGCAAATGCTGCAAACCATGTTACTGCGCTCCATGCAGCAGGCCGTTTACAGCCCAGACAATCTCGGTCATTTCGGTTTAGCGTACGAGGCTTACGCTCACTTTACCAGCCCCATCCGACGTTATCCTGATTTACTCACACATCGGGCAATCCGAGCTCTTTTAAGCGGAAACCGCTATGAGCCCGCTCTGTTACCCAATACGCAACTCAATACTGCTCTGAGCGGCCACGCTCAAACCTTACAAAACAAAGCCAATACTTCCCAAAAAAGATCACGCCAAAGTAGCTCAGCGATTTGGAACGAATTCGGTCTGCACTGCTCAGCCAATGAGCGGCGCGCAGATGAAGCCTCACGCGATGTTGAAGCCTGGCTTAAATGTTATTTTATGCGCGACAAACTGGGCGCAGAATATGGCGGCTTAGTGAGCGCGGTGACTTCATTTGGCATCTTTGTGCAGCTTGATACGCTATTTGTTGAAGGTTTGGTGCATGTCACTGAGCTGGGGCCAGAGTATTTTCAATATGATGAGATTAAAAATGAATTGCGCGGCGAGCATACCGGTACCCGCTACCGGCTTGCCGATCGGGTACGCGTGCAAGTCAGCCGAGTTGACCTAGACACGCGTAAAATTGATTTTGTTTTGGTACAAGATCCTCCGGTCAAAGCCTCTCATAAAAATCCAGCGCACCCAACCGCCAAAACTGGCGCTGCCAAAGCTAAAAAAACACCTAAAGCAAAAACCCCGCTAGCCAACCAAGAGCCAGCCGAAACAGCTCGACACCTATCTCGTGAGAGCGCTAAGGCTAGCTCAAAACGCACCCGCAAAAACACTTAATTTCTTTTACAGCATGGCCCATCTCAAACTTCTTTACGGCTTTCACGCAGTCACAGCGCGCTTGCGATATGATGCAGCTACCATCAACGAAATTTTATATGACCCCGCCCGCCGCGACCGGCGCATGCAGGATTTCTTAAAGGTCGCTAGCGGCGCTGGAGTGCGGCTTATCGCAGCAGAAGAAAACCGGCTACGGGGCCTCGCCGGTACTGACCGCCACCAAGGTATCGTCGCGCGCGTAGCCGACATTCCCCTCGCCCATAATTTGGCCGAGTTGCTCGATGGGATAAGCGGCCCCGCACTTTTATTAGTACTTGACGGCGTCACTGACCCCCATAACCTTGGTGCTTGCCTACGCGTCGCTAATGCAGCGGGCGCGCAGGCTGTGATTGCCCCGCGCGACCGCGCTGTGGGACTTAATGCAACCGCAGCAAAAGTAGCCAGCGGCGCGGCGGATACAACCCCCTATATTTCTGTCACCAACCTAGCCCGCGCGCTACGTGAATTACAAGCCGCCGATATTTGGGTGGTTGGCGCTGCCGATGATGCTCCGACAAGCTTATATGAAACCAAGCTGGTTGGTTCACTGGCCTTGGTCATGGGCGCAGAAGACGAAGGCATGCGTCGCTTAACCCGCGAAACCTGCGATGAAGTTATGCATATTCCAATGGCCGGTAGCGTTGAAAGCCTAAATGTATCCGTAGCCAGTGGCATCGCGCTGTTCGAGGCACGCCGGCAACGTATCCTGGTGAGTTAAGCGCTACAACCCATTAGCACATACCCTAATTTTTAATTCTTTTTTGATCTACGTCAGCATGTCTCAAGACACCTTAAAACGTCTCGTTAGCCAAGCCGCCGCCGATTACCTGCTCATCCACATACCAGAAGGGGCTGTAATCGGGATTGGCACTGGCTCAACCGTCAACTACTTTATTGACGCTCTAGCTAGCCACCAGGTCTTCAACGCCCGCTATCATGGCGCCGTGTCGAGCTCAAATGCGACCACTGCGCGACTTAAAATGCATGGGATTAAAGTATTGGATCTCAATCAAGTCGAAACCCTGCCCGTCTATATCGATGGCGCAGATGAGATCAATCATCATGGACATATGATCAAAGGCGGCGGCGGCGCATTGACGCGCGAAAAAATCATCGCGCTGGTAGCTGAGGTCTTTATCTGCATTGCAGATGCCTCAAAACGCGTCGATACGTTAGGCTGCTTCGCACTACCGGTTGAAATTATCTCTCTTGCGCGCGCCGCACTCAGCCGCAAATTCCTCGCTTTAGGCGGTAGACCCGTATTGCGAACTACAGCAAATGGCTCACCTTATCTGACGGATAATGGCAATCCAATTATTGACGTGCACGGTTTGCAGATTACTGACCCCGTCACGCTTGAAGCGGAAATTAACAGCTGGCCGGGAGTTGTGACAGTTGGGCTTTTCGCCAAACGTCCTGCAAATTTATGTCTGTTAGCCAGCGCAACAGGCGTTGAAATGATTGAACACGGCTCTGGCAAATAACCATACGCCGCAATCAACGTAGGATCGCTCGCGCTAGCTGAATGAGTAGCTTCAATTTAACGATCTAACCTTTAACTTGCTGCGCTCATCTTGCAGATAGCGGCTTGCTGGAAAAGAAGCCTGTAATACACGCTCTGCATCGCTAGCGAGTTTTGTTTGCCCAAGCGCTCGATAAGACAGCACAATGATATGCAATGCATCTTCGGTGGCAGGAGCACTTTCATATTGCTTAAGCGCCGTTTGTGCGCGATTCACGGCGGCAAGATAAGCACCACGCCGGTAATAGTAATGCGCGGTATGCACCTCGTGAGCCGCCAACGCATTAACAATATAACGCATGCGTTGTGCCGCATCCTGTGCATATGGGCTTTGAGGGTAGCTCTCAACGACTATTTTAAAGGCATTATACGAATCACGCATCGCCTTTGGATCACGCTCACTAATATCTTGCCGGCTTAGGCGACCAAATAAACCCAGCTCGTCATTAAAATTGATGATGCCTTTTAGATAGTAAGCATAAGCAATCTTTGGATGATTCGGATGCAATTGAACAAAACGATTCACAGCCTGCAAAGCAGCCGCTGTTTCGTTATCTTTCCAGTTGCAATAAGCGACATTGATTTGAGCTTGCTGCACATATTCGCCAAAAGGATCTCGCCCTTCAAGCGCTTCAAAATATTTTGCACAGCGCGCCCAATCGCCACCGGTTAGCATTTCCTGAGCCTCCGAGTATAATTTTTCATTCGACCAGGTTGTTGTTTCATCAATTTTCTCAGGCAAACCGCTACAGCCAGCCAAAATGGCCGCGATACTTCCTAACAAAACAACTAACTTAAATTTATTCAACACTTGCATTCGCCTTTTCAATCTCAATGACTCGTTTTCGCGTAGAAGATTATAGCTCAAGCCCCGACTCTACCACTGGATTTGACACGGATATACACGCCCATGATGCATCCGCGCTGGATTCAGAGTCGGCCGACTTGGCCTCAGCAGATGAGCTGCCCTATCTGATGGCACAGATTCCTGCCGCATTGGCAGGCGAGCGCCTCGATAAAGTGCTTGCCCGCCTCTTTCCAGATTATTCGCGCAACCGTTTGCAAAGCTGGATAGAAGCTGGGCGGGTAAAGGTCAACGGCATACCCGCCCAAATCCGGCAAGCCGCCCCACTCGACGCCTCCATCCTCATAGCGCCAGAGCTATTGCCCGAAGAAACCGCATTTACGGCTGAGCCTGTGCCACTTGAGATTATTTACGAAGATGCAGCGCTGGTCGTGATTAATAAACCTGCCGGACTTGTAGTACACCCGGCCGCGGGCAATTGGCGCGGCACCGTGCTTAACGGACTTTTACACCGCTACGGCAAAGCCGCCGCCGGGCTGCCTCGCGCCGGCATTGTTCATCGCCTCGATAAAGATACCTCTGGCTTAATGGTCATTGCGCGTACGCTCACTGCACAAACACACCTAATCCGCCAACTACAAGCACGCACCGTTAAACGTCGCTACCTTGCGTTCGTTTGGGGTACGCCCAATGCCCAGGGCACAATTCACGCTCCACTCGGGCGCGATCCACGCAATCGGATCAGAATGGCGGTGGTATCAGAGACAAGTGGCAAACCTGCGTGTACTCATTATCGTAGAATTGCAACGGGCAACCTAGCAGGCCAGCCCTTCGCGCTCATGGAGTGCGACCTTGAAACCGGACGCACTCACCAAATTCGCGTGCATTTAGCCCATCTTGGACATCCTCTCATAGGAGACCCGCTATATTGCAAAACGGCCCGCTACACTCAATTACTCGCAACCACCCGCGCGGCTGGCTTTGCGCGGCAGGCACTCCATGCCTGGCAGCTCAAATTAAACCATCCGCTCAACAACCTTATATGTGCCTGGCGCGCACCTGCGCCGGCGGATATTTTACTGCTTGCAGACGCACTAGGACTAACGCCTGCGGTGATTAACGATACAATTGAAGCTGAGGAGTTAAATGATAACGACAAAAAACACCCGCTTACATGACTACAGACATCACCGGATATGCCCCATTATCGCTGGCAGATTGCCTCACGCCGAATTGGCCCGTCGCAGCGCGCGTGCGTATACTCTTTACAACACGGGCGGGCGGTGTAAGCATCCCTCCCTATGGACAATCGCAAAACGGGACTGAATCCGCGGGAGGCCTCAACCTCGGCCTGCATACAGGGGATGCAGCAAAATGCGTAGCCGAAAATCGTAAACGGCTCGCCACGCTCACTGGAACCCATATCGCCTGGCTTGAACAAGTTCACAAAACAGACGTCATACGCGCAGAAATCGCCGTCAATGCTCTTCCCCCCCCACGCGCAGATGCCAGCGTGACGGCCCAACCCGGCATTGCCTGCGCGATCATGACGGCTGATTGCCTGCCCGTACTTATATGCGACCATACCGGTCACGCGGTGGGTGCCGCTCATGCCGGTTGGCGCGGCCTTGCCGCCGGAGTGCTAGAGCGCACCGCGGCTGAAGTGGCGGCCCTCACAAACCCACACGAAGAGCTCTATGCATTTCTTGGACCCGCGATTGGTCCCAGCACATTTGAAGTGGGCGATGATGTACGCGATGCCTTTTTAACAACAGCCACTGCCGCTGAGAGCATTGCCACTGCCGCCGCCTTCCGACCTTGCCCGCATCTATCCGGAAAATATTGGGCCAATCTATTCGCATTAGCGCGCTTACGGCTAATCCGCGCTGGCATTAAGCAAATCAGCGGCGGCGCATGGTGCACTGCATCAGATCCCACACGCTTTTATTCATATCGACGGCAATTACTGACTGGACGTCAAGCAGCGCTTATCTGGCTCGAGCATCCAAGCTAAGATGAGTGGCATATCCACGTAATTTAGTGAATACTATAAAAACTGTAAGCAACAAGAGCAAAAATGACCAACGAAAAAAACCTGCGCATAATCAAAAAATACCTTAATCGCCGACTCTACGATACGCAAACGAGCACGTATATTAGGCTAGCCGATGTGAAGCAACTGGTGCTAGACAAACAGCCATTTCAGGTAGTAGATGCAAAAACCAACGAGAATCTAACGCGTGGTATCTTGCTACAAATCAGCTTTGAGGAAGAAAGTATTGGCACACCTATTTTTTCTCATGAAATGCTACTGCAGCTCATTCACTTTTATGGCCACCCTATGCAAGAAATGATCGGCAGCTACCTGCAAAAGAATCTACAAGCTTTCATCGATATTCAGAACACATTTACCGAACAGCTGAAAGACCTTTACGATAGCAGTACCTCTGCCGACATGTGGTCCCAATTTATCAATATGCAAGCCCCTTTAATGCAAACGATGATGACAAGCTACCTTGAGCAATCGAAAAATTTATTTATACAAATGCAAACGCAAATGCGGGATCGTGCAAAAGATATGTTCAACGCGTTAGCATTCCAACCAGAATTTAACGCCGACCACAAAAATTAAAGCCAAAGAAATAATAAATTAACGCAGCGCACGCATTGTTCTGATAAAATTCAGCCTCTTTGCCGTTTGATCGGCGGCGATATGAAATATTTAGGAAAGGTGGCAGAGTGGTCGAATGCGCCGGACTCGAAATCCGGTATACGGTAACCCCGTATCGAGGGTTCAAATCCCTCCCTTTCCGCCAAAGCCCTAATTCTATAAGGGTTTTCAATTTCAAATCCTCGCTTCTGCGCCGGTTTTTTGCTTCGGAATGCGTTATTTCGGCTGTTTCGTGGGCAGGCTGATCGTAATGATAGATGCAAGGAAAAACGATTGAGTTGAGTCGAGGCTGGAGAGGATTTTTTATGGTTTTGCGCCTTGCTATGGAAAACAGCAAAGCAAATCCACGCCGGAAAAATTTCTAGATGTTTTAGATGGAGGGAAGCTAACTGATCTGTTGGCTTCTTGTGCTACGGTAATCCCCCCATATTTAATAGTTTCTAAAAGTAGAACACTAAGCTGCGAGAGCTCATTTGTGTTTTGGGGGAATGCCTCCAATGGCCATGTTGGCCGTTCTTTGTCGGCTGGCGCACAGTCAGCTATAAACAATATGGGCCACTTTGAGCGAATTGAAGCTCCCTTGCTATTGGCCAACTGGGCCGCGTAATAAAAAGCTCACTTCCTTTTCGAATAAACTATCACAATCCCATCTTATCTGCCCGAGCTCAGCAAAATCAACCATTTTCCGGTTCGGCGCTGTTCGGAAACAAAAAGGACTTTGCTATACGCGCAGTGGTTGGGGCGCAGTGTGGCAGGATGCCAATGCAAGTTTGGATTAAAACCGAGGCAAAGAAATTAAACCAACCCGAAAACCAGATTAGAGAAACACTTCACTTTACTCTAAACGATGGTCGCCCGACGGCAATCACAAAAAAATTAGAGCGTAGAGATGCGGATGTATAGGATTTTGCAGCTGATGCAAACCCTACAAGCACGCACAAACATTATGATCGCTGGCAGATTAAAAAGGCCGCGGCTACAAATTAGAAAATTGAAAAATCTGGAATTTCGTTGACAAATTGAGGGACACACTCCCCGCAAAGCCTTATGTTCTGGGGTGACCGACGGGGCTCGAACCCGCGACAACTGGAATCACAATCCAGGACTCTACCAACTGAGCTACGGCCACCACTGAAAAACGCATATCTGCCAACCAAGAAATGGCTCGCTGAAAGAACCGCATTATACAAAGCCCGAGGCTCTTTCGCTAGTACTATTTAGCAATCTTATGCATTCACATCAACTGCGATAGCCCTTCCGCACTTTCTAAAAACACTCACTATGTTGCTCAGCAACCAAAAAGTGCTTGGCATAGCGGGGATTGATTTCCGAGAGATTGAATAATGTAAGAAAGTCAGCCGTGTTAAAAGCCGAATCAAACGCCGGTGCACCGCAAATTTTTGCGCCAAGGCGTAAATAGCCTTTAATCAGGGGCGGCAATGCAACGTTTGCCCCTGTTTGCAGCGTGTCGATGGGCAAAGCGACGCGCGGAAAGGCACGATATTGCGCTGTAGTCATCGATGCAGTTTCTAAAACCCGGTATAGATTAGCCGCAAAATGACCGCCATCCGCCACGGAAACACTCGCACAACCCAGCATGGTTTCATAGCCGTGCCGCAACATATATTCAGCCAAACCGGTCCAGAGCGACATAATGACCATGCCGCGGCGGTAATCACGATGCACGCAAGAGCGGCCTACTTCAACCATTTTATGGCGTAAAGGCGCTAATTGCTCAATATTAAATTCACCTTGCGCGTATAGGCGTCCAAGGCGAATGGCACGGTGCGGTGGTAAAACGCGGTAAGTGCCCACGATTTCAAATGTTTGCGGATCACGCACCAGTAAATGATCACAGTGCGCATCGAATTCGTCGCTATCAAGGCCAGGTGCGCCCCCAATGCGAGCACCCATTTCTTCGGCGAATACGTTGTAACGCAAACGTTGCGCCGCGCGTATATCCGCCTCATCGCGAGCCCAGCTTACCAGCAATGGCTTCGCGTGCTTATGCTCACCCACACAAAATGGCATATCAGCGGTCGACCATTGCACTCGATTTAGCCTTTGTTCCATGTAATTAGTATCTCATTCTCGCCAATGCTTTGGTCACCACCCGATACTATAAAGCAGCTAGATACCATGCCTCCAGTTCCCCTTTGATGCAATTGTTGCAAACTGACAACGTATCTCAAATAATAATGGTGTTGGCTATTTAAATAAATCAAGAATCTGGTTGCGCTCAATCGAATCGGCTGCGGCTGGCAGCGCGGAAGGTCCATCTTCAGCAGAAGGTTCACTCCCTTCGATTACCTCGGCGTCAGTCGGAAGCTCAGATACATCGATATGCTCAAGGTCAAGCTCAATTTTTTTGACGAAGCCCACACCTGGCGTTACGTTATTATAATAGAACTCGCCGTCGAATAAGACGATATTAGCAGGCATAGGAGCCTGATATTGGGGTTCATTGCGCAAAGCACGGCCCATATAGTCGACCCAAATTGGCAAAGCCAGCCGAGCACCATATTCACGGGTACCCAAGCTTTTGGGTTGATCGTATCCAAGCCAGACAACCGCCACCAAGTTATGCTGAAAACCGGTGAACCAGCCATCCCGCGCCTGGTTAGTCGTCCCCGTTTTGCCCGCTAAATCTGTGCGTTTTAAAATATTTGTCCCTGCCCCTGTACCATTTTGCGCAGCGGACTGCAGCAGTTGGGTCATCAGCCAGGCATTACGCTCTTCCAACACCCGCGGGGCATCTTGGCCAGCAATTAAGGGAGGCGGACTCGGCAGTTCTTCGCCGTTTGTGGTGGTTATTTTGGCAATCAGATAGGGTACCACCCGGTAGCCGCCATTCGCGAATACTGCGTAAGCGCTTGCCATTTGTAGAGGTGTGGCCGACCCTGCGCCAAGAGCCAATGGCAAATACGGAGGAAGCTTACTTTCTTCAAAACCAAATTTGCTGCTAATAAAATCCCGCGCATATTGCAGGCCAATATAATTCAAAATACGGATCGAGACTAGATTTTTCGATTTTTCAAGGGCAGTGCGTAAAGTCATTGGGCCGTCGGGTTGATCATCATCTTTGGGCTCCCATGCGTTTCTTCCAGGACCAGATGGAAAATAAAGCGGTGCGTCGTTGATAATCGTGGCCGGTCCTATTTTTTTATCCAGTGCGGCAGAATAAATGAATGGCTTAAAACTAGAGCCAGGTTGGCGCCAGGCTTGCGTAACGCGATTAAATTTGTTTCTGCCAAAATCGAAGCCCCCGACTAACGCACGTATCGCGCCATCTTGAGGAGTCAGCGATACCAATGCGCCTTCCACTTGTGGCATTTGTGTAATCGCCCAGCGGCCGTTCTTGGTCCGCATCACCCGGATAATAGCGCCCGCTTTAATACGCTTAGCCTCTGGCGCACCCGTACTTAACGCGAGCGATGCAAAACGTAAATCATCACCCTCCAGCATGATCAAATCGCCGTTTAATAATTCAGCTTGTACTTTCTTTGGATACGCTGACAACACCACCGCTCTTATCAATTCTTCGTCGGGCTCTTTCTGCAAAGCTTCAAGAATGGCTTGCTCGCGAGCATCTGATTTGGCCGGCAATTTAATATAGGCTTCAGGTCCGCGATAACCATGGCGTTGTTCATAATCCATAATTCCTTTGCGCATGGCTCGATAAGCTGCCATTTGATCAACTGATCGAAGCGTGGTGACTACGTTAAAACCCTGTGTGTAAATTTCCTCTTTATATTGTTCATACATATACTGGCGGACCATTTCGGCAGCATGTTCGGCATGCATGCTAAATGGATTGCTCGCGCTCTTAAGTTGTAATTCTTCACGTAAAGCCGCTTCATATTGCGTCGCATCGATATAATGCAAATCAAGCATACGCTTTAGAATGTGCGCTTGTCTGATTTTTGCGCGCTTTGGATTAACAATCGGATTATTGGTGGATGGCGCTTTAGGTAGGCCCGCTAGCATGGCTGCTTGCGCGAGCGTAATATCTTTAAGATCTTTACCAAAATACACGTTAGCTGCGGCAGCAAACCCATATGCCCGCTGTCCTAGATAAATCTGATTCATATAGGCTTCAAGAATCTGATCTTTATTCAGGGTCGCTTCAATTCGATAGGCCAACAGCACTTCAACGAGTTTACGCCCCCAGCTTTTTTCGTTACTTAAAAAGAAATTACGCGCAACTTGCATCGTAATCGTACTGGCCCCTTGAACCGCGTCAGTGCGCAATATATCGGCCAGCAGCGCTCGTACCATGCCAATCAAATCAACCCCGCCATGCTCATAGAAACGAGCGTCTTCAATCGCTAACACAGCATTTTTCATGGTCTGCGGGATTTCGTCTAAGTGCACTGCTTGACGTCGCTCAATACCAAACTCGCCAATCAGGACATGATCGGCAGTGTAGACCCGCAACGGAGCTTTGGGCTGGTAATCGGTCAGAGCATCAAGCGCTGGGAGCCTAGGGATAACCACAAGCAACAGATAAATAGCGAAAAGCACGCTTAACGACAAGAAAATTGCCGCAGCGCCGCCAAGCCACGCCAACAGCCTGCGTTTATCTAATAGAGGATGACGCTTAGCGCGCGTGGGCTCAGAGGGAGGAGTATGGATGGGTTGCATCGAGCGTATCGCCTATGAAAGAAATTTCGTCTTTGCATTTTGCCCAGCTCACTTTCTTGCCAGCTGGGCGGAGTACAGCTATTTACGGGTCGGTTTAGGCTTAGCTGAGTTTTCTCTTGTTTCGACACGGGGCGGCGGATCAGACGCTACCCTAACAAAAATCTCTCCTTTCTTAACCATGCCTAATTCATAGCGCGCGCGCTCCTCAATGGCGGCTGTGCCGTTCTGCAGATCGCGCACCTCTCCCACTAACTGCTCATTACGCAATTTTAGCTCCGCATTCTTTTGCTGCTGGCGTGCAAGCTGCTGTTTAAGCTCATGCACGCGCAACCAACCACCACGCCCCCACCACAGCGGATACTGGATGAGAATCAAAAGAATGGTTAAAACAATTGTAACAAGCCGCATCGTATGACAAAAAGGCTAGGGCACGACAAATTTCGCGCTCACGCACCACACGGTTGTGATCGCCCAGGCAAATAAACGCTATGAAAAACCACCGCTTTACAGTGACCCATTACCGCAAATTATAGAATGCGGCACGACCGCCATAGCTGGCAATCTCGCCTAAATCTTCTTCAATTCGCAGTAATTGATTATATTTTGCAATTCGATCGCTACGTGACAGCGATCCCGTTTTGATTTGCCCCACATTTAGACCTACCGCGATGTCAGCAATCGTCACATCCTCCGTCTCGCCCGAGCGATGCGAGACCACAGCTGTATAAGCAGCACGCTTTGCCATTTCAATCGCGGCAAAGGTCTCCGTCAGAGTGCCAATTTGATTAATTTTGATCAAGATTGAATTGGCGATGCCACTGTCAATGCCTTGTTTCAAAATACGCGTATTGGTTACGAACAAATCATCGCCAACTAATTGGATTTTTTTACCCAATTTATCCGTTAATAGCCGCCAACCGTCCCAGTCGTTTTCAGCCATGCCGTCTTCGATAGATACAATAGGAAATTTATCAGCCAACGCGCTCAGATAATCAGTAAATTCATTCGCGTGTAGTTGTAGCCCTTCTCCAGCAAGTTGATAACGCCCATCTCGATAAAATTCGGTCGCGGCACAATCAAGCGCCAGTAAAACATCTTCACCCACCCGGTAGCCCGCCACTTCTATCGCTTGCAATATCGTCGACAAACACTCCTCGTTGCTAGCAAAATCCGGCGCAAAACCACCTTCATCGCCAACCGCTGTGCTCATCCCGCGCTTTACCAAAATCTTTTTGAGCGCGTGAAACACTTCAGTGCCGCAACGCAAAGCCTCACGGAAACTCGGCTGACTCATCGGCACAATCATAAATTCTTGAATATCCAGGCGATTGTTCGCATGAGCGCCGCCGTTGACGATATTCATCATCGGCACTGGCATTTGCATCGCGGCTGAGCCACCAAAATACCGATACAGGGGTAAGCCCGCTTCTTCAGCCGCCGCTTTTGCCACCGCCATGGATACCGCTAGCAATGCATTAGCGCCAAGTCGCGCTTTGTTATCAGTGCCATCGAGCTCAAGTAAGATTTTATCCAAAAACGCTTGTTCACAAGCATCAAGACCGATCACTGCTTCGCAAATTTCAGTATTAATATGTTCGACCGCTTTGAGCACCCCTTTACCTAAGTAACGGCTAGGCTCGCCATCGCGCAACTCAATCGCTTCGCGTGAGCCGGTTGAAGCGCCTGATGGCACCGCTGCCCGGCCCATGGTGCCTGATTCGAGTAATACATCGCATTCGACCGTAGGGTTACCCCGGGAATCTAGTATTTCGCGGCCGATAATGTCAACGATGGCACTCATATTTTCCTCAAAAAAGTCGTTAGGTTGAAAAGCCCTGATTTAATTAAAATCATGCTCAAGCCATGGAGCTCGCTTGACAGCCGCATCTAATGTGCTAAGCGTTTCAAGCAACGCGCGCATGCGTTTAAGCGGTACCGCATTAGGGCCATCTGATTTTGCCTTAGACGGCTCTGGATGGGTTTCCATGAAAAGCCCAGCAATGCCCGTCGCCACTGCCGCCCGAGCCAGCACTGGAATAAACTGACGCTCACCGCCTGAAGCAGTGCCCTGCCCACCGGGCAACTGCACTGAATGGGTGGCATCAAATACAACTGGCGCCCCCGTCTCGCGCATAATCGCTAGCGCTCGCATATCAGAAACCAGGTTGTTGTAACCAAATGATACCCCCCGTTCACACGCCATGAACCGATCTTCATCAAGCCCTGCCTCGCGTGCCGCGATACGCGCTTTGTCGATAACATGTTTCATATCATGCGGAGCAAGAAACTGCCCTTTTTTAATATTCACAGGTTTACCGGAACGCGCACAGGCTTGAATAAAGTCCGTTTGGCGGCACAAAAAAGCTGGGGTTTGCAAGACATCGACGACTTCAGCTGCCAACGGCACTTCATCTTTGGTGTGCACATCCGTTAGCACCGGCACGCCAATCTGCTGCTTCACTTTTGCCAGAATATGCAGTCCTGCATCTATGCCCAAGCCACGGAATGACTGGCCTGAGCTGCGGTTGGCCTTATCATATGAGCCTTTATAAATGAACGGAATACCTAACTCAGCACACATTTCTTTGAGCGTGCCTGCCGTATCTAGCGTAAGTTGTTCAGATTCGATAACACAGGTGCCCGCAATCAGAAAAAATGGCTGGTTAAGGCCTACTTCGAGGTTACCAAGCTTCATGCAAGACTCCCCGTGGGGGCTGCAGTCTCGCTACGACTACACTGATAATTAAGCGCGGCTGTTACAAAGGCTTTAAAAAGCGGGTGCCCATCGCGTGGGGTCGAAGTAAATTCAGGGTGGAATTGCACCCCCACAAACCAGGGATGCAAATCACTACGTAACTCCATCATCTCAGGTAAATTTTCAGTCGGAGTGCGCGCGCTAATTAACATTCCCTGCGTTTCAAGCATTGGCACGAAATGATTGTTGACCTCATAACGATGACGATGGCGCTCGTTAACATGAGTGCCATAGATTGCTTCAGCACGCGTAGCTGGTCTGATTGGACAGCGCTGAGCGCCTAGACGCATGGTCCCGCCCAAATCTGAGTTCGCACTACGCTTCTCAACCCGGCCATCGCTCTCTTGCCATTCAGTAATCAGCGCGACTACCGGATACGGCGTTGCCGGTTCAAACTCAGTACTATTGGCCTGGCTCAACCCTGCCACATGGCGGGCGAACTCAATCACCGCAAGCTGCATCCCCAGGCAAATACCCAAATAGGGGACTTTGGCTTCGCGCGCGTATTGAATCGCGGCGATTTTACCTGCCGTACCTCGCGGGCCAAAACCACCCGGCACCAAAATTGCATCTAAATGCGCAAGACTATATGGCCCGTCTCTTTCGATCAGCTCTGAATCAATATATTCGATGCTGACCTCAGTCGAAGTGTGAATTGCTGCGTGTTTTAACGCCTCGATTAACGATTTATAAGATTCAGTCAGCTCAACATACTTACCCACCATCCCAATCACCACACGATGTTGGGGGCGCTCAAGCGCCTCAACCAGCTTAGCCCATACCGATAAATTAGCGGGTGCAGGCATTAACCCAAGTTCATTACAGATGATTTCATCAAGGCCTTGGTTATGCAGCATTTGTGGAATTTTATAAATATTATCGACATTCCAGACTGAAATTACAGCCTCTTGCGGCACATTCGTAAAGAGCGAAATTTTAGCGCGCTCATCGGCCGGAATCGGGCTTTGAGCACGGCACAGCAATGCATGCGGCAAAATGCCAATTTCTCGCAGCTTTTGCACGCTATGTTGAGTGGGCTTGGTTTTCAGTTCACCCGCAGCCTCTAGATAAGGCACCAACGTCAAATGCACGAAGCAAGCCTGACGACGCCCCAAGCGCGAACTCATTTGCCGCGCAGCTTCAAGAAAAGGAAGGGATTCAATATCGCCTACCGTGCCGCCGATTTCAACGATTGCAACATCAGGTTCGCCACATGTTGCCGCTCGCGCGCCACGCTCTATAAAAGCCTGAATTTCGTTCGTGATATGCGGAATCACTTGCACGGTTTTGCCAAGATATTCGCCACGACGCTCTTTACGAATGACTGATTCATAAATTTGCCCAGTCGTAAAGTTGTTCGCCTTGCGCATCTTAGTGCTAATAAAACGCTCATAATGACCGAGATCAAGATCTGTCTCTGCACCGTCTTCCGTCACGAATACTTCGCCGTGCTGAAATGGACTCATGGTGCCGGGATCGACATTGATATACGGATCAAGTTTAAGCAGAGTTACTTTAAGGCCACGCGATTCAAGAATCGCGGCCAGTGAAGCAGCGGCAATGCCTTTGCCAAGAGAAGAGACGACACCGCCGGTCACAAACACGTATTGAGTCATTGCTAAATTGCTCGCAGGAAAGCCGAATTATACCGTGTGCAAGCGTTTATGTGTTTATGCTCTCTTACCAAATATTTGATTTTGACGTCTTTAGAGCACTTCAATTTTGCACCAGCTAGCCTGCGCCCTAAACGAATTGGCCTTAGTTTGGCTTAACTCTGCTTATGCCATCAATGTCCCATCCAATAACGTCGGCGCGCTGTGCGATAGCGTTCAACAAAAATTTCAGTGCCGGCGCTTTGAAACTGCACCGCGCCATCTTGGTCACTCCGATGCAAGGTAATGCCATACGCTTGATAACGAGCTACTACCCCTGCATTAGGGTGCTTAAAGCGATTGCGATAACCGACTTGAAAAACTGCATCACGCGGCGCCACAGCCGCCAAAAAATCCGCGCTTGATGAGGTTCGACTGCCATGATGTGGCGCTAACAATATGGTTGCGCTTAATGCCGCGGGTTGCTGCGCCAACAAAGCGCGCTCTTCACGCGCCTCAATATCGCCTGGCAGCAATGCGGCATGATGCGTGTTACTCACATGTAAAACACAACTGACTTGATTGCGCAGCTCACGTCCCCGATTTTTTTGAGAGGCTTTTAAGGGAGTCCCACGCTTAGATTTTTCATCAGGCCATAGCATAGTAAAAGTCACGCCGTCCCACACCCAACTTTCGCCTGCACGACATTCAGCAGAATCCTTAACGTGTTGTGCGCGCGCTTGACGCCATAACGGATGCTTAGGCACTAGGGAGGCGCGCATGCGAACGACTGGCAACTCAGCCAACACTGTCCTCGCACCGCCTGCATGATCCGTATCTGCATGGCTAATCACCAGCGCATCGAGCTGTTTGATGCCCCGTGCACGAAGAAATGGCATCACAATTCGTTGGCCTGCGTCAGAAGTTACGTCGTAACGCGGTCCGGTATCAAACAGCAGGCGATGGTGAGCCGTTTCAATCAAGGCTGCGGCGCCTTGCCCTACATCTAGCACCGTCATACGAAATTCACCTTCTGCGGGCGCGGATGAAGGCGGTACAGCCAATGGCAAAAATAACAGTGGCGCAGCACCACGCAAGGGCCAACCTGGCAGCAGCAAACTCCAGCCAATGCCAAGCGCAGCAAATGCCAGGGCTAACGCATCTGGCGTGCGTAATGAATACAGCGCCCATGACGGGGCAGCAATCACATCCAGCACCGCGGCCAACACCACCAAGCATGCATGGGCGGCTTGCAACGCAAAAATATCAAGTGGCGCTGGCACTACCATCCCTATCAATACAAGAGGCGTGACTAAAAAGCTCACCCACGGAATTGCAAAGGCGTTCGCTAACGGGCTTAATAATGGTACTTGCGCAAACCAAAGAGCCGTCAATGGGATCAAACCAAGGCTGACCGCTACTTGAATTTGAGCCGCTGTCTTGAACCCTAATAACATTCGGTGCCATTGAGATGTTAGCCGACGATGGATACTGGCTATAGACCACTGACGCCCGACTTTGACTTTAGCCACCTGATCGACTGACTCAGAGTGCGTGACACGACTGGCGCTAGCGGCCAGCAAAATCACCGCCACCGCACCAAACGAGAGCCAACAGCCTGCCGACGTCAGCGCCCAAGGGTCAAGCGTAACCACCACGGCCAAAGCCCAGGCCAAAACTGCCGAGGCTGCAACGCGACGCGCACTTAAAAAAGATATCCCAACGATCAGGAGCATCAACAATGCTCGTTGTGCGGGTACGCCAAACCCAGCCAAGCCAGCATAGAGGAAACCCGCGCCCGCACCCGCCACAGCAGCAACTCGCGGCGCCGCCAGCCATAGTGGCCAATCCTTGCCGATCCAGCAAGAGCGCCGCCATAACCAGCTCGCTAGCGCCGCAGCAAAACCAGCGACGAGGGAAATATGCAAACCCGAAATTGCCACCAGATGATTGGTACCCGTACGCGTAAAGCGTTGCCTATCATCTGGAGAAATGCCCATTTGCAGTCCAAGCGCAAGTGCGCTCACGATTCCTGTATGGGGTGCATTACCTAACACTTCATTGATACGCCTATGCTGTCTATCACGCCAACCTTCAAGCATAATCAGAAGACTATTAGCATGCCCCAACCTGCGCTGTGGTGTAGGGTGTTCACGCACATAACCCGTCGCCCGCAGATTACGCTCAAGCATAGAGGCCTCAAGATCAGCCGCGTGATAATTAGCATTGCCATGTGGACGCACCAGCCGCACCGTGAACGTCCAACGCTCGCCTGGACGCAGGCGTACAGGCGTCAGCCCCGCTTGTGCGTACCAACTGAGTTGGACCAAACGCGGCATAAAAGGCGCGGTGGGGTCGCTCTGCTCAATTTTGAAAATAAAACGCGTACGGCGTGCATCAGTTAATGGCACACTGGCGATAATGCCCGTCGCTTTAATATCGCGCCGCTCGAATTCAAGCGGCAATGTATAGGCTAAGCGCAGCTGCGCGCGCCAAGCAGCCCAACTATACCCTGCCAAAAAGGCCGCACACATGAGCCATAGAGTTCTGCCCCGCGGCCACTGCATACGATGTAAAACACGTGGAGCCACTGCCCACAGGCTCAGTGATGCAACACCTATGCATAAGCCCCAAAGCGAGGGAAGTTCAGCACTTTGCTGTAATGCCCAAGTCCCCGCAGCAAAGCAAACTAGCGCGACTCTTACCATATTGGCTCATATTGAGTTTCTGATTGCTTTAATTATGAGCAAATAGGCATTAGCCTGACCTAACGCGCCTCTAAAATTGGCTATTAGGCCTATAAAACTTACCTTCGACGTTTAGCTGTTTTATGTTTTAATGAATTAAAAATTGTGTTCAAAAATTCTTAATTCATGATATTATTAAGTTTAAATTTAAACCAAAATAAGGTTGAATGTAATGAGTGCTATCCCGTTTGATGCGCTATTATTCGTTGAAACTCTCACCGAAACAGGCATTGATGAAAAGCAAGCCAGAGCCATTTCTACTGCAGTGCATGATTCGTATAAAATAGCGCAATTCGTCACTAAAATAGATCTCCGTTTGTTTGAATCCAGAATTCGCGCAGACCTAGAAAAGCTAGCCATCGAACTTCGCCATGAAATAAGCGATCTACGTAAAGACATGAATACGCAGTTTGCGGCAGTTGACGCTAAGTTTGCGGCGGTTTACGCTAAATTAGAGAGTCTTCAACTACATTTAGTGATTAAAATCAGCTCCATTGTTGGCGGCATTCTGATTGCAGGCTTGGGGGCCTTGGGCATTTTTATAAAAGCCCTTGTTTCAACCCCTCTATAGCCATTCCAGAAAAAACCGTCAAACAACATTTGTTGCGAGTAAAGCGCCCTCTTTTAGCCGCAAGATCCGATCACAACGCATAGCAAGCTCGGCATCATGCGTGACAATCACAAAACTGGTATTTAAGGTCTGCGATAATTCAAGCAACAACTCAAATACTGTCTTGGCCGTGCTGGCATCAAGATTGCCGGTGGGTTCATCCGCTAGCACACAAGCAGGATCATTAACCAAGGCGCGTGCTACCGCCACCCGTTGCCGCTCTCCCCCTGACAGCTCGCCTGGACGATGCTTGGCACGCGCCATCAAGCCCATGCGCGCCAGCATTTGCGCAGCAATATCACGCGCCTTGGCCAGGGTAAGGCGACGGATCAAAAGTGGCATGGCAACATTATCTAGTGCGCTAAATTCCGGCAGCAAATGATGAAATTGGTAGATAAAACCTAACGCTTGATTACGCAACGTAGTACGCTGCTGATCATTGAGCACACTAAATGCTTTACCCAACAGGGACACATCCCCTTTATCCGGAGCATCCAGCCCACCTAAGATATGCAATAAAGTACTCTTGCCACAGCCTGATGCACCGACAATGGCAAGCTTTTCTCCGCGCTGCACTGTTAACTGTACATTCTGTAGAACTTCCAAGCGTGTGCTAGCCTGGGCAAAAGTTTTTGTAATTCCGCTGGCCTGCAACACGATTTCTGCAGCCGGATTTTGCGGCTGGCTGGGTTTATTCATAACGCAAAGCCTCCGCAGGTTGCACGCGGGCAGCCTGCCAACTGGGGTATAGCGTTGCCAGCACAGATAATAAACAAGAGATGGCACCAATTTTGGTCACATCTAATAGCTTGAGGTCTGATGGCAACTCGCTAATAAAATAAATACTAGGGGGCAAAAAGCGGATACCCAATATATGCTCGATAAACGGCACAATAGTCGGAATATTGACCGCAATTAAACAGCCTAACGCCACGCCCAGCAGAGTACCAATCAAACCAATGGTCATGCCTTGCACCATAAAGATTTTCATAATCGAAGCCGGTTGTGCGCCTAGCGTGCGTAAGATGGCAATATCAGCCTGCTTGTTCGTCACGGTCATGACCAATGAGGAAACTAAATTAAAGGTAGCGACTGCAATAATCAGCGTCAAAATAATGAACATCATACGTTTTTCAATTTGCACCGCCGCAAACCAAGTCTGGTTCTGTCGAGTCCAGTCTCGGATATAAAGGTTGCCTGACAATGAGCGGGTCAGCTCAAGAGCAATGTTTGGCGCACGCTGCATATCTTGTAAACGCAGCCGCACGCCGGTTGGGCCGGCTAAACTGAAAAGCGTCTGCGCATCAGCGATATTCATTAAGGCTAAAGCACTATCAAACTCGTAATGTCCCGACTCAAAAATACCGGTCACGGCAAATTGCTTGAACCGCGGCAGCATGCCAAGCGGCGTCAATGAGCCTTGCGGTACAAGCAAAATCAGTTTATCACCCACTTCGGCCCCAAGCTGTTGCGCTAGCTGCGCACCTAATACAATGCCAAAATCACCCGGCTTTAGATCCGCTAAACGCCCCGCCTTCATCTCCGCGCCTAGGCCCGATACGTGTTGCTCAAGAGATGGCTCTACCCCACGCAATACAACACCTCTCATCTCACCTTGGCGAGTCAATAACCCTTGCGCCTCGACATACGGCGCAGCCGCCAGCACGGCTGGGTTGCGCAATGCTTCATGCGCGGTTTGCCGCCAATCAGTCAGTCTCCCGTTAGGCGCGAAAATTTCAACATGGGCAAGCACTGACAGCATCCGATCACGCACTTCTTTTTGAAAACCGTTCATGACCGAGAGCACGATAATCAGCGCCGCTACGCCAAGCGCAATGCCCGTCATTGACATCAGCGCAATAAAAGAAATAAAGCCATTGCCGGTGGTCCTTTTACCTGCACGCGTATAGCGCCAGCCAATCTGCCATTCGTAAGGAAGTTTCAAGTTAAGCTACCAAAATCAAAAATCAATATTAAATGGGAGTGGAGTTTGCCATACAATGCGGTTGCTATGACTATGCAATCTCCTGAGCTGCACCTTCTATTGCCGTTTTCGCTACCGGCCCAGCGCGCTGCCGACTATACGTTACCCGCTTTAGAGCAAGGTGCGCTAGCCAAATTCCTCGCCCGTGCAACCTTAACAGAAAAATCGGTCGGGACAGATTTTCAGCGTACATTACCGCATGAGCGCTGGCTGGCGCGGCGCTTTAATGTGATTGAATCAACTGCCATTGATGAAGCGCCGCTCGCGCCTTATATGCTGCTAGCCGATCAAGCACAAGCCCAAGCTGAGACAGCCGCTCATGCCGCCATGGATAGCCGTCTCAATCCTATCGCTCAACCAGACGAGACAACTGTTTGGGCGTGCGTAGAACCGGTGCATCTGCAACTTGCGCATGATCATCTCATTCTGATTGATCCAACGCATCTAATGCTTGCTGCGGATGAAGCCGCCGCCCTTCTTAAAACAGCTCAGCCGCTCATGACCTCACTAGGCATCACGCTGGTGGCGCCCACACCATTACGCTGGTATCTTTCAGCGCCCTCATTGCAAGGGATCTCAGGCGCTTCGCCACTACGCGCCGCTGGGCGTAATATTGAAATCTGGCTACCGCGCGAAACCCGAACAGACATGCCCTCACGCACATGGTTGAAGGTACAAAATGAAGTCCAGATGGCTTGGTTTGAAGATCCGATCAATCATGCACGCGAAACCCGTGGCGCTTATACCGCAAATTCGATTTGGCTCTATGCACAAGGCTCAGAGCGGCCCGTCACCCGTCCGTTCACCTGTATTTTAGCGAAAACGCCTGCAGCACGCGGCCTCGCACTTGCCGCGGGATTAGACGCGCCGCATCAAATCGGCTTTCCACCGGCTCACTTTAACTTGCTTGCCCCCTTTACCACTGCGCCAACGACTCACGCAGGCGCAGCCAAAATACTGGTTGAGCTCGATGCTCTAAGCGCGCCATTTTTGCAGCAAGATTGGCCTGGCTGGGCAGCCACGCTCTCGGCTCTTGAGCAGAACTGGTTCGCCCCGGCACTTGCTGCACTACAGAATGGAGCCTTGCGAACCTTGACTGTAACTCTATGTGGCGAAGTTTCTTCAATCACACTAACCGCAACGCGCGCTGATCTGCGCAAATTCTGGCGGCGCCGATCAACTGCCTCTTTGCTTGAAGCATGACTCAAATTATTCCGCGCCTAGCTGCGCCTGCTCGTACTGAAGTTTTAATTCGTAGCGGATTACATCCTGTGCTGGCCCGCTTATATGCGGCACGCGGCATTTGCCACACCCATGAGGTTGAAACTCACTTTGCGCGCCTCATCGCGCCAGATCAACTCAAAGGCATGAGCGCCGCCACCACCTTGCTTGCCGATACCCTTCAAACAGGCGGCAAAATGATCGTCATCGCAGACTATGATTGCGATGGTGCAACCGCTTGCGCCCTGGCTGTGCGGGGTCTACGCTTGTTTGGCGCACAGGTCGATTATCTAGTCCCTAATCGCTTTACATACGGCTATGGCCTGACTCCGGATATCGTTGCGCTGGCCGCTCAGCGAGAACCTAAGCTCCTGATTACAGTTGATAATGGCATTGCCAGCGTCGATGGGGTTGCTGCCGCCACGGCGCTCGGCCTAGATGTGCTGATCACGGATCACCATCTGCCTGGAGCAACATTACCCACTGCCCGCGCAATTGTTAACCCAAATCAACCAGGCTGCACATTTACGAGTAAAAACCTCGCTGGGGTAGGGGTTATGTTTTATGTTTTACTTGCCTTACGCGCTGAACTCCGTAAGCGCGGCGCCTTTAACAGCCGTCCAGAACCCCGCCTGGATAGCTTACTTGATCTAGTTGCGCTTGGCACTGTAGCGGATGTGGTTAAACTCGATGCCAATAACCGAATCCTGGTTGCCCAAGGACTCGCGCGCATCCGCTCTGGCCGGATGCAACCTGGCATTGCTGCCCTCTTTCGCGTCGCTGGCCGCGATGCGAAATGCGCGTCAGGTTTTGATCTTGGTTTTGCGCTTGGCCCCCGCCTTAACGCCGCCGGCCGCTTAGCGGATATGACGCTTGGCATTGAATGCTTGCTGACGGATGATGTTGGGCGCGCTTGGGCGCTGGTGCAACAACTGGATGCCATCAACCGCGAGCGGCGCGAAATCGAAGCCGAGATGCAACAAACAGCATTTGCTGAACTAAGTGAGGTTGATCCATCGGGTTGTGCCACCCTGACCCTCTTCAATCCAAGTTGGCACCAAGGCGTCATAGGGATTGTCGCAGGACGGCTCAAAGAACGTTTTTTCCGGCCCACGATAACCTTTGCGCCAGCGGATGACGGTGGCGAGCTGGTTAAAGGCTCTGGACGCTCGATTCCAGGCTTTCATTTACGGGATGCGCTCGATCTGATTTCAAAGCGGCATACAGGTTTATTAATCCAATTTGGCGGCCATGCAATGGCGGCTGGATTGACCCTACGCACCGTCGATGTACCGCACTTTAAGCAAGCTTTTGAAGCAATTGGCCGAGAATGGCTGGGTCCTAACGCATTGACCCGCGTGTTAGAAACGGATGGCGATCTTGAAGAGGCTTATTTCACCCCGCAGTTTGTTGAATTACTCGACAATTTAGTTTGGGGGCAAGGTTTTCCAGCACCGATTTTCTCTACTGAATTTGAGATTGCCTCACAAGCATTAGTCAAAGAGCGGCATCTAAAGCTCCAATTAATACGCGGCAGACACCGTTATCAAGCGATTTGGTTCAACCGCACAGAGCCATTGCCGGCCCGCGCACTGATTGCCTACCGGCTGGTACGCGATACTTGGAATGGCGTTGCACGCCTGCAATTGGTGGTGGAGCATGCGCTTGGTTAAACCATGGTTTTCATCGCATAGCAAAACCTTTGGGCGGTGACGGTCGCGCTCACAACAGCCCTGATTGATTCAATCATAGATACAGACTGAGGCCAAGCTTATAGGGCGCCATCCTCGCCAATCCGCTATAATTCTTTTTTTTCAGCAAAGAATACGCTTAATATGGAAGCAGAACGTCTAAACTCCATCAATGCCACCCTAACCAGCTTATGCACTCGTGCTGAAGAGCTTCGGGGGTTTCTTTGACTATGATGCCAAAAAAATCCGTTTAGGCGCCCTGAATCAAGAGCTTGAAGATCCTGCTATCTGGAGCGATACAAAGCGCACCCAAGCTCTTGGCAAAGAAAAAAAACAGCTCGAAGGAGTGGTCACTATGCTCACTTCTTTGGATGGTGACTTACGCAATACCCAAGACCTTTTCGAGCTAGCGCGCGAAGAAGCAGATGAAGACATGCTTTCAGCCGTCGAAGTAGACGTCACTACGTTAGCCGTCCACGTGGCAGATATTGAATTTCGCCGTATGTTCAATCACCCAGCTGACCCTAATCATTGCTTTGTGGATATCCAAGCAGGTGCAGGCGGAACCGAAGCGTGTGATTGGGCCTCTATGCTCTTGCGACAATATCTCCGCTACTGCGAACGCAAAGGTTTTAAAACCAGCTTGCTAGAAGAATCCGCAGGCGAGGTCGCAGGCATTAAAAGCGCAACAATTAAGGTCGAAGGCGAATATGCGTATGGCTACTTACGGACTGAAACCGGTGTGCACCGACTTGTGCGTAAATCTCCGTTTGACTCATCTGGCGGACGACATACGTCATTCGCTTCTGTATTTGTCTATCCGGAAGTGGATGATTCAATCGAAGTAGACGTTAATCCAGCTGATTTACGAATTGACACGTTCCGCGCCTCGGGCGCAGGCGGACAGCATATTAATAAAACGGATTCCGCCGTGCGCATCACCCACATGCCTAGCGGGATCGTCGTGCAATGCCAAAGCGACCGCTCGCAGCACCGTAATCGGGCTGAAGCGATGGCCATGCTAAAGGCGCGTTTATATGAAGCTGAACTGCGCAAACGGCAGGCCGAACAAGACAAACTTGAATCCAACAAAACCGATGTGGGCTGGGGCCATCAAATCCGCTCTTATGTACTGGATCAAAGCCGTATTAAAGATTTACGCACGGGTGTCGAAATCAGCAATACGCGCGCAGTATTAGATGGCGATCTTGATGACTTGATCAGCGCCAGCCTAAAACAAGGTGTATAAACATTCGCTAGAAATAAATTATGACTGATGCCACCCCAGTGCCGACCAGTATTCATGAGCGGCAAGAAAAATTAAACACATTACGCGCGCAAGGTTGCGCCTATCCAAACGATTTTCGGCCCACCCATCAAGCCAGCGAGCTCCACACCCAATATGCGGAGGCTGACAAAGAAACGCTTGCAGCGCACGCTCTCGAAGTGACGCTTGCCGGACGCATGATGCTCAAGCGTATTATGGGTAAAGCCAGCTTCGCTACGGTTCAAGATGGCGCGGCGCAAATTCAATTTTTTATTACTCCCGCCGAAGCCGGGCCAGAAACCTACGAAGCGTTTAAAAAATGGGATCTCGGCGATATTATTGCGGCGCGTGGTTTACTTTTTCGCACGAATAAGGGGGAGCTGTCGATACGCTGTACCAGCCTACGGTTATTAACGAAAGCGTTACGGCCGCTGCCCGACAAATTCCATGGACTCGCTGATCAGGACATGCGCTATCGGCAACGTTATGTCGATTTGATCGTTACGCCAAGTACCCGCAAAACCTTTATCGCGCGCACGAACACAATTTCATCTATCCGCCGCCAGATGGAAGCTGCGGATTTTCTTGAAGTTGAAACACCGATGCTGCACCCGATCCCCGGGGGGGCTGCCGCCCAGCCTTTCGAGACGCATCATAATGCACTCGATATGCAAATGTTTTTGCGGATTGCGCCAGAGCTTTATTTGAAACGGCTGATTGTGGGTGGCTTTAAACGCGTCTTTGAGATCAACCGTAATTTTCGTAATGAAGGTGTCTCGCCGCGGCATAACCCCGAATTTACGATGATGGAATTCTACGCAGCTTATACTGATTATCAGTGGCTGATGGATTTCACCGAAAAATTGATTCAATACGCTGCAATTGACGCGTTAGGCACTGCCCAGATTCACTATCAAGGCCAAGAGCTCAACCTGACAGCACCCTTTCAGCGCTTAACTATCACGCAAGCGATTACACACTATAATAGTGTCTACCGTGATGCGCCTTTAAGCGATAAATCGTTTTTGACCAACGAGCTTAAAAAGCTAGGCGTGAATATTCACGATGTCAAATTTCTCAATGCAGGCATTGGCGCACTCCAGCTCGCGTTATTTGAAGAGACAACTGAAGCCAAGCTATGGCAGCCGACTTATATTATTGATTATCCGCTTGAAGTCTCACCGCTAGCGCGGGCATCAGATACTCAACCCGGCCTTACCGAGCGCTTCGAACTCTTTATTGCTGGCCGCGAAATTGCCAATGGCTTTTCTGAATTAAACGACCCGCAAGACCAAGCCACACGCTTTAAGAAACAGGTCGAGCAGAAGAATGCTGGGGACGCAGAAGCCATGTACTATGATGCCGATTATATTCGCGCACTTGAATACGGGATGCCCCCTACTGGCGGCTGCGGTATTGGCATCGATCGGCTGGTTATGTTATTGACTGATAATGCGAGTATCCGCGATGTGATCTTGTTCCCGCATCTACGGCGCGAAGATCCGGCATAACGCAATTGAGCCATGGTCGATCCGACTCTTCTTAATTTTATACGTCTTCAACAATTTCTTACACATTTAAACAACTGTCAACGCGCGGATCACAGACACTACGTTTCATAGCAAACGAAACGTCTGTCAACGGGATCCAGCATGAAAAACTCAAGCACGCCTGCAACTCACCGTTCTAATCAACTTCATCCGCTGGTTGCGCTCGCCACAGCGGCTGTGCTGATCACGTGCTTGATCGTGGTCGCCGCGGTTACGGACGTTCTGCCAACCGCATTGAGTAAAACCACTCCCAGTCAAGCGCTACCAAATTCAAGCGCGCCGAATCATTTAGCGCAGATCATGCCTGCGCCGGTCGCAAGCGATGCACAGCCACCCCACACCGTGCAAACCAACGGCCCAATCCAGTCCGTGCAACCCGATACCGCTCAGCCCGTAGTTAGCCAATCACAACCTGCCGTGTCATGCGTATTATGCGGCGTAGTTGAGTCAGTACGAGTCGTGCAATTGCCTGGGCATAGCACTGGCGTTGGCGCACTAGGCGGTGCCGTCGCCGGCGGCGTCGTGGGCAATCAGTTTGGCAGTGGTAGCGGCCGCACTGCCATGACACTCCTTGGCGCTTTAGGCGGTGGGCTCGCCGGTAATTCAGTCGAGCGCAATCTCAACACTCATGCTATTTACAAAGTCAGAGTGAGAATGGAAAACGGCTACCGGCAAACCTTTACTTATCACTATGCGCCCCCTTATCAACCCGGTCATCGAGTGCGCGTGCTACACGGCTCACTTTCACGCATTACCTAAGTCCTAAACGCTTAATCTGGTCAACCGTTTCAAATCCGGGCAAGTTATACTAGTGAAATGAAACTCGCAAGCTGGAACATTAATTCACTCAACGTCCGCCTCCCACATGTTATCGACTGGCTTAGCGCTAATCCAGTCGATGTGCTTTGTTTGCAAGAACTCAAACTGCCAAATGAAAAGTTCCCTTATGCGCAGTTAAAAGCCATTGGCTATCACAGCTTCTACTTAGGCCAAAAAACCTATAATGGGGTCGCTATCCTCGCGCGGGACGGCACACCATTTAATGAAGCTAGCATCCAACGCAATATTCCGGGTTTTGACGATCCGCAGCAACGGCTGCTTGCAGTTACGCTGAACGGCATCCGCATCATTTGCGCGTATTTCCCGAACGGCCAAGCGCCAGGAACCGACAAATTCGCTTATAAACTCAAATGGATGGACGCACTAAGTCATTGGCTGGTGGGCGAATTGGCGGCACACGAACGGTTAGCCTTACTCGGAGATTACAATATTGCCCCGGCTGAGTGCGATGTACACGATCCCTTGGCCTGGGAAGGGCACAATCTGGTTTCTCCCGATGAGCGAGCGGCATTTGCCAAACTGTGCGCACTGGGTCTTACCGACGCCTTCCGCTGCTTTGAACAAGCTGAAAAATCTTATAGTTGGTGGGATTACCGCATGCTTTCGTTTCGTCGCAATGCCGGACTCAGAATTGATCACATCCTGCTCTCGCCTCCCCTGACGGCGGCTTGCGAACGCTGCATTATTGATAAAACCCCGCGTGGCTGGCTCCAGCCCTCTGACCATGCTCCGGTCATTGCAGAAATCAGAGATTGACTGAGACGCCAGTGCCAAACTCAAACGAATGCACTTTATTTAAACAGTGATAACTGCGTGATGATCCGCCTGACCAGTTGATTCACCGCAGCGGAAAGAGGCCTGCCCCGCCTAACAAATAAACGACACTCAGTATTGCTTCGAACGAGATTTTCGACCTCTAAAGGGACCAAACCATAAACCTCTTCAACCTCTGGCTTTAGACTCGTTACCATAAATGCCACGCCCTTACCGGCATTCACAAACCTTTCCAGCACAGTAATTGAATTCGTCGTCAAGGTGGGGGTTAATCTTATTTTTTCCGACTCCTCTAATGCTTGGAGTATTTGCGACAAGCCCGAAGAGGAGGAAAAAAGTGCGAGTGGGTAGCGCAAGATATCCGCTACCATAATCTTATGCTGACTTGCCAACACATGATTTTTGCCTACCATTAAACGCAAGAATCGTTTCGTGCGAGCGCAGCAACGCAACTCAGGAAGATCCGGCGGGTTATGCGCCAAACCAATATGCGCAATATCTTGCGCCACCTGGGTCGCGGCTTCATTGGTCAATACCGTCTCAACATGAATCTTTAAGCGAGGATATTGTCGGCAAAAGTCATTCAGTACGTCATCCATCAGTGGCCCAATATACCCTTGATTCACCGCAAGATGGATATGACCACGCTGTAGTTCGCGCATTTCCTGCAGATCGGTTTCTAAATGCTTTTGGTGTGAGTGGCAGCTCCGGCAATATTCAAGCACAATTTCAGAAGCTTCGTTAGGCTGCAAACCACGTGGGTGACGCTCAAATAACGTCACTGCCAGTTCTTTTTCCAGCAATCGAATTTGCCGAGTCACCACCGACGGGGCAGTATTCAAAGTCTCTGCTGCTTCACGGATAGAGCCTTGGGTAAGCACTTCGTAAAAATACTGCATGCGCCGTTGGTTAATCTCGTTCATTAATTTGCCTTTATTTCATATCAACGCCCGTAAACCAGCGTTACCCCAACAAAACTTAGAGAAATTGAAAACTTTAGAGTGAGCTGCCTGGGTTAGCAAAGCCTGTGCCTTTTCTATATCAAATAACTTGTCTTTACGCGCGCCATTTGTTTAATGCCTTCCCCGCCACCAAAGTAACTTTAATCATAACCTTTTTAACGTCATTTCGGGATAATTTCCTGAAAACAACAAGCCCACGGAAAAATTTTGAATTTATTTGGCGCAAAACAATAAGCCACCATACCGTTTAATCAATTAATGATGAAATTAATCGAGGAACAATGTCGAATATGCTTAATCTGACAAATGTTCTTAATGAGCTGGTGAGAGAGCTTTGACAGGAGAACAGCGGCGGCAACTCAACGCATCGATGATATAAAGGACAGCGACCGAATGTATTCTTGCGCTAGAGACGAATACCCCGCTCTTATACAATTTTTTGCTCATTCGACGCTGCTTGCCTGCACTCAGGCTTGCACTAGAGCGGCTTCTAATGCCGCCACTATTTTTTACTTTAGATTAGATGCGTTATGACTTCTAATGCGTTAAACTATTTTTTAACTCCTCTTCCATTTTTACTTTAAATAATAAAAAAATCCAGCTTAAATTCTAACTGTTCCCTATAAGAAAGGAGACAGAACTCACTCATTCAAGACCCACCCCCGTAAATAACACAGCGGTAAGATAATTCACCTTGAAGTTAGTCACTTCCTTTCTAGTTGCTTGATAAACTGCCACATGGGTGAGTGGTGTAAAGGGCTGCTCAAGAATAAAAATCTGTAATGCTTCTTTATATAAATTCTCGCGTTGAATGGGGTTGATTGTCGCGCGCGCCTGCTTGATATATCCATCAAACGATGGGTTGCACCATTGCGCAAAATTGTTGTTATTTCTTTCCCCACAGGTCAGTAACACCCCCAACCAATCATCTAGATCAGGAGAGCCTGTCCAGCCCGTTAGCACAACATCATGTTCACCCGCGCGCGCGCGCCTAATGTATTCGCCCCATTCGTATAGCCTAATCTTCGCTTCTACACCAATCTTGCGCCAATCGGCCTGAATCATTTCAGCCGCGACTTCCCTTGATTTATGCAGCGGGTTTATCCACAACGAAAGCTTTAAGCCATTTGGATAGCCTGCCTCTACCAATAAATCTTTGGCTTTTTGCATATTATATGCTCGATTCGCATGAGGCCCATCGTGCTTCCAAAATACCGACGAGATAGGTATTTCCGCTACTTGCCCGGTCCCACGAAAGGCGACCTGGTTAATCGAGTCCTTGTTAATTGCCATATCCAAGGCCCGGCGCACAAGAATATTATCAAATGGCTGATGCGACATATTGTAAGCAAGATAGTGAAGGATCAGAGCAGGTCGGCTGGGTAACCTGAGATTTGGATCACTCTTGATTGCATCTAGATCATCTAAATTCGGATAATTAATCACATGGCATTCTTTCTTCTTAAGTTTTTGTAACCTTAAGGCAGGATCAGGCGTGATTAGAAAAACCAACTTTGCTACTTGTACGTCTTCTGGCTTCCAATAATTGGGGTTGCCATCAAAACGGATTGATACGTCTTTGGTATAGTCATTAAAAATAAAAGGACCCGTACCAACTGGCCGCTGGTTAATATCAGCCGCTCTGCCCGTTTTTAATAATTGCGCCCCATATTCAGCGGACAAGATTGAAGCAAAGCCTAATCCCAAATTCATCAAAAATGGGGCATTAACCGATTTTAATGTGAAGCGCACCGCGTAGTCGTCAAGTTTTTTAATCTCTATAATTTCTTTATCCAAACTCAGATTAGTAAAATAGGGGAACGAAACCGGATAAGCCTTGCGAAACGGATGTTGTGGATCATGCATCCGCCCAAAAGTAAAAAGCACATCGTCTGCATTAAAATCCCGCGTAGGCTTGAAGAATGAAGTTGTATGAAACTTTACGCCACGCCTTAAATAAAAAGTATAACGCAACCCATCCGCCGAGATCTCCCAATGTGTAGCAAGACCAGGCCCAATTTTCATAGCATCGCGGTCAAACTCGACAAGCCGATTATGCACTGTAAAAGCACTCGCGGTATATTCAACGGGCGCCCCCGCTTGAGAAGGATCGAAACTTCTTGGACTGGCTTCAGAACAATAAAGAAGGGTCTTATTTGGGAGTGCCGCATATGCTGGACGTGAGGGCAAGATAAAGACAAATAGCACAGTCAGCCGCAGCGCCATAAATACGAATATCAATGCCCTGCTATACAGAATTCGCATCCAGTTATTCTTTTCCATGAGTTCACCTTGCGTGCTGCCAAGAACTAAGTTGATCTAAATGAACACCCGTTCTCGCTTCTTGCCAAAAAGAACAAACTACAAAACTGACAATGCTGCTATGCCTACAGACACTCACCCCTCTCCATAAGACTAGTATCGAACAATTGATTTTTATTAAACCTTTTCTATTACTTTATACAAAAAAAAGTAAACATCAAGTAACAAAAGTATATTTTGAGCGTCGTCAAGTAGAACTCGTGTCAAATACCGGTACAAGCAAGTGGTCGATCGTAGCAAGGGACATCGCCAGAAGCTTATGACTGGCATCATGATGCCATATCACAATAACCTAACCTATCTGTCTGAACTTAAGAAAAGCTTGCACAAACGGGAGGCGTTCATATAGACAGTAAATGGTTTCCATGAATCAATTGGAAACAGATCTGAAATTATTGTGTAAGTCTGCCTAAACCCTAGGCAAAACAGAATCCATTGTGCCAAGCTTCAGACCGCCTAAGTCGTGTAGAGAGTCATCAGGCTGAATGTGGTTTTTTTGCGAATGTATCCTTTCAAAATGGATAGGTGAAACGTAATCGAGAGCGGAATGCCTAAGTTTGAGGTTGTACCAAGCTTCGATCCACGTAAATTGTATTAGTTCAGATTTGATCGTACAAATCCCGCCTCATCCACATAAGCCGATTCAATCTATTCATATAAAGGCTTGAATCCTGAAACTTTTCTATCCCTCTTGGATTACTAAATTCATGACCCTCTTAGCATTTTTATAATGAAACAGCCCTGATGTCAGACCTTTTACTTGAAAAGCGATAATTTAGTTTCAGCTTGCTTTAAAAGTTGGTTTATCGCTGCAGAAAGTGGCCGCCCTTGCCTCACAAATAAATGAATCTCTGGAGTAGTTAGAATCGGGTGATCGACTTCCAGCGCAATCACTTCGCCGCTCAGAATCTTCGGATGAGTCATCGCAGGAGCCAGAAATGCTATGCCACCGCCTCTAATAAATTCTTGCAGTACGAGCACTGAATTCGTCGTTAATATCGGCGCGAATCGAATTTTTTCTGCAGCCTCTAAAAGTTGGATAGTCTGTGCTACGCCAGAAGTGGCGGACATTAGACCTAAAGGATAATCCATCACATCCGCAAGAGCGATTTTACGCTGTTGATTAATCAGCGGATGGCCTTTTCTAACCAGTAAGCGGATCGGACGCTTGGCTCTCAAATAACAGCGAATATCAGGATTTTCCGGTGGATTATAGGCCAAGCCTAGGTGCATCTCATCTTGAATAACTTGCGCAATAATCTCAGTGGTTAACAAAACTTCAACATGAATATTGAGGCGCGGGTACTGCTGGCTAAAATCATTGAGTACATCATCCATTAATGGCGGAACATATGCTTCATTAACCCCAATGCGAATACTCCCACGCTGCATCCCACGCATTTCTTGCAAGCAAGATTCCATATACTCTTGACTCGCATTACACTGCCGATAATATTGCAAGACAACCTCGGCCGCTTCGGTAGGCACGACTCCACGCGCACGCCGCTCAAAGAGTGTCACCGCCAACTCTTCTTCAAGCAAACGAAGCTGTCGGGTAATCACTGAAGCAGCAACATTTAAGTGCTCTGCCGCACCACGAATCGTTCCACGCACAAGCACTTCATGGAAATAACGAATACGTCGCTGATTAATCTCTTTAAACATCTTCCTGTGCGGAGAGCCATGGCTTTTACACCAAGGAGGGATAGCGCGTCACAGATAACGTGACCTGTTCCCCGCATTGCCTTTCTTAAAACTATCCTGGATTAAACATTCGCACCCACTGTCAATTTGAGCGGCTATATGCTAAAACCTATCGCACTAAGTTGCTCATAGTCAATTTTTTTAGTTATTCAAAAGGCGAACTATGCTGTTTTTTTCTAAATCTGATTGATATTAACATCGAGATAAGCTGTCAGAGGAAATTTCTTATTTTTATGTTGTTTTATCCACAAACCGGCTATATTTTTAATAAGCGAAGAAACCATCGCCCTAGCAAAGCATCGGGTAAACTTATTGACTGAAAATACGATTAACAATATTTATTCTTATAATAAAAAAACCCATATTAATCTAATGCCAAAGGAAAATAGACGATAAAACTCTATGGTCTTTTCCCTTGGCCAGTCACCGTCAAATCGGAGTACTTAAATCAGGGCTGATGCGCTCGCCTCAAGCTTTTTTATACCCCCTAGATAAGGTTGCAACACGTTTGGCACGCTGATTGTGCCATCCGCATTTTGGAAATTTTCAAGCAGCGCAACTAAAGTACGCCCCACCGCTAGGCCGGAGCCATTTAGCGTATGGACAAGTTCAGGTTTGCCCTGCCCACGCCGAAAACGCGCTTGCATCCGGCGTGCTTGAAACGCTTCCATATTTGAACAAGACGAAATTTCGCGGTAAGTGTTCTGTGCTGCAAGCCAGACTTCGAGATCGTATGTTTTTGCGCTGCCAAAGCCCATATCGCCGGTACACAGTAAAACTTTCCGATAAGGCAATTCAAGTTTGCGCAAAACCGCTTCGGCATGGCCCACGAGCTCTTCGAGTGCCTGATAAGATTGCTCAGGCGACACAATTTGCACCAGCTCCACTTTTTCAAATTGATGTTGGCGAATCATACCGCGCGTATCACGGCCATAACTGCCCGCTTCTGATCTAAAACATGGCGTATGGGCAACCCATCTGAGCGGTAATTGATCCGCGCTAACAATGGTGTCTCGCATCAAGTTAGTGAGTGGAACTTCTGCGGTTGGAATTAGATAGAAATCCTCAGATGCATGACTTTCACCACTGGCTTTATGCGGCACCTTGAATAAATCTTCTTCAAATTTAGGTAACTGGCCTGTGCCGCGCATAGAAGTGGCATTGACAATATAAGGGACTTGAATTTCTGTATAGCCATGCTGATTAGTATGCAAATCCAGCATAAATTGGGCCAAAGCCCGCTGTAACCGTGCTAGCGGGCCACGTAGCACCGCGAAACGCGCGCCACTCAGCTTGGCCGCGCTATCAAAATCTAGCCCCAACGGCAGCCCAAGATCAACATGGTCTTTAATTTCAAACTCAAACCGACGCGGCGTACCCCAACGGCTTATTTCAGTATTTTGCGTTTCATCGCGGCCCAAAGGCACACTCTCATGCGGCACATTAGGGGTGCCCAACATAAACTCCGTTAACCGTGCTTGCAGCTCGTGAAGTCGTGACGCTGAATCTTTAAGAACATGGTTAATCTCGTCCGCTTCAACGATCAGCGCAGAACACTCTTGCGCGCGGCTTTTTGCAATACCGATTTGCTTTGCCAGGCTATTGCGGCGCGCTTGTAATTCTTCGGTGCGCACTTGCAGCTCGCGTCGCTCGGTCTCCAGTTTCATAAAGGTTGCACAATCTAACGTGTAACCGCGGCTCTTAAGACGGTGCGCAATACCATCAAGGTCTTTACGCAATAGCTGGATATCAAGCATGGGAAATAAGATAGGATGAACAGAATAAACTGCGATTTTAACGTAGGTTTTAAGGTAGTGCTGCGCTTATGTTTGGGGTTAACCGCTATTTATGTTTAGCGCGCCAAGCGGCGTCCAACCCCTCTAGCCATTTCAATTTTTCAGCGATTTTTGCTTCAAGGCCACGCGGAGTTGGCTGATACCAATGCAGCTTAGGTACGCCATCCGGCAAATATTGCTCTCCAGCAGCGTAAGCATCTGGCTCATCATGCGCATAGCGATACTCATGCCCGTAGCCGAGTTCTTTCATAAGTTTAGTTGGAGCATTACGCAGATGGATTGGGACTGCGCGGGATGAATCTTTACTCACAAATTTGCGCACTGCATTGTAAGCGCTGTAGCCGGCATTCGATTTTGGCGCTGCGGCAAGGTAGAGTATGGCTTGCGCAAGCGCCAACTCTCCTTCTGGCGAGCCAAGCCGCTCATAGGTTTGCGCCGCATCCAGCGCAATGTTCGCTGCGCGCGGATCAGCCAGGCCAATATCTTCCCAAGCCATGCGAATCATGCGCCGTGCTAAATAATGCGGGTCTGCACCTCCATCTAGCATACGACAAAGCCAATAAAGAGCCGCGTCTGGTTGGCTACCGCGCACCGATTTATGAAGCGCGCTTATTTGGTCATAAAAGGCCTCGCCGCCTTTATCAAAACGGCGTAGGTTTCCTGCAAGTGCATTGCCAAGTAGGACTTCGTCAATCTCGTTGGTCTGTTCCAACACGGCTGCATGAGCAGCAATTTCTAAATTATTCAATAGCTTGCGAGCATCTCCATCAGCCGCCTCAATCAAGGCTGCACGCGCCAGTGCCGTCAACGAAATACCGCCCAGCGCGGCACTAGCGCGCATTAGCAACTCTTCTAATTCCCCCGCATTGAGGCTAGTGAGGACATAAACTGCGGCGCGCGAGAGCAGTGCGTTATTGAGCTCAAATGAAGGGTTCTCAGTAGTAGCGCCAATAAAAATAAAAAGGCCGGCTTCAACGTGGGGGAGAAATGCATCTTGCTGGCTTTTGTTAAAGCGATGCACTTCATCGACAAAAACTAATGTTTGACGGCCATGCGTTTGATGTATGCGCGCCGTTTCAACCGCCTCTCGAATCTCTTTAATGCCGGCCAAGACGGCGGAAAGCGCAATAAATTCAGCCTTAAAGGCATCTGCCATAAGCCGTGCAAGCGTTGTTTTGCCCACTCCAGGCGGGCCCCATAAGATCATCGAATGCGGTTGGCCTAATTCAAAAGCAACTCGCAATGGCTTACCGCGTCCCAGTAAATGCTGTTGGCCAATCACCTCATCAATGATTTTGGGCCGCAACCGCTCAGCCAGCGGCGCGGCTGGGGAAGGGTCACCCGCAAACAGCATAGACCGCTTTTTTATTTTTGCAGAACATGAAAACGAGACGCGCTAAAGTTTATCCCTGAACCACGTCGACACCTTGCGGCGCCGTGAATTTGAAGCTATCAGGAGGTAAGCTTGGGTTTTTCTTCATATCGGTGAAAAGCAATAAAGTGACATTCCCAAACAGATCGAACAATTTCATGGCTTCGAGATTGCCGCCCCGAAAACCTATGAGAATACGCTGAAATTGCGTGTCAGCCGCTTTAGGTTTTAGCTCAAGCCAGTCTAATCCTGTTTTCTTACCGATATCGCGCAACTTAAAATTTTTGCTCAGATCATTACTGCCAAACAAAATCGCTGCCGGGCTGACCCCTAGCACACCGTCAAGCTTACGCTTGATAACTTGCTTGAGTTCTTTATCGTACACATAAAAATAGGCACCGTCAGACTGCAAGATTTGGCGAGAAGGTTCTTCATAAGTCCAAATAAACTTACCGGGCCGCTCGAATAAGAAAAAGCCGCTTGATTTGCAGCAATCTTCGCGTGGCCAGGTACCCTGGTCACTCATATCTTTCATGCTCTTTGGGTCGGTTTTAATCTGCTGCTGCACAAAACGGCCTTTCGCCGTCTGCACTTGCGCAATAAAGCCATTGAGCTGTTCAGTAGCAGTCATAGGCTCACTCGCGTGGGCCGGCGACAAAACATTGATCGCAATGAACACCGCCGTTAGTCTGTTAAATAGTCCAATTTTAATGTTCAATAAAGTTGCTGTTTTAAGCTTCATTGCTTGCCCCGTCTAATTTGAATCACGATTCGGCACCAAAATTTCGCGGTTGCCATTTGCCGACATAGTCGATATTAACCCTGCTTGCTCCATTTGTTCAAGCAAACGAGCGGCGCGATTATAGCCAATGCGTAAATGACGCTGCACCAGCGAAATGGATGCGCGCCGATGTTGGATGACAATTTCAACTGCTTGATCATAGAGCGGATCAGCTTCAGCGCTTTGCCCGCCGCCGTTGAGGCTGCCCGTTCCATCATCCATCTCGTTATTCACGCCGCCTTCCAGGATACCTTCGATATAATTGGGCTCCCCCTGCTTTTTGAGTTTTTCAACCACTCGATGGACTTCGTCATCCGCCACAAAAGCGCCATGCACCCGCACTGGCAAACCCGTACCAGGCGGTAGATACAGCATATCGCCCATGCCCAATAGTGATTCAGCGCCTTGTTGATCCAAGATCGTGCGCGAGTCGATTTTTGATGAAACTTGAAAAGCAATGCGCGTCGGTACATTGGCTTTAATGAGGCCCGTGATCACATCAACTGACGGCCGTTGTGTCGCAAGAATCAAATGAATACCAGCGGCTCTGGCTTTTTGGGCAATGCGCGCAATCAACTCTTCGACTTTTTTGCCAACCACCATCATGAGATCTGCCAACTCATCAATCACCACCACAATATGGGGCAGCCGTTCAAGCGGCTCAGGCGCATCTGGCGTCAGGCTGAATGGATTCGGGAGGGTCTCTTCGCGCTTGTGCGCCTCATCCAGCTTATGGTTATAGCCACTGAGATTACGCACGCCAAGCTTACTCATTAATTTATAACGGCGCTCCATCTCAGCGACGGTCCAGTTTAAGGCGTGCCCGGCTTGCCGCATATCCGTCACCACCGGACATAACAGATGCGGCACACCATCATAAACACTCATCTCAAGCATCTTCGGATCGATCAAAATCATCCTGACCTGCTCAGCCGTTGCTTTATATAGCAACGATAAAATCATAGCATTAATTCCGACGGATTTACCCGACCCCGTCGTACCGGCTACCAGCAGATGCGGCATTTTGGCTAAATCAGCGACGATAGGCTTGCCGCTGATATCTTTACCGAGCGCAATCGTCAACGCTGATGTAGCAGCGGCATAAGCTTCGGAACCTAAAATTTCAGATAAACGGACCGTTTGCCGACGTAAATTGGGCAATTCAAGGCCCATACAATTTTTGCCCGGGATGGTCTCCACAACGCGGATCGACACCAACGAAAGCGAACGCGCTAAATCCTTTGCTAGGTTAACCACCTGGCTCCCTTTAACGCCCACTGCCGGTTCAACTTCATAGCGTGTGATCACAGGCCCCGGATAAGCCGCAATCACGACGACGTCAACACCAAAATCTTTTAATTTTTTTTCAATCAAACGTGAGGTAAACTCAAGAGTATCGGCCGAGATCGTTTCTTGCACAGCTAACGGCGCATCAAGTAACGCAAGCGGCGGTAAAGTGCTATCAGGCAAGTCATGAAAAAGCGTTTGCTGCTTTTCTTTTTCAATCCGCTCAGATTTCACTACGGTGCTCACTGCCGGCACAATCCGCACCGGCTCATGTTCTTCAACGCGCACGCGATCTTGCTCAAGCCTGCCTTCACGGCGGACTGCAGCGACCTCGCCTACTTTTCGATCACGGCGCGCTTCATAGTGCATTTTAATGAGCCTCAGCGCAGCGATCATTCCATCCCCAATGCGCTCAACTGCATTTAACCAAGAAAAGCGGAAAAAAAGTGACCCCCCAATCGCCAGCAACAGCAAAAGAGCCAACGTGCCACCAGTGAAGCCCAGAGCATGCAATACTTGCGCCGCTATAGCATCCCCCAACACCCCGCCTGGCGCACGCGGCAAGTGAGCAGATAAGGACCAGAGCCGCATTGACTCAAGACCAACGCTAGCAATCAAGATGAATGCAAAAGCAAATAATTCAAGCAGCCAGCTCCCTTCCGGCAAGAGCGCATGCTCTTGCTGCGTTGCTGCCGTGGGCCTTTGACTGAGCTCAGACGGCCCCGGAGCATGCGCGATGCGCCAGTAACCCAAGACCACGCGACGCCCAAGCAATACCACCCACCAATAAGCCGAAAAGCCGAAGAACAAGAGCAAAATATCCGCCATCCATGCCCCTACGCGCCCACCCCAATTGGCGATACGGTTGGCCTGCACAGCATGAGTCCAGCTTGGATCCAATGGGCTATAGCTCATCAGCGCCATCAATAGAAAAAATACACATGCAAGCTGCAACAGCCAGCGAATTTCAATAACCAGGTGAGAGATCCGGCGCGGCAACGCCTGTGCACTATATGAAAAAGAAGATTTTGCCATGAACCAATATTTACGATTTCCAGCTTAGGAAGCCAACGCCAGGAGATTAAGGTCGTTTAGACTAGGAACGAGCACGCGCGCAGAGTCTGAAAGTAAGCTGCAACGCAACACCATACGGTTATAAATACGCACAATCGCGTAAGCTGACACGCTTAAACAAACATATAATATGCTATTTAGCGCCCAAACTCTAAATTTTTCGTCCTCGATATGCAATCCACAAAACATGCAAAAGTTCTGATTCTAGGTTCTGGCCCAGCCGGCTATACGGCAGCCATCTATGCAGCGCGCGCAAACTTGTCGCCAATGCTGATTACTGGCCTTGCCCAAGGCGGCCAGTTAATGACCACGACAGAAGTCGAGAACTGGCCTGCCGATGCCAAAGGTTTACAAGGCCCAGCATTAATGGAGCGCTTTCTTGCGCACGCGCAACGTTTTAATACTGAAATAGTGTTTGACTATATCCACACAGCAAAGCTTAATGAACGGCCACTGCGCCTGCTGGGCGAGACAAACGAGTATACCTGTGATGCGTTGATTATTGCCACCGGCGCTTCCGCTCAATATCTTGGCTTGCCGTCTGAAGAGGCATTTATGGGCAAAGGCGTCTCCGCATGCGCGACCTGTGATGGATTTTTCTATAAACAACAAGAAGTCGCAGTCATCGGGGGCGGCAACACGGCTGTCGAAGAGGCTTTATATCTTACGCAGATCGCCAAAAAAGTGACCGTTATTCATCGACGCAACACTTTTCGGGCAGAACCTATTCTGGTGGACCGCTTACTCGCCAAAGAAAAGGCTGGCGTAGTCGAGATCAAATGGGATCATGTGCTAGATGAAGTGCAAGGCGATGCTACAGGTGTCACAGGCATTCGGGTTAAGCACACACAAACCCATCAAATAACCGACCTTCCCTTGCAAGGCGTATTTATTGCTATTGGTCATAAACCGAATACCGATCTTTTCGCCGGACAACTTGAGATGAAAAATGGTTATATCAGCACCCGCGCTGGGCTCGTTGGTAATGCAACTGCAACCAGCATAGAGGGTGTCTTCGCCGCGGGTGATGTACAAGATTCGATCTATCGACAAGCCATTACCAGTGCTGGCACGGGCTGTATGGCTGCGCTCGATGCCCAGCGCTACCTCGAAAGCTTAACGGTTAGCTGAGCAATTTGAACCATACCCATGCAGGCCATCAAAATGGCCTGACAAGTCAAACGGTGTACTCTTTCTTCATCCACCACACAATAAGCCCTGCACCTACCCTAAACAGCACCTTACTAGATTAAAGCTGCTATCGATAAACATAGCGGCAAAGATGGGAGAGCAATCAATATAAAAAACCCATTCATGCCCGCTGCCCGCGCATCCAATTTATAACTTTTGGTGTATATCAAAACCAAAGCTGAGCGTATACAGTAGATTAAATCATTCATTCACTTAGCTTCTAAAAGATTCTGATGGCGAATTTAATCCGTACGCCCCGTTCCCATGCCGATGCAGCCTGGAAGAGCGCATTAGAGGTTTATTTTCAAGAGTTCATGCAATTTTTTTATCCGGAAATTGCGGCTCAAATTGCCTGGGACGTCCAATATCAGACGTTGGATAAAGAGCTGCAAAGCCTGGGCGTAAAAAGTAAAGTAGGCAAAAAGCTGGTTGATAAATTGCTCAGAGTGCGCTTAAAAAGTGGTGCAACCTGCTTCGTGTTGCTGCACGTTGAGTTTCAGGGTCAATATGAAGTCGACTTTGCGCAGCGGTTGTTTGAATATTTTTATCGCTTATATGATCGTTACCGACAGCCAGTCCTCACGCTGGCAATTTTAACCGATGAGCGGTGTAACTGGCGCCCTAAAAGCTATCCGATGCAAGTCTGTGGCCATAAGGTGAACCATTTTCGCTTTCTAACCAGCAAATTAATTGATTATCGAGCGCAACGCGCCACTTTATTGGAGCACGCTAACCCATTTGGCACGATCGTGGCCGCGCATCTTGCAGCGTTAGAGACGCGTGCGGATCCGCATGCGCGTTACCAGCATAAATTTGCGTTAATGCGGCAGTTATACAAAAAAGGGCTAACGCGAGAGGCGATTTTCAATCTGTGTCATTTTATCGATGGGGTATTAACTTTACCCAAATAGTTTGAAATTACCTATAATAGTTCAATTAAGCAACTTGAAGGAGAACATAACATGCCGTATATGACAAGTTTCGAGCGCATTGGCAGAGAGCAAGGGCATGCAGAAGGTGTGCGCGAGGGTTTACGTGAGGGTTTGCAGCAAGGCCAATCTACGTTATTAAAAACTTTGCTAGAAAATAAATTTGGCGTGTTGACTAAGCCGTATCAGCAACGGCTGGATAAAGCCGATGTAAATACTTTGCAGCAGTGGGGTAAACGCATCCTCACCGCTCAAACGCTCGATGAAATTTTTTAAAATGCTTCGTTTGGCGCATCTGTTGCCAAGATGGTGGAAATGATGCAAGTCAGGAGGCACATGAAGTTTTTTAATCAGAGCCCATTAATCGCAGATAGCGTAAATGTTCATAATACTTCGCTAAAGCGCGAAGTGATTGGATAACGCCAGTCGCGCCCAAAGGCGCGCGCAGTAACGCGCAGGCCGATCGGCGCTTGACGCCGTTTGTATTCGTTTTGTTTAATCAACTGTGTGATGCGCGCAACGTCTGTTGGCTCAAATCCAGCCGCCACAATGTCAGCACCTGAACGGCCTGCTTCCATATATTGCTGCATAATCGCGTCTAAAATTTCGTAAGGCGGCAGACTATCTTGATCAATCTGATTCGGACGCAACTCAGCAGAAGGCGCACGCGTTAGAATCCGCTCCGGGATAATTTGCTTAAATGCAAAAGCATCGCTGGCATTCCGGTAATGGCAAAGCCGATAGACTAAAGTCTTGGCGATATCTTTAAGTACAGCGAAGCCACCCGCCATATCGCCATATAATGTACAGTACCCTACAGCCATTTCACTCTTATTACCTGTAGTGAGCACAATCGAGCCTAATTTATTTGACAGCGCCATCAATAAGGTGCCACGAATACGAGCCTGAATATTTTCTTCTGTCGTATCTGCGGCCAACCCATCAAATACCTGAGCAAGCGATAAACGAAACGCATCAAATGCGGGAGTGATTGCAATTTCGTCGTATTGAACTTTAAGACAACCCGCCATCTCACGCGCATCAATCACTGAAATTTCGGCCGTATAGGGTGATGGCATCATGACTGCACGAACACGTTCTGGCCCAAGCGCATCGCATGCAATAGCCAATACCAGCGCCGAATCGACACCGCCTGAGAGTCCAATCAGCACACCCGGGAAACCGTTTTTCTCTACATAATCACGCACACCCAGTACTAAAGCGGCATAAACTTGCGCCTCGAGAGAACATTCCGGCGCTATTTTGCTAGGTTGCGGCGTGACTCCATCAAACTCGACCAACGCAACGCCCGCCTCAAATTGCGGCATCCGGGCAACACATTCCGCTTGCGCATTACAAACAAAAGAACCCCCATCAAACACCAGCTCATCTTGCGCCCCAACGTAGTTTACGTAAACCATTGGCAACCCGCTTTCACGGATGCGCGCACGCACTATTTCTAAGCGCAAATTATCTTTGCCAAGGTGATAGGGTGAACCATTTGGAACCAGCACAATCTGTGCGCCTGCCGCTTTGGCTTTTTGTACTGCGGTCGGATACCAAATATCTTCACAAATCAAGACGGCGCAGCGTATACCCTCTAGTTCAAAAACGTAAGGCTTTGGGTCTGTCGCAAAATAGCGTCTTTCGTCAAACACCTCGGTATTGGGCAACTCTTGTTTGAAGTACGTGCCAAGCACGTGACCGTCTCGTAAAACCGAGGCAGCATTAAATGTATCCGTTGGTGGCACATTGGATTTAAGTGGCCGATTTTGATGCGCATTGATCCGATAAGGATGGCCTACTACGACGTGCAGTCCTTCGAAAACGCTTAACTCAGAGGCAAGTTGCGTTAGAGCCGCTGCGCTAGCGACGTAAAATGATGGACGCAACAATAAATCTTCAGGCGGGTAGCCAGATAGGGCTAACTCTGGCATGACGACTAAACGAGCGCCCTGTTGATAAGCAGCACGCGCAGCCGCAACCATGATTTTTAGATTACCAACGAAATCACCAACCGTTACATTGATTTGAGCAAGGGCAATACGCATTTTTATTTTTATCTAGAATAGACTCTCTCGTCTTACTCGCTCACCGATTGATCCCTTGCGGATTAGCTTGCATTCCGTTTTACTTTGGCACATCTTGACCTGGTGCGGACGCATCTACCGGGGGCAAAGCTGCTTTGCCCGCATTTGTGCCAACAGATGCAGGTGCCGGCGTAATTACACCTTCCAATACACCCGCTGAAGATTGAGGCTTATGCGAGCCAATAAAAGTCAAACTAAGCGTAGCGATAAAGAAAATGACCGCCAATATTGCCGTTGTGCGAGATAAAAAATTTGCCGCGCCGGTTGCGCCAAAAAGGCTGCCGGATGAACCGCTACCAAAGGCTGCGCCCATATCAGCACCCTTACCGTGCTGCAACAACACTAAACCAATAATTCCAAGTGCAGATAAGAATTGCGCAACGAAAATCAAATTTTTTAACACCAGCATGGATTCACCTTAACCTATAAAACATATTCAGAAATGATTGCGAGCGCTTAGGCTTGCGCTGCTTTGCAAATCGCAAAGAAATCTTCAGCTTGCAACGAAGCGCCCCCCACTAAGCCCCCATCCACGCCTGGCTCAGCCAATAGTGCACGGGCATTGTCCGGCTTCATACTCCCTCCATACAGCACCGTAACGTGAGCCAGCTTCGCATCCACTGCAGCCAATACACGGCGCAAAAACAGATGTACTGAAGAGACCTCTTGCACGCTTGCGCTCTTGCCCGTGCCAATCGCCCAAACCGGCTCATAGGCAAGCACCATGCGCTCTGCTTGGGCCACTGTCAGCGCCGTCAGTACCGCCTGTAACTGCTGGCCAAGCACTTGCTCAGTTTGTCCAGCTTCACGTTCAGCCAAGGTTTCACCCACGCAAATAATTGGCGTCAAACCAACCTCAAGCGCGCGCTTTGCCTTAAGCACCACGTGTTGGTTACTTTCTTGATGATATAAACGTCGCTCTGAATGCCCAACAATCACCCAACGCGCGCCAAATTCGGCAACCATTGAGCCTGCCACTTCGCCCGTATAAGCGCCTGATAGATGCAGCGAAAGATCTTGCGCCCCCCATGTAACACAGCTCTGCTGCAACAGGGTTTGCGCCTGAGCCAGGTATGGAAATGGCACACATACCGCAGTCCGCACAGAGGCATCAAGTTTAGCCGCACCCGCCGCAAGTGCATTGAATAGAAGCGCATTTCCAGCCAACCTGCCATGCATCTTCCAATTACCGACAATAAGTTTGTTCTTAGATTCTAAAAGTTCCATCTATATAATGATAACATTTGTGATGACTTTAAGCTTATAAGATCAGAACAGATATTAAAGGCCGGGGGAAATAACAAGGCACCAATACTTACGGCACCGCAAACTGAAGTGGGGGCAAATAACACTAATGCAGCGCTTGAAGATGAAGGCGGAGTCTTTTTGAAAGATAACCTTTACCCGCATAAAGTGGGCCAAAACTGGACCAGCCTTAGGCGCATTCAATCAATGGGTCAAAGGAACGCCTCTAGAATCATGGGAGCAGCGCCATGTCGACGAGATCGCAAGCAAGCTGATGGAGGCGACAGCTCAACAAATGCGCATCCATTATGCGCGATTGTGCCGACTGAGACAGTAAGCATCTCAATTCGCCGTGCGAGCGGCTCCCCGAAAAAGCGTTGGCGCACTAAAAGTTAACAAAAATCATGCGATAAATAGGTCAGCTCTTATCTTGTGTGATTCATCGACATCGTTTCAATTAAAATCGAAGGATGGATAGAGAAATAGCAAAGCGATTACGTTGGGTAAACTGAGGTTATTCCTAAATCCAACCTCACCATGCCAGCATAATTTTGCCAATATGCCGCCCCTCTTCCATCCAGGCGTGCGCACTTGCTGCCTCTGTCATTGGAAAAACACGGTCGATGACAGGACGAATTTTACCCGCTTCTAATAACGGCCAAACACGTTCTTTCAGCTGCGCTGCAATGTGCGCTTTAAAATGGGTGGAGCGTGCGCGTAAGGTTGAACCCGTGAGCGTCAAGCGTTTCGTTAGTATCTCAGCCAGATTGAGATTGGCCTTAGCGCCGCCTAAAAATGCAATCAAGGCCAGTCGGCCATCTTGCGCCAAGGCTTTTAATTCGCGCGCAATGTAATCGCCGCCGACCATATCAAGAATCACGTCAACGCCTCGTCCATCTGTTAGCGCAGCGGTAACAGCCACAAAATCCTCGGTTTTGTAATTGATCGCCCGTTCTGCGCCAAGGCTTTCACAAGCAAGACATTTAGCCGCGCTACCTGCTGTCGCGAAGACGCGGTGACCTAACGCATGCGCGAGTTGAATCGCCGCGACGCCAATGCCGCTTGAACCGCCCTGCACCAATAACGTTTCATCTTGCCCGCGCTCAGTTGCGCCGAGCTGCGCGCGGTCAAATAGATTACTCCAAACCGTGAAGTAAGTTTCAGGCAGTGAAGCAGCCTCAAGTTCTGACCATCCAGCAGGCACCGGCAAACATTGCGCAAGAGGAGCGGCAGCAAATTCAGCATAGCCGCCGCCTTGCAGTAAAGCGCAAACACGGTCGCCTTTTTTAAGCCGCCAGCGATTATCTGCATGCTGCCAATCGCCCTCTACAAGCTCACCGGCAACCTCTAAGCCAGGCAGCACAGAAGCGCCCGGCGGCGGCGCATAATGACCGACACGCTGCAGCAGATCTGGGCGATTGACCCCAGCTGCGCTCACCCGAATCAATCCTTCGCCAGGCTGCAGAACAGGCCGCTTATACGCTACCGGTTGCAATACCTGTGGCGCGCCGTAAGCGGTAATGGCGATGGCCTGCATAGCGAGAAAAACTACGCTTAACGGATCGGGTCCATCGGCTCTAAGGTTGGGCTTGCGTGTTCCATGACCGGATTTCTGTCATTGATCACAGCTTTGGCAGACAGTCGCACCCGACCTTTTTCATCGGTTTGGATCACTTTGACTTCTACCACTTGCCCTTCCTTCAAGTGATCGCTCACCTCTTTAATCCGTTCGTTAGCGATTTCTGAAATATGCAGCAGACCATCACGTCCTGGCAAAATATTAACAATCGCACCGAAATCAAGCAACTTAAGCACCGTGCCTTCATAGACTTGGCCGACGGTAACATCTACCGTGATATTTTCAATGCGGCGCTTAGCCTCAGCAATGCCTTCGCTGTTGGCGCTCGCAATCGTGACCACCCCATCTTCGGAAATATCAATGGTAGTGCCCGTTTCTTCAGTGAGGGCCCGAATCACCGAGCCACCTTTACCGATGACATCACGAATCTTGTCTGGATTGATCTTAAGCGTAACCATGCGCGGCGCAAATGACGATAATTCAGTACGCGCGCCAGACACCGCTCCTTTCATCTCGCCTAAGATATGCAAACGCCCTTCTTTGGCTTGGGCTAACGCAACTTGCATGATTTCTTTGGTAATGCCAGCAATCTTGATATCCATCTGCAATGCAGTAATACCCGCTTCCGTGCCAGCCACTTTGAAATCCATGTCGCCTAGATGATCTTCATCGCCTAAGATATCCGTCAGCACAGCGAAACGATTCGCCTCTAAGATCAGACCCATCGCAATGCCGGCTACATGCGTCTTAAGAGGCACACCCGCATCCATCAGCGCCAGGCTGCCGCCGCACACAGAGGCCATGGACGATGAACCATTCGATTCAGTAATTTCGGAAACCACGCGAATGGTATAGCCAAACTCTTTTTCGTCAGGCAAACAAGCTATCAACGCGCGTTTAGCCAGCCGGCCGTGACCAATTTCGCGCCGTTTTGGGGTTCCTACCCGACCCGTCTCGCCCGTCGCAAAAGGTGGCATATTGTAATGCAGCATGAAGCGGTCGCGGTATTCGCCCGTAATCGCATCGATCATCTGTTCATCATTCTTGGTGCCCAGCGTAGCAACCACTAACGCCTGTGTCTCGCCGCGTGTAAAAAGAGCAGAACCATGAGTCCGTGGCAAAACCCCGGTGCGGATTGAAATCGGACGCACCGTGCGCGTATCCCGCCCGTCAATGCGCGGCTCACCTGAAAGGATTTGCCCCCGCACAATTTGCGCTTCAAGCTCAAATAAAATATGGCCAATCGCAACCTCATCTGGCGCACTCATGCCTGCTGCGAGCGCCTCTTCTACAAGCTGTTGATTCACCTCTTTATAGATCGCCTGCACACGCTCACTACGCAGCGATTTTTGACGGATCTGATAAGCCGCTTGCAAAGGGTTCAACGCAAGCGCGCTAACTCGGTTAGATAATACCTCGTTTTTCGGCGCAGCTTGCCAATCCCATTCCGGTTGACCGCCTTCACGCACTAGATCATAGATCGCATCGATTGCCGTTTGCATCTGTTCGTGACCAAACATCACAGCGCCTAACATAACCTCTTCAGACAATTGATCCGCTTCTGATTCAACCATCAATACCGCTCGCTCAGTCCCTGCTACAACAAGCTCAAGCTGAGAAGTTTTGAGCTCACTGAAACTCGGATTAAGCACATATTGACCCTCAATCAAGGCAACGCGCGCAGCCCCCACCGGACCATTAAATGGAATTCCAGAGATAGCCAACGCAGCCGACGCGCCCAGCAGAGCGGGAATGTCTGTTGGCACTTCTGGGTTGACTGACAACACGTGCACTACAACTTGTACTTCATTGTAAAAGCCTTCCGGAAAAAGCGGGCGCAAAGGCCGGTCGATAAGACGGGAAATCAGCGTTTCGCCTTCAGAAGGACGCCCCTCACGACGAAAAAAGCCCCCTGGAATTTTGCCCGCCGCATAAGTTTTTTCAATGTAATCCACTGTCAACGGAAAAAAATCCTGACCGGGCTTTGCGCTTTTTGCACCTACTACCGTTGCTAGCACAACCGTTTCATTCATATCGACCAAGACAGCGCCGCTCGCTTGACGGGCTATTTCGCCCGTTTCAAGTCGGACCGTATGACGTCCCCATTGAAATTCTTTAACAATTTTCTTCAACATAATATTCCTTGTTTTATGTGCTGCAAAAAGCAAAATGCCTGCATCAGCAGCAAGGCTGATGCAGGCATACGATCTCAATACAGCATTTACTTACGTAGCCCTAATGCTTGGATCAGTGCTTGATAACGTTCCAGTGATTTTTTTTGCAAATATTTCAGCAAGCTGCGGCGGCGGCTTACCATTTGCAGCAAGCCTCGGCGGCTATGATGATCTTTATTGTGGGCTTTGAAATGAACGGTCAACTCATTAATACGCGCCGTCAACAAAGCAACTTGCACTTCGGGCGAACCGGTATCTTTGGCGCCACGCGCAAATTGCGCAATAACTTCAGATTTTTTTTCACCTACAATTGACATAACATTCCTTTATAAAAACAAGCGGTCGCGGAAGAAAGGCCGCGCCGTGAAAAACAATATGACTTAACCTATATAAATTTATCTGAACGACTATTATTAAGCTAAGCGCTCGCACTTTCATGAAAACATGAAGAACTAAGTATACTATGCTTTTTGTATAGTACATACTGTACAGAAAAGCGTCAGACGTTCCAACGTGAAGTTTACCGCCTCCAAGATTAACCATTTACGCTAACTTTACTGCCCCTTATTTCGGAATTTTTATGCAGATACGGTTCATTTCTAGACTTCTTTTCTCAAACTCATGGCCGTGCAAAATGCTGATGAGTATAGCGACTTTTGCTCTTGCCGCTTGCGCTACTCCATGGCAAAACGGGAAATTTGGCCCAGATGAAGCCTCTGCCATCGCAAAATTAGGCCAGCCGCGTGAAGTCTATGAGCTGCCTAATGGCAGCAAGCGCCTCATGTGGCACACACGGCCTTTCGGTGAGAAAACAACAGCCATAGACATCGATGCCGACGGTAAAATTTCTCAGGTGCGGCAAGTCTTGGCAGAATCAGAATTTGAGCAAGCACAAATTGGCTTATGGACTCGACACGATGTTTTAACCAATTTCGGCAAACCCCTAGAAATCGCTAAGTTCCCTCGCATGCAACGCGAAGTGTGGAGCTACCGTTATAGGGACAATGATGTATGGTACGTACTCTATCACTTTCATTTCGATTCAAATGGTACTTTGCGCAGCACGCAGCAAACCCCCGATCCACTGCATGATCCAGACCATCGCAATTTATTTCGCAGAATCTTTTGACGTAGCGCGCAACATCTAATAGAATTGCGGTCTTGTTGTCGGGGCGTAGCGCAGCCTGGTAGCGCATCTGATTTGGGATCAGAGGGTCGCATGTTCGAATCATGTCGCCCCGACCACATTGCAATAATACAAATATACAAATTTTTACTCTCTATATCATCTGTCCGGTACGCCAGTTTATGCAGATAATTGTACTGCTGGTGGGTTGCTTAATGCTTTTATTGCCGCTTCCAAGCCATGCTGGCCGGCGCGATGAGCATCTTGATTTGGTCAAGCAATTTATCACTCAACAACAAGCCACACCGCTTGTTGCAGACTGTGCCGCCCATGCCAGTTTTGTTGTGACTACACTGCCACTTTACACGCGGATTGAATTCCCAGATGGTGCTTTAGATAATGGGCAGGCCAGCCTCTTGCCTTGGCATCAGCCTTTCAATAATAAAAAACAGCGCGTTAAAGTGGATACAATCGTCTCCATATCCGGGGTCGGCTACCGCAAAGCTGAACGGTCTAAACCTGATGTTTTGGAATTTCGTTGCGGCTATTTAGCCAATCAGCTGCTTGCTTTTGATTATAACGAACCCAAGCCAGCATCAGTCAAACGTAAAACGGCCGCGCCGGTAAAAAGCACGCATCAAAGGCAAAGCACTTCATCTGCGCACTAGAAAAAAGAACGCTCCAATCGGATTGCCAACTGAATATGAGCCTCACTCAAACTCTTTCATAATACAGTGAGTGAGATGACGCTCCCACCCTAAACGGCATCACGATGCGCCAAAATGGGAATTCACAATCTAACCCATTGAATAGACAGGAGTATCCATGATGAAGGTATCTCTATCTTATGACTTTGCTAAATGCCAGCGAAGCTACTTAAAGACCCGCTAGCCTGCCTCGTTTCCTCCGCTTTATCTCAAATACATTGAGCGCTACGCTCTGCAGACAGAGGATTCTCAGTTACGCCTTTGCATTGCAGGAAGTGTTTATTTATGGAATCTAACCCCTTGGCATCCTTGATACCCATACCCGTGACACTCGGCTCTGCTTGAGATAAATAAAGGTCAGAATATGATCCCTCTCTCCAGCCAGAGACATTCCACAATACAACCTCCTGATTTCCACTCAATGCAAGTACCTTGCCATCGGGGGCAAAACTCATTCCCCATGCCCCCTTTCTATAACCTTTAAGCTGAACATACGAGTCAGCGCTTAATCTTCCACACATCCTGAATACGCCACTCGCCGACGCTAAAGGTTCGCCATCTGGCGAAATGGTCTGAGAGTGTGGCGATACAATGCTTTCCTCCTTCTTCAAGGCAAGCATCGGTGGTCCATTTTCGCTCGCCGATACCCAAAAATCGCTACCTGACGCAATCACGCTTCGCACATTCCATAGCCTGACCGTTTCATCGTCGCTCACCGATGCCAAAAACTCGTCATCTGGTGAAAACTCTAGAGCATTCACTCGATCATGATGCCCTCCAAAAACACCCAGCTTTTTCTGTTTCTCTAAGCTCCACAGCTCTACCGTATTAAACACCCCCAGCGCTAAAAGTTTACCGTCTGACGATACCTTTATACTCTGGATCTCCTCTGTATTTCGGCAAAAACAGGCCGCTTCTTGCGTGCCCCCATCCCACCTGAGCACCTCCTGAGCACCGTCCCACGACACTAAAAACCCGTTATTAGGCAACGTCTCCAGAGCCAGTATAGTGCCGCCAATAGGGTGCTGAATTCTCCTCAACGCGCCAGATTGCAGATTATGCAGCACCAGCGTACCATCAGCGCTTCCTGACGCCAGCAGCTCGCTATTTGACAAAAACTTTATATTGGTAATCGAAGCATTATGCTCGACTCGTTCACGCAGTAACGCTTTCTTTTCTATATCCCACACCATTACCTTGTGATCTTTGCCCCCTGAAGCCAAAAACTTACTATCTGACGAAAAATTCAAGTGCGTCACAGCAGCACTATGCCCATTCAGCGTATGCGCCAGCTTTAAAGCTCGCGCTTGATACAGTCCAATTTGGCCCTCATCCGTACTCACAGCTAACCAATACCCATCAGGCGAATAACAGCAGTCATGCACTAAGCTGCCTACCCATACCGTGGGCAGCCTCCAAAAATTCAACTGCGCCAAATTGGCTTCTCGCAAATCAGCGCCTTTCAACGATGCTCCGTAGAAATTGGCATAGCTTAAATCCGCCCCTTTAAACCGAGTGTTGTTAAACTGACCGTCGCTTAAATCTGCCCCTGGGGCACGGATTTTATTAAAATCGTGCTCACTTAAATCCACCTCCGCTTTAGTCAATAGAGTTAGGGCTCTCGCCGCCATCTGTTGCACCTCTTCGATTTTTGAGCGCTCGATCCAATTAAGTAGTGCTTGCTCTAAGTCAGATTTTTGCTGAGCATTTGACGCAGAGACTCTGTCACCTTTAGCAAATGTTCTTTCAGAACCCCCCCAGCTTTCTACCCAATTCCATAGCTTTTCTAATTTAGGTTTTGCATGAATTTCTTGCTTAAAAAGATCCCATATCACGGGACTAGAAATGAGATGAATTAAGTCGAAAAGCCGATGGCCCTCCACGATTCTATCTAGCTTACCTAAGCACGATAGTTCTTTTATTCGATTTAAAGCATAAGTTTGTAAACACAAATTTGATTGCGCCTGAATTTTCTGGTATTTCGGTGGAATTCTCCGCCAAAATAGATTTTCTGGCTTGGTTTCAGACAAAACTGCTGACTGACTGTAAGGGAGCCAGCTCATGAACGTTTCGAGAAAGCCCTTTTTAGATTCCAAAGTTAAGGCCTCAAACAATCTTTCTCTACTCTGCGTATCTAAATATTTTATGATGTCTTCTAAGATTTCAAAAGGGAGTGAATCTAGTTTAGCCTTTGGCGAACCTTGCCCCCGACGATGAGTCATTTGAGCTGGCTCTTCAGAGAGAGGTGGCATAGCCTCCAGAGCCAAATTCTCCACGGCTTTCTCTTGCGTTCCAGCGCGGGGGGGAATCAACGCAAACGGCAAAAATTTGTTAGCCATGTGATACACGCCGCCGTTATTAATGCCTAACATTAGCCTCCTCCTTTTCAATTATATTGTTGCTATTAGAAATTTTTGGTCTCGCTCTGGCTTGAAAACAAACGTAGCCGGCTATTTCAGAATTATGTGTTGGCCGGCCGGGCTCGGTAAACCAGAGAGCCAGGATTGTACAGAAGTTAGAGATGTGTTGCAGCAAGAACAACCGTGCCTGCCCAAACGCTAAGCGCGTATTTCTTGTCTGAGCAGCTATTACTTTTTGAGCGGCGAGCCTATGCCGCCATGCGCCGCCTAAACACCCAATTCAGTTCATCAGATGCTTGTGGTTCAAATTGATACCCTTCGCTATCAAAATATTTTAATTGCGCGACTTCATCAATCTGATTCAAGACCGCGTAGCGCGCCATTAGACCGCGCGCGCGTTTGGCGTAAAAGCTAATGATCTTATAACGCCCATTCTTCCAGTCTTCAAAAATTGGGGTGACTACAGTTGCTTTGAGTAGCTTAGGTTGAATAGATTTGAAGTATTCAGTCGAGGCAAGGTTCAGTACAATTGGGGACGCGCCGTGTATCGTATGACCTAACTCGGCATTCAAAGCCTGGGTTATTCTCTCCCCCCAAAAAGCATATAGATCTTTGCCATGAGAATTCGGCAGACGAATGCCCATTTCAAGCCGATATGGCTGCATCAGATCCAATGGCCGCAATACGCCATATAAGCCCGATAAGATACGCAAATGATCTTGCGCCCACATCAATGCTTCCGCCGTCAGCGTTGCTGCGTTAAGTCCAGCATAAACATCGCCATTAAAAGCCAATACGGCTTGTTTTGACTGGGCCACGGGAAACGCCGGCGACCAATCTACATAACGCTGAAAATTCAAGTGCGCGAGCTCATCCGAAAGACCCATCAAACTTGCAATCTGCGCCGGAGAGAAAGTACGCAGTATATCAATTAGCTGAGCTGAATCCTGAACAAAAGCAGGTAGCGTAGCGTGCTCAAGCTGAGCTGGGGTTTTGTAATCAAGTGATTTAGCTGGAGATAGGATAATGATCATCGGATCGATAAAGAATCTTTAAAATGCACAAAATGGACATGATATAGGCTTTTAAAGCTTACAAAACAGCATTTATGGCGGCTCGCTAGATAGCTGCAGTTTGAACCAAACAAGGCAGCCTTCGTCAACCTGATATTAGCTTCGCCCATTCAAAAATACTTTGAAAGTTTACTGTATATACTCAATTTAATTGACTTCAGCTTGGATAAATAATGCTAATCCGCTCTCCCTCTCTCTCAGAAAACCAGTCCTCAGTTCGATTTCCCCCTTGTTATGAAAACCCATATAACGCCATACCACCTAGTTATACAAGAACTCCTGGCGAGCCTATCGGCCTTTTTCGGAAATTAAAACAATCGTTAAAACAAAAAGATCTCAATCGCAAATTACTTAAAGAAGCTAAAAAACCAGATGGGAAGATACAAAAAATCGAAGCACTGGTGACATCAGGTGCTGACATATCCACAAAATCGGCTGGCGAAAATACCGCTCTACATTATGCGTGCGAAACCGGAAACTCGGAGCTGGTTGAACGACTTATCGAGTTAGGGGCAGATATAGAGGCAGCCAATAATTTGAAACGAACCCCTTTGCACACAGCGGCTTCAGCTGGACAGACGAACTCGATGGCTAAACTCTTCTTGTATCATGCCAATCCGCATGCAGAAAATAGAGGCCGAGATACGCCGCTCATCATAGCAGAACGCAAGGGACATAGAGAGGCAATCAGGTTACTGAAGGAATATATAGAAGAGAGCGCTCCTCTTCCGCCCTACTCAAGCCATTTGTAAAAACCTGCGGAGGACACTCTCCCTCCGTTTTATTTTTCAAACAAAATTTTTTCAGCGCTTCATCAAATAACAAAACACAAACCCGGGAAAAGCCAATACTAAAAAAAAGCCAAAGGTCACCGCATAAAATGGCCAGCTTTGCACAAAAACATTCCCTGCTCGCGCTTCTAGCAAAAAGCTCAATGCCCCCACTGCAAAGTAAAGCACCATCAATTCAAGCAAGCGCCAACCGATTCGTTTACGACCATTAGCGAGAACCCACGACAACGGCAACATGCCAAAGAACCGTTGGTTCAGAAACGGCGCATTTGCCAAGAACCCGGCCAGCCCTACAATAAACCAACCCGTTATTGACATTTTAAGGAAACAAAGTTTGCTGGAGGACGCGCGTACACAGCGACAATAACGGACCAGGCATTAAGCCCAATGCTAACAGTGCGCAACCATTGGCCACCAGCACAATGCGCGCACCCGCATAGGCAACCAATGGCGTTTGGTCGACAGGCGCATCAAAATACATCAGTTTAACGATACGTAAATAATAGAAAGCCCCCAAGAGCGAGGAAAGCACCGCCAATACCACCAGCCAAGTCAAACCGGTATTCATCACCGCCTCAAGCACGGCAAACTTTGCGTAAAATCCTGCTGCGGGCGGAATTCCTGCAAGGGAAAACATCATCACCAACATGACGAATGCAAACAGCGGGTGACGCTGGTTAAGTCCTTTAAATGCATCAATGCTGTCTACTTCAAAGTCACGGCGCGCAAGCAGCATAACGATGCCAAAACTACCAAGCGTGGTCAGTAAATAAATGATGCTGTAAAACGTGGCAGCACTATAAGCGCCAACAATATTATCTAATCGACCGCCCACCACACCTGACAAAAGGCCTAGTAGCACAAAACCCATATTCGAGATGGCTGAATAAGCCAACATGCGTTTAATGCTTTTTTGCGCAATCCCAACCAAATTACCAACAATCAAGGAAAGCGCAGCCAAGATCACTAACATCTGTTGCCAATCGATAGCCAATGGCAGTAGGCCAACCACCAGTAAGCGCAAGCCCCAAGCAAAAGCCGCTACCTTCGGTCCGCCCCCGATGAGTAACGTCATTGCAGTAGGCGCGCCATGATAAACGTCGGGGACCCACATGTGAAAAGGTACGGCACCTAACTTAAAAGCGACACCCGCCACAATAAAAACCACCCCAAATAGCAATACGGTATAGTTAATGCGGCCAGAGGCAATGGCGCGGAACACTTCTTCTAAATCAAGCGAACCGGTTGCGCCATAAAGCATCGAGATGCCATAGAGCAAAAAGCCTGAAGCTAATGCGCCCAATACATAATATTTGATAGCAGCTTCTGCTGCCAATTTAGGCATCGTGCGTGAAGCAGTTGGCTGCTGCGCGTCATCATCAGGGCGCAGCGCAATCAATGCATAAAGCGACAATGACATCAACTCAAGCCCAAGATAGAGCATCAGAAAGTTATGACCTGAGATCATCACCAACTGTCCGAGCAATGAGAACATTGCCAGTAAATAAAAATCGCCGCGCAATAGCCCGCGTTCCTCAATATATTTCCTCGAATAAATGAGCGCAACGGCAAACCCCGCGGTCACAGTTGCTTTCATCACGTTGGCGAACGGATCAACCACATACATATTTTCGAAGAAATAATGCGACTGGCCTTGGGCGGCAAGCCATAGATAGCCAAACGCGCTAAGCAGCGACGCTATCACAGCAATCGCATAAGTCATGCGCTGTCCGGCCCGATTTGTCGCGCCAGTGACAATATCATTAAGCCAAGCAAGGATGACTGCCAACAACAACAAGGCATCGGGCAGCAATAGGGTCATATAGGTGTTTTGCATAATTGGACTGAAATGAAGCAAAGCAGCGCTGGCTTAGCGCAATAAAATCTATGGCAAATCCACCTCAAGCCGAGCACCGCGGTTTGCGGCGACTTTATGATGGTAGTTTCGATTGCGCCACATGAGACAACAGATGAGCAACCGAGGTATGCATCACTTCGGTCAAGGGTTTTGGCCAAACGCCTAACGCTAACACGAATGCCGCCAGCACTAGCAAGATTGAAAATTCGCGCCGATTGAGATCTTTGAGCTGCGCGACTTGCGGGTTAGCTACTGCGCCAAACTGCACCTTTTTATACATCCACAAGGTATAAGCTGCACCTAAGATCAAAGTGAGCGCCGCTAGCAAGCCAATCCAGAAATTGAATCGGACCGCAGCTAGAATAACCATCCACTCACCGACAAAACCTGAAGTGCCTGGCAAGCCGCAATTAGCCATTGAAAAGAGCATGGAGAACGCAGCAAATTTGGGCATGACATTGGCGACACCGCCGTAATCCGCCATCAAGCGGGTATGCATACGATCATACAATATGCCAATGCATAAAAACATTGCGCCCGAGACAAAACCGTGTGAAATCATCTGTACCAGCGCGCCTTCCATGCCCAGCGTATCAAACATGAAAAAACCCAATGTCGCAAAACCCATATGTGCAATCGATGAATACGCGACAAGTTTTTTCATATCCGTTTGCACCAACGCAACGAGACCGATATAAATCACTGCGATGAGCGACAATGTAATCATCGCCGGCGCTAAGAAATGGCTGGCATCCGGCGCAATGGGCAGCGAGAAACGCAGAAAACCATAAGCGCCAAGCTTTAGCATGATCGCCGCTAACACCACGGAACCGCCCGTTGGCGCTTCAACGTGAGCATCAGGCAACCAAGTATGCACGGGCCACATTGGCACTTTCACCGCAAAGGCCATAAAAAACGCGCCGAATAACAATAGTTGCGGTAGCATCGGTAACGGTAACTGCTGCCAAGCAACAAGCTCAAAGCTGCCCGAGCTCGCATATAAATACAACAGCGCAACGAGCATTAACAGCGAGCCGAAAAGCGTATAGAGGAAAAATTTGAACGCTGCGTAGACCCGATTGGGGCCACCCCAAACACCGATGATGAGGTACATCGGAATCAATGTCGCTTCAAAAAATACGTAAAATAATAGGCCATCTTGGGCGCAAAAAACCCCCACCATCAAGCCAGACAGGATCAAAAAGGCGGCCAGATATTGCGCAATATGTCGCGTCACTGAGGTCCAGCTAGCAATAATCACCAACACTGTGATCAAGGCCGTGAGAGGTACAAACCATAGTGAAATACCATCAATGCCAAGGTAGTATGAGACATTAAAGCGCTCGATCCAATTGACCCGCTCAACGAACTGCAAAGCCGCTGTTTGCGCATTAAAGTAGATCATGAGCGGCAAAGTAACGACAAAACTCAGGCTCGCGCCGAGCAAGGCAAGCCAACGCACGCATGTGGGTTTGAGGTAAGCGCTACTGATCAAAACCAAAACGCCAAAAGCAAGCGGCAGGCCGATCGCCAGGCTGAGAAATGGGAAGGATTGAAAAGATTGCATTTGAATACGGTTCTCTTTCTGCTTATTTGCCGCCAATCGTGACAAAGAGCGTGAGCAGCGCTAACATGCCAACGATCATCGCGAATGCATAGTGATAAATATAACCCGATTGCAAAGAGCGCATGACGCTTGCAAACCAGCCCACGAGACGCGCACTGCCATTCACAGCGGCATCAATGATTTTGCGCTCGCCAGTACGAGATAAACCTGCACCCAGCACAACTGCGCCCCGCGCAAACACCGCTTGATTGAGCTTGTCCAAATAATATTTGTTTTCAAATAGCGTATGAAACCAGCGCAAACGGGCTTTAATCGCACTTGGCACGGCGGGATACCGTAAATAACCTAGCCATGCAACCGCCACCCCTGCGCACATGAGCCATACCGGTAGCGTAGTCAATGCATGCCGCGCCATTTCGGCCCAGCCATGGAACTCAGCGGCCATTGAGTGCAAGGCAAGATGATTTGCACCGATATAAATGACTCGCTCAAAGGCCACCCCGTGCTCGAAAAAATCACCATAGAGCAGTGGGCCAATCGCTAGCGCACCGCTCAGGATTGAGGGAATGGCAAGTAAAATCAACGGCACGGTGACAACCCACGGCGATTCATGCGGAGTGTGAGCGTGAGTGCTATGGCTATGGTCGGCGCTATGCTGAGCTTCATGCCAGCGCGGTTTGCCATAAAACACCAAGAACATCATTCGAAACGAGTATAAAGCCGTGACAAAGACGCTTGCCACTACGGCGAAATAGGCAAAACCAGAGCCTGCAATCGATGAATATTTAACCGCCTCAATAATTGAATCTTTTGAATAAAACCCCGAGAAGAATGGAGTACCAATTAAGGCCAGCGAGCCAATCAGCGAGGTCAACCAAGTAATCGGCATCGCTTTGCGCAAGCCGCCCATATAGCGCATATCTTGCTCGTGATGCATGCCGATAATCACTGAACCTGCCGCAAGAAATAGCAAGGCCTTGAAAAACGCGTGCGTCATCAGATGAAAAATCGCCACCGGATAAGCCGACACACCCAATGCAACGGTCATATAACCCAACTGCGAGAGCGTTGAATAAGCAACGACTCGTTTGATGTCATTTTGCACCAGGCCCAGCAGCCCCATCAACAAAGTGGTGATGGCGCCGATGATTAAAACAAAAGATAACGCGCTGTCAGTCAATTCAAACAACGGCGACACCCGCGCGACCATAAAAATACCTGCCGTTACCATGGTGGCGGCGTGAATCAGCGCAGAAATTGGGGTCGGGCCTTCCATTGAATCAGGCAGCCAAACATGCAACGGAAACTGGGCAGATTTGCCCATTGCGCCAATAAAAAGACAAATACAAGCAACCGTTAAAAGCCCCCATGGGGTGCCCGGGAAAGTGAGCGCCGCCAAAGCCTCGCGTTGTGCAAACACATCGCCATAGTTAAGCGAGCCGGCATAAGCGAACAGCAAACCAATGCCCAGGATAAAACCAAAATCGCCCACCCGATTCACGATAAAAGCTTTCATATTGGCGTAAATAGCGGTTGGTTTAGTGTACCAAAAACCAATCAGCAAATACGATACAACGCCAACCGCTTCCCAGCCGAAAAAAAGCTGTAAAAAATTATTGCTCATAACGAGCATGAGCATCGCGAAAGTAAACAGCGAAATATATGAGAAAAAACGTTGGTAGCCCGGGTCATCGCGCATGTAACCGATCGTATAGATATGCACCATCAGCGAGACAAAACTGACCACACACATCATCAGAGCGCTTAATGAATCAATTAAAAAACCAATCTCAAATTTAAGCGTTCCTAACTGGGTCGGCACGCGCATCCATTCGTATAGGGTTGCGTTATAGGCTGCACCGCCCATCACCTGATATAAAGTCAAGGCCGATAATCCAAAGGCAAGTGCGACACCCAGTATCGTTACCGTATGTGCGCCTGCGCGGCCAATAGTTTTGCCAAAAAGCCCAGCGAGCAGAGCACCGGCGAGTGGAGCCAGCGGGATTGCCAGCAGCAAATTAGAGTCAAGTGTTGCTGTCATTATGAAATAACCTAATTAACCTTTAAGCTGATCGAGATCTTCAACGTTGATCGTATCGGACCTGCGAAACAGGGTAACTAAAATCGCCAACCCAATCGCTGCTTCAGCAGCGGCCACAGTTAAGACAAAAAAGACAAAAACCTGGCCATGCGCGTCGCCAAGATAGCGTGAGAAAGCGACAAAATTAGTATTGACCGCAAGCAACATTAATTCAATCGCCATCAAAATCACAATTAGATTGCGTCGATTCAAAAAAATGCCAACGATGCTAATTGCAAATAAAATCGCTGCAAGCACTAGATAGTGGGCCAGGGTTAGGGTCATGTTTATTCCTTCTGCTTCAGCTTATGCTTTTGTCACGAGCTTGATCAACCGATCCAGATGGACTGGCAGCGCTCTCCACTCTCGCTTCAGAGCGCATTTTAACGATCCGTACCCGGTCCTCGCGGCGCACGCGAATTTGCTTTGCCGAGTCAGTTCGTTTACGATCTTTACCATGATGTAGCGTTAGCGCAACCGCCGCAATCATCGCCACCAGCAATAAAAGTCCGGCAATTTCAAACGCAAAAATGTAGTCGGTATAAATTAATTTGCCTAGTGCACGCGTGTTTGAGACTGCATCATCATTGGCCTGAGCAACGTGTAAATGATTCGCTGACGCAGTCGCTCCGCCATACCCGCGCCATAGGATTAAAGCAATCTCCGTAATCAGCAAACCGCCAACGATCATTGAGGTTGGCACAAAGCGTTTAAAGTCGCGCCGCAGCTTCCCTAAATCAAGATCGAGCATCATCACAACGAAGAGAAACAACACCATCACTGCGCCGACATAAACTAACACGAGTAGAATCGCTAGAAACTCGGCGTGCAAAAGGAGCCAAAGCGCCGCAGCGTTAAAAAAGGCCAAGACTAAAAAAAGCGCAGATTGCACGGGATCAGACGCGGTAATGATGCGTAGCGCAGATACGACGAGGATCGACGCAAAAATGTAAAACAGTAAAGTGGTGAATTCCATTTAGTCTCTCAATCAACGATAGGGCGCGTCAGCCGCCTTGGTCTCGGCAATTTGAGCTTCATAGCGGTCTCCCACGGCCAATAGCATCTCTTTAGTGAAATATAGATCGCCCCGTTTTTCGCCGTGATATTCGAGGATCTGCGTTTCAACAATCGAATCGACTGGGCAACTTTCTTCGCATAGGCCACAGTAAATGCATTTCGTCAGATCAATATCATAACGTGTCGTACGGCGCGTATTATCTTCACGCAATTCTGATTCAATCGTGATCGCCAACGCTGGACACACCGCTTCGCATAACTTGCAAGCAATGCAACGCTCTTCCCCATTTGGATAGCGGCGCAGCGCATGCAAGCCCCGAAAGCGTGGCGAGAGCGGGGTTTTTTCTTCTGGAAATTGCACGGTGATTTTGCGTGCAAACGCATAACGCCCGGTCAGCGCCATCCCTCTGAAGAGCTCAATTAAGAAAAAATTCTTAAAGAAATTTTTAATCGCGGTTAACATAATTTGATCCGTTCAATAGGCTTGGCAACGCGGCCAAAACCACGCAACGTCACTTTATCAGAGCTCGGTTTAAGATCCTTAGCGCCAAATATTCCAGGGCGACATAATCCAAAATCCCACCACCGCGAGCCAGACCAACGTCACTGGAATAAAAATCTTCCAGCCCAAGCGCATAATTTGGTCATAGCGGTAGCGCGGAAAAGTCGCGCGCGCCCAAATAAAAATCGACAGCAACAGAAAAATTTTGAATGCGAACCAAAGCCCGCCAGGTACGAATGAAAGCGCTGCCAAGGGTGCATCCCAGCCGCCTAAAAAAAGGAGTGCGGTGAGCGCCGAGATCACGATCATATTAATGTATTCAGCCAGGAAAAAGAGCGCGAACGCCATCCCTGAGTAATCCACCATATGCCCGGCAACAATCTCTGACTCACCTTCAACCACGTCAAATGGGTGGCGATTGGTTTCAGCAATACCCGAAATAAAATAAACGCCAAACACCGGCAATAACGGCAACCAATTCCATGAGAGGAGGTTAAGCCCTAAGTCCGCAAACATACCACGCTGCTGAGAATGCACAATCTCTGACAGATTTAAACTGCCGGCTGTCATCAGCACCACGACCAAAGCCAGCCCCATCGCGATTTCATAAGAAATCATCTGCGCTGAGGCACGCATTGCGCCCAAAAAAGCATACTTGGAGTTTGACGCCCAACCGGCAAGGATCACACCATACACGCCCACCGATGAAATCGCCATCACATATAAAAGCCCGGCATTCACATTTGCCAAAACCGCTTTGGCCTGAAATGGAATCACCGCCCATACAGCTAACGCCGGCGCTACGGTCATAATCGGCGCTAATCCATACAACCAGTGAGTTGCCTTAGTCGGTCTAATGACTTCTTTCAACAGCAACTTAAGCACATCAGCAATCGGCTGCAGCAAGCCTAATGGCCCGACCCGGTTGGGTCCAAGGCGCACATGCATCCAACCGATGAGCTTGCGTTCCCATAAGATCAAATAAGCGACTGACAATAGCAAGCCAACGCAGAGCACCAGAATGCGTAAAATTATCCATACAGTGGGCCAGGCCGAGCCAAGCGCCTGCATACCTAGTGTGTTGATTGTATCGAACATAATCAGAGCCCTTGCCTTACACCCTTTCTACCCGCAGCTCGCCAAACAGGCCCGCTAGCTGAGCTGAAGCACGAGTTGCGGCTGGCACTCGCAGCACAGTTTGCGGCAAACGCGCATCGCGCAGCGCTGGCATCGTTACCGAATATTCTCCCTGACTGATGCGGACTACATCGCCTTCGGTCAAGCCCAACTGGTCGAACAACTCAGTGGGTAACGATACACGCTCCGCGGCCTGCGCGGTACGGGTGAGTTGCAACGATTCAGCATGACGCACCAGCGGATCGGCATGATAGATTGGCACCTCAGGTAAACGCTCAAACACCATCTCACCTTGAGCTGCTGATTTAAGATGCTGAGCTTCTAGCGCCGGCGCAAGCTGGCTAGCGTTAGACAGCTGCGCAGCAATCTCGATCCGGCTAAGCGCAGCAGCGCGCACCGCTTCAGACGAGTCATAAGAGAAGCCAGGCAAGTCAAGCAATTGACCCAGTGCCGTCAAAATTTTCCAACCTGGGCGAGCTTCGCCTAGCGCCTGTACTACACCATTAAAACTTTGTACGGTACCCTGTGCATTGATGAAAGTCCCGGCGGTCTCGGTAAACGGCGCAACGGGTAGCAACACATCAGCGTAATCCAGCCCATGCTTAAAGCTTGATAAGCTCACAACCATCTCAGCTTGTGCTAACGCAGAACGCGCCTGCGCTGGATTTGCCGTGTCATAGTCCGCCTCTACATTCAGCAATAGATAAGCCTTGCGTGCTTGCTTAAACATTTCCGCCGCAGGCAAACCGCCAGCTCTCGGCACAGCGCCCACCAAATGCGCACCAACTGTATTCGCCGCCTCAGTTAAAAAACCAAGCTGTGCGCCAGTGTGCTGCGCAATCCACTGAGCAACCGCATAAAGCAAGCTAAAATCTGGATGCTGAACCACTGCATTACCTAAGAATAGTGCGCGCCGCGCGCCTAACTCGGGTTGGTTAAGCCGCGTCGCCATTTCTCGGGCAGCCGCCGATGGCGTAACACCGTGCAACCCTTCAGGCGCGGCTATTCCCTGCGCCTGCGCCAGCGCCACAGCAATCCCGGCCAATTCCCCCAGCCAAGCAGAAGGCGCCGCTATCAGCCGCTGAGCGCTTGGAATCAGTGCATTATCATCAATCGCATGCAATAGATTGATCTGCGCACCGGCCTTCGCCGCTTGCCGCAAACGCGCAGCAAATAATGGATGATCATTACAGAGCAACGCGCCCACAATCAACGCGCTATCCAGGTTGGATAAATCTTCAATGGCCATGCCAAGCCATGGCGCTTTAGGCAGAGCCTGATTAAAATCAATTTGCCGCAAACGGAAATCAATATTTTCCGTGCCAATCCCACGCGCGAGCTGCTGCCATAGATGGAGTTCTTCTAACGTACTATGCGGACTAGCAAGCGCGCCAATTGAAGCTGCGCCATGGCTTTGCTTGATCTTGCCTAAGCCTTCTGTAATATAGGTTAATGCGCTATGCCAGGCGACTTCATGCCATTGTCCATTTTGCTTAATCATGGGCTGCGTGAGGCGCTCGCTACTATTGAGCGCTTCATAGGCAAAACGATCTTTGTCAGACAGCCAACATTCATTAACGGCTTCGTTTTCAAAGGGCAAAACGCGCATCACCCGGTTTCCTTTGACTTGCACGACCAGGTTAGCGCCCACGCTATCATGCGGGCTAATTGATTTACGACGCGCTAACTCCCAAGTCCGCGCACTGTAACGGAAAGGTTTTGAGGTCAGAGCGCCCACCGGACACAAGTCAATCATATTGCCCGACAACTCTGAATCGACGGTTTGTCCAACAAAAGCCGTAATTTCAGAATGCTCACCTCGGCCCAGCATCCCAAGTTCCATCACGCCAGCCACTTCTTGACCAAAACGCACGCAGCGCGTGCAATGAATGCAGCGCGCCATTTCTTCCATTGAGACGAGCGGGCCAATATTTTTATGAAAAACTACACGCTTTTCTTCGCTATAGCGCGACTGTGTTTTGCCATACCCTACGGCAAGATCTTGCAATTGGCATTCACCGCCCTGATCGCAAATCGGGCAATCCAGCGGATGGTTAATCAGGAGAAACTCCATCACGGCTTGCTGGGCTTTAACGGCTTTTTCTGAGCGCGTTTTGACCATCATGCCAGCTGCTACCGGTGTCGCACAAGCAGGCACCGCTTTGGGCATTTTCTCAACTTCAACTAAACACATCCGACAATTGGCAGCAACTGACAGTTTTTTGTGATAGCAAAAATGTGGAATATATGTATTAACTTGCTGGGCAGCCTGAATCACCATCGTGCCCTCAGGCACTTCGACTTTTTTGCCGTCTATTTCCAATTCAACCATTTTGAAACCGTATTAGAAAGCTTCTACTGGTTGCGCAACCAGGCAGCGCTTGTGTTCAATATGATGCTCAAATTCTTGCCAATAGTGCTTAAGCATGCCACGCACTGGCATCGCAGCCGCATCGCCTAACGCGCAGATGGTGCGACCCATGATGTTTTCAGCAACTGAATTGAGTAGCTCAAGATCATTGTGAGCACCCTTACCATGCTCGATTCGATGCACCACGCGGTATAACCAACCCGTGCCTTCACGACATGGCGTGCACTGGCCGCATGATTCTTCATAGTAAAAGTAAGCTAGGCGCAATAGCGCGCGCACCATACAACGCGTTTGATTCATTACAATCACAGCGCCTGAGCCAAGCATAGAGCCAGCTTGCGCAATTGAATCGTAATCCATATCCGTCTGCATCATGATCGCGCCTGGCACCACTGGCGCCGAGGAGCCGCCGGGAATCACCGCTTTGAGCTGAACACCGTCCCGCATCCCGCCCGCGCAAGCCAATAATTCGGCAAATGGCGTACCTAGCGACACTTCGTAATTGCCAGGTCTGGCTACATCGCCTGAAACCGAAAAGATTTTAGTCCCACCGTTATTGGGTTTACCCAACTCTAAATACGCCTGCCCCCCAAGCGCAAACAAAAATGGGACAGCAGCAAACGTTTCTGTATTATTGATCGTGGTCGGTTTGCCAAATAAGCCGAAACTTGCCGGAAAAGGCGGCTTAAAGCGCGGCTGACCTTTTTTGCCTTCAATGGATTCAAGTAACGCGGTCTCTTCACCGCAGATATAGGCGCCATAACCGTGATGCGCATGGAGCTCAAATGAAAAATCTGAGCCCAGAATATGAGCGCCTAGATACCCTGCCGTGCGAGCTTGCTCAAGCGCCTGCTCAAAACGTTCATAGGCTTGCCAGATTTCACCATGAATATAATTATATCCAACGCTAATGCCCATCGCATAAGCAGCAATCGCCATGCCCTCGATCAACGCATGTGGATTGTAAAGCAGAATATCGCGATCTTTAAAAGTGCCTGGTTCGCCTTCATCAGAGTTGCATACCAGATATTTCTGGCCAGGAAACTGACGCGGCATGAAGCTCCATTTAAGCCCCGTTGGAAAACCCGCACCGCCACGCCCGCGCAAACCAGAAGCCTTAACTTCGGCAATCACTTGTTCAGGGAGTATTTTTTCCGTCAGAATACGCTTTAATTGCTGGTAACCACCACGCGCGACGTAATCACTGAGTTGCCAATTAGTGCCATTTAATCCAGCGAGAATCAATGGTTGCAAGTGGCGTTCGTGCAAACACGTCATTGCCCAAGCTCCTTCAGCAATTGATCAATTTTGTCACGGCTCATAAAACCACACATTCGTTTATTGTTCACCAACAACACGGGCGCATCCCCGCAAGCGCCCATGCATTCGCCTTCGCGCAAGGTAAATTTGCCATCTGGCGTAGTTTCGCCAAAACCGATGCCCAGTTTATGCTTTACATAATCAGCGGCGGCTTCCCCGCCAGATAAAGCGCAAGGCAGATTCGTGCAAACGGTAATTTTATGCACGCCAATCGGCGCCGTTTCATACATTGCATAAAAAGTTGCGACTTCCTGTACCGCAATCGCCGGCATGCCAAGATAATCCGCAATAAAGCCCATCACGTCCGTAGAGAGCCAACCCTGCTCGTCCTGCGCGATGGCAAGCGCCGCCATCACAGCCGACTGTTTCTGCTCAGCCGGATATTTGGCTAGCGCACGATCAATTTCTTTCAAAGCTTCAGCAGAGAGCATTTTCCAGTTCACTCTTAATTACATTACCGCTTAAAAGGCAGCCACCAACCCACTACAACTAGGCCCGATTCCTGATTAACGATCAATTTCACCAAAGACAATGTCTTGCGTACCGATAATGGTTACCGCATCCGCGATCATATGGCCCTTTGCCATTTCGTTTAAAGCTGACAAATGGGCAAAACCTGGAGCGCGAATTTTGAGCCGATAAGGTTTGTTAGCCCCATCCGATACTAAATAAATACCAAACTCGCCCTTCGGATGTTCGACTGCAGCATATGTCTCCCCTGCTGGCACGCAAAAGCCTTCAGTGAACAACTTAAAATGATGAATCAGCGCTTCCATATTGCTTTTCATCTCAAGCCGCTTCGGCGGCGCAACTTTAGGATTATCGATCATGACCGGGCCCGGGTGGCAGCGCAGCCAGCCTATGCATTGCCGAATAATCCGAGTCGACTGCCGCATTTCTTCAATCCGCACTAAATAACGATCATAACAATCGCCATTGACACCCACTGGAATATCAAAATCCAACTGATCGTAGACTTCATAAGGCTGCTTTTTGCGCAAATCCCATTCAATCCCTGAACCACGCAGCATCGGCCCAGTTAGGCCCAGTTGCAACGCGCGCTCGGGACTCACAACCCCAACATCAACTAAACGCTGCTTCCAAATCCGATTGTCCGTAAGCAAAGTTTCATATTCATCGACACAGCTCGGAAAGCGTTGGCTAAAATCATCAATAAAATCAAGCACTGAGCCCTGACGTGCCTGGTTCAGCTTCGTCAACGCCTTTGCATTGCGAATTTTAGCCGCTTTATATTGCGGCATTGCATCAGGCAAATCCCGATAAACACCACCTGGACGATAGTAAGCAGCATGCATGCGAGCGCCTGACACCGCCTCATAAACGTCCATTAAATCTTCACGTTCACGGAAGGCATAAAGAAATATCGCCATAGCGCCGACATCCAGCGCATGTGAGCCAAGCCACATTAAATGGTTCAGAATCCGTGTGATTTCATCAAATAACACGCGGATATACTGCGCGCGGATTGGCACTGTAATACCTAACATCCGCTCAATCGCCATCACATACGCATGTTCGTTGACCATCATCGATACATAATCGAGACGGTCCATATAGGGCACGGATTGCAAATAAGTTCTGGTTTCCGCAAGCTTTTCAGTGGCTCGGTGCAGCAAACCAATATGCGGGTCTGCCCGCTGAATGACTTCGCCATCAAGCTCAAGTACAAGCCGCAATACGCCATGGGCAGCCGGATGCTGGGGCCCAAAATTCAGCGTGTAATTTTTGATTTCTGCCATCTTAGCGATCCCAACTTAATCTTCGCTTTAATCCGTTGTAGTCTGAGTTAATGAGATTGGCCTGGCTTTAAACCACCGTAGCCTTCTTCACGAATCACGCGCGGAATAATTTCGCGCGGCTCGATGGTTACAGGTTGGTAAACCACCCGTTTTTGTTCAGGGTCGTAACGCATCTCAACATAACCTGACACGGGGAAGTCTTTGCGAAATGGATGGCCGATAAAGCCATAGTCGGTCAAAATCCGGCGCAAATCAGGATGCCCATCAAAGACTAAACCGAATAAATCAAATGCTTCTCGTTCATACCAGTCAGCTGAGTTCCAAATTTGGACAACCGAAGGCAGGACTGGGAATTCGTTATTGGGCGCAAACACTTTGACGCGCAAACGCCAATTATGCGTAATCGAGATCAGTTGTAATACGGCGGCGAAACGAGCCGACGCGGACTCACCTTGATCCGCCATCAGCTTGCTTTTAGCCTCTTCGGCACAGGCTGAATAATCGACCCCACACAAATCAAGCATTTGCTCAAAACGCAACGAGGGCTCATCCCGTAGTTGACGCATTACATTAAGATAATCGCCTGCTTTCACCACGGCCGTGATCTGCCCAAACGCATGACTGATGCGCAAATCAGCACCCAATACTGTCTCGAGATTCGCCATCAGCGCTTCGAGCTTGTTTGTCATCGAGAAAGGCCCCACTTCTAAGTACCGTATCAAAATCTGATTTAAGCGTATTGCAGAAAACCTAGCGCGCAATCGTATTCGTGCGCGTGATCTTAGCCTGCAACTGAATAATGCCGTAAATTAAAGCCTCGGCCGTTGGTGGGCAGCCTGGTACATAAATATCAACCGGCACAATGCGATCACACCCTCGCACCACAGAATACGAGTAATGATAATAACCACCACCGTTTGCGCATGAGCCCATTGAAATCACCCAACGCGGCTCCGCCATCTGCTCATAAACCTTGCGCAAAGCGCTCGCCATTTTGTTACACAGCGTACCCGCAACAATCATCACGTCGGATTGACGCGGACTAGGCCGAAACACAACGCCAAAGCGATCTAAATCATAACGGGACGCACCCGCATGCATCATTTCAACCGCGCAGCAAGCAAGACCAAACGTCATCGGCCATAATGAGCCGGTACGTGTCCAATTAATCAACTTGTCCGCGGTCGTGGTGATAAACCCTTCTTTTAGGGCACCTTCAATACTCATAACTTTGCGCTCCGCTCCAGCTTGACATCAATGCGATCCGCACCTGCCGCTGCACTCTGATTACTCCCAGTCAAGCCCGCCTCTTCTCCAGATATAAGCGAAACCGAGCACGAACTCCAACAGAAAAATCATCATCGCGAGAAAACCCGGCCAGCCAATATCCCTTAACGCGACACCCCACGGAAAAAGAAAGGCGGTTTCTAGATCAAAAATAATAAACAGGATTGCAATTAAGTAATAGCGCACATCAAATTTCATGCGCGCATCTTCAAATGCCTCAAAGCCGCACTCGTAAGGTGCATTTTTCTCGCTATTCGGGCGCTTAGGACCAAGTACTTTGCCAATACCGAGCAGTACCATACCCAAGCCCACGCCCGTGAGGATAAAGAGCAAAACAGGAAACCAGGCTGTGAGGTTCAAGACAATCCTCTATCGTTCTAGGCTAGTTCACGAACGCTGCTGGGCGCCCGCTGACATAACCCTATATCTATATATTCAAGCAATCATGCCAACCCAAACATAAGCTAACAAGCTGACATTAAAAAATACATGGTGCCGACGATGAGACTCGAACTCATACGGCTTGCGCCACTACCCCCTCAAGATAGCGTGTCTACCAATTTCACCACGTCGGCACAGGTTCTGCTCACGCAAATTACTGCAAAGCAGAGATTCTAACGTGTTCGCCGTGATTATTCAATGCAATTGATCAGCCAGCAACGCTAAGATGCGTTGCGCTGATGGGGAAGCATCGATCTCGCCCGCTTCATTGACCACAGCGACATGGGTTGTAGTCTGGGTCATGGCCTGCACGCGCAGCTTGTATTGCTTCGCTACTTGCTCTTTTTTGCCATGAAAAACTTGACGCCAAAAACCAGGTTGAGGCGCATTCAAAGCGGCCGGGTCAACATAACGCACGGTGTATATGCCCTGTGCGCGGTTGCCGGTTTCAAGCGTGAAGTTGCTGCGTTCAAGCGCATAGCCTATATACAACCAAACCCGCTCAAATGGCTCAGCGAAATCGATTTGAGACCCGCTAACCGGGGAAGCCGCGTTTAGCTGAGCGGCAGAAGCTGAGGGATCTTGCGCCGCTACCGCTTGCGTTTGACTCGCTTTATGCGGCCCCAGCGCGTACATCAAACGCTGTAGATATTCAGCCTCAAGCACTGGATCATTTGGCGTGTTTTGCCACTCACTCGTTTCTTTGTTACGCCCAATCAATACCTCATGCATACCCTGCTGATTTAATAAGATATGGGCCCCTCCTTGCGCACGCGGCTCCAAGCGTAGGCGATACCGATTTCTTTCACCCGTCACATAAGCGCCCGGTAACACTTTGGCCAGCGTGTTGCGAATCATGCCCTGGTCAATCTTGGCATAGGTTTCTTTCCAATCCGTTTCCATCACCCCCTGCTCAGGCGAGTCAAGTGTTATGGCAAAGCCTTGCGCTTGCCAAAACTGACGGATCTGCGGCCATAGCTGCTGCGGAGTTTGTTGTTCCACCAGCAACCTCCGCAGACGCCCTTTACGCTCAATCTGCATCCCTACCAGCGGCTCAAGCGCCAACTCAAACGGCATGGCGACCCGCTCAGGACGCAAATAGGAAGAGAGCGTTACGGTGCCATTAGAAGCGGGACCGCGCTGATGAGCCACAGTCTGCGCCATATCAGGCGGCAGCACGAGCGGCGTGATTTTGGTTTTTGCTGCACCTTGATAATCAATAGCGCTAGGATTAGGCGTGCTGCAACTGGCTAGCGCCAGAACACATATAGAACACGCCACTGTACGAAGTATCACAGTAGATTGGATCATTCAAAAAACCGCCGTATAAATCAGAAGAACTCTGGCGCAAAGGCCACAGTAATTCTAGATTCTAGCATGGTGCTTGCGATGAGCTGACGCATTGCGCTCGCTCGAAGAAAGATTTAAACAACGCGTTATACCGCATTGATAACTTTTTCGTCTTATCTGGTGTACGCTATAGCGTTTATAAGCGAAGCAGCCGCGTTTGCGGCGCGCGCCCAGTTACCGATAGTCAGAACATCGTGAAAAAGCTACGCTAAAGGAAAATCACATGACCGCGGGAAAACGCATTACAGATCAAAAGCGTTTTTTTTTACAAGGGCTTAAGAAGCTGCACGGCATGCGACGGCGCATCTTCCTGCTCACGCTTTGCGCGCTCACGCTCGCGCTACTCATCTGGCGTGGATGGCTCTATTTAGCTCACGCCAATGCACCCGTTACAGGACATAGCAGCTCACGCCTAGGCAGCGACCAAGTACAAACCGTACGAATTGCGCAAGTCATGCGCGGTGCCATGCCAATTGAACTCAATGCGCTAGGCACCGTCACCCCGCTTGCCAGCTTCACAGCAAAAACGCAAGTTGCAGGCAGGCTGATGAAAATTACGTTCAAAGAAGGGCAATTTGTGCAAAAAGGCGATTTGCTCGCGCAAATTGACCCGCGGCCGCATCAAATTAACTTACAAAATGCGCAAGGCGTACTTGCTAAAGATCTAGCTTTACTGAAACAAGCGCAAGCGGATCTTAAGCGCTACCAAATTTTGTTGAAACAGGATTCGATCTCAGCTAAGCAAGTCGCAGATCAAGCCTCCCTGGTTGAGCAATATCTGGGTATCGTACAAGCAGATCGGGCGCAAGTCGACCAGTACCAACTGAATCTAACGTATTGCCGCATTACCTCCCCGCTTAGCGGTCGCGTTGGCCTACGGCAAGTTGATGTGGGTAATTATGTACAACCGAACGATGGCAGTGGCATCGTCGTGATTACTCAAATGCAGCCGACTAGCGTTATTTTTAGTTTACCGGAGGACACGCTACCCACCGTCCTCAAACGCTTACGCTCCACGCAAAAGTTACCTGTATCTGCTTATGATCGCAACCGCAGCACAGTACTTGAAACGGGTTTTCTGAAAACCATCGATAATCAAATTGATCCAGCGACTGGCACGGTAAAATTGCGGGCGCACTTCGTTAATCAAAACGATATGCTCTACCCAAACCAGTTCGTTAACATCAATCTACTGGTTGATACGCTAGAGGGCGTAGCTATTGTACCTAGCGCAGCCATTCAAAACGGTTCGCTCGGCAGCTATGCATATGTCATCAATCCCGATAACACGGTCTCCGTGCGCACGCTTAAAACCGGCCCAGTTAAAGCCGAGTACACGAGCATCAAAACTGGATTAGCGCCAGGAGAGCGGGTCGTGATTGACGGCGCAGACCGCTTGCGCGAAGGCACAAAAATCGCCATTGCCCCCTCCCAACCAGCATGAATCCCTCACGCATCTTTATTCTACGGCCAGTTGGCACCACCTTATTGATGGCGGCCATTATGTTGGCCGGTTTGGTGGCGCTCCGCTTTTTGCCTATTTCCGCTTTGCCAGCCCTGGATTATCCGACAATTCAAGTGCAAACTTTTTATCCCGGTGCCAGCCCCGAGGTGATGACGTCGTCAATTACCGCCCCGCTTGAGCGCCAGTTGGGCCAGATGCCAGGTCTGAAACAGATGGCCTCAGCAAGCTCAGCTGGGGCCTCCATCATCACTTTGCTATTCAATCTTGAAATACCGCTTGATAGCGCTGAGCAAGAAGTACAGGCAGCCATCAATGCCGCGAGCAATTTACTTCCCTCCGACCTGCCCGCTCCGCCCATTTATGCCAAAATCAATCCAGCCGATGCGCCAATTCTAACGCTTGCGCTGACTTCGGCTACGTTGCCATTAACGCAGGTGCAAAATCTCGCGCACACCCAGTTAGCACAAAAAATATCTCAGGTCTCAGGCGTTGGCCTAGTCAGTCTGAGCGGTGGACACAGGCCCGCCGTGCGGATTCGCGCAAATCCACGCGCGCTGGCCGCTTACGGCCTGACTCTGGAGCAGTTACGCACAACGCTGGGCGTGCTCAATGTCAATCTACCCAAAGGCAGTTTTGACGGCCCCTCACGCGCCTATACGATTAACGCAAATGACCAACTGCAAAGCACTCAAGAATATACGCAAGCGATTATCGCTTATAAAAATGGCCGGCCGATTAAATTAGCTGATGTGGCGACCGTGATTGAAGGTGCAGAAAACGACAAGCTGGGCGCTTGGGTCAATACAACCCCAGCTGTGATCCTGAATGTACAACGTCAACCTGGCGCCAATGTTATCCAGACCACAGACCATATCAAGGCCTTACTCCCCCAATTAAACCAAGCACTGCCAGCAGCAGTGCAGGTTACCGTACTGACCGATCGCACCACAACCATTCGCGCTTCAGTGCGCGATGTGCAGTTTGAGCTGGTGCTAGCGATTGCGCTCGTCGTGCTGGTAATGTTTGTATTTTTAGCAAACTTCTATGCCACTTTAATTCCCAGTCTATCGGTTCCTTTATCGCTGATCGGCACGCTTTCCATCATGTATCTGTGGGGCTTCTCACTGAATAATTTGTCTTTGATGGCGCTCACCATTGCAACCGGCTTTGTGGTCGATGATGCAATTGTGATGATCGAAAATATTGCGCGCTTCATTGAAGAAGGCGATAGTCCGCTACAAGCCGCACTCAAAGGCTCTCAGCAAATTGCCTTCACCATCATTTCTCTCACGATCTCGCTGCTTGCAGTACTGATTCCACTGCTTTTTATGGAAGATGTAGTCGGCCGATTGTTTCATGAATTTGCGCTCACTTTAGCGGTCGCTATTTTAATTTCGGCGCTGGTATCGCTCACGTTGGTGCCAATGATGTGCGCCTATCTACTCCCTACTGCTACATCTGCGTCAAACACTTTCCCCCGCCAGCGAACAATGACCGCCAAAACCCAGGCTTTTTTCAAAGCCACGATTGCCTATTATGGGCGAGCTCTAACCTGGGTGCTGGCTCATCAAACACACACGCTCATCCTCGCGCTAGGCACAGTACTGTGCACCGTGCTCTTGTATTTATTTATTCCGAAGGGATTTTTCCCGGTGCAAGATACAGGCCTTATTCAAGCCATTTCGCAAGCGTCCCAAACTACTTCGTATGCCGCAATGGCGCAGCGCCAGCAAGAGCTGGCTACTGAGATTTTGAAAGACCCGGATGTGCTCAGCCTCTCTTCGTTGATTGGCGTTGATGGAACAAATATTGCCTTAAATAGTGGGCGTTTTTTAATTAATCTGCGTCCCCATAAGCAACGCTCAGCCCATGCCAGTGAAATTATTCGACGCTTGCAGCAACGCGTCGCCTCTGTCGCCGGCATGTCACTTTATATGCAGCCGGTACAGGATCTGGCAATTGATGCAACCGTTAGCCCCACGCAATATCAATTCACTTTACAAAACACTGAATTGGATGAATTTGAGACCTGGTTACCCAAGTTGATCGCGCGCTTAACACAGTCCAAGGTTCTCGCTGATGTCGCGACTGACTTGCAAAATAAGGGGTTGTCTATTTACGTAAAAATTGACCGCGATCAAGCAGCGCGTTTTGGTATCACGCCGGCAGCCGTAGATAATGCGCTCTATACGGCTTTTGGCCAACGCATTATCTCAACTATTTTCACCCAGTCAAACCAGTACCGAGTCATACTGGAAGCCGATCCGGCATTTCAGCAGGGCATGAGTGCACTTGCCACACTTGGCTCGATCTATTTGCCATCGACAACTTCTACAAATGGCCAAGTTCCCCTCACCGCGATTGCCAGCCTCAGCGAACAGCGTGCGCCGCTGGTTATCAACCATCTTGGCCAATTCCCAGCTGCTACCGTCTCTTTCAATCTAGCCCCCAATGCCGCGCTCAGCACCGCGGTCCAGGAGATTGAAAAGGCCTCTACTGAGATTGGACTACCCAGCTCATTTACGCTACGTTTTCAAGGTGCAGCGCTCGCCTTCAAAGCCTCGCTCACCAACCAGTTATTTTTAATTCTGGCGGCGGTGATCACGATGTATATCGTGCTTGGCGTGCTCTACGAAAGTTTTATCCACCCTGTCACGATTTTATCCACACTTCCATCAGCCAGCGTTGGAGCTCTGCTAGCGCTCATGATAAGCGGCCACGAACTGGATGTCATCGCTATCATCGGCATTGTGCTGTTAATTGGCATCGTTAAGAAGAACGCGATTATGATGATCGATTTCGCTCTCGAAGCGCAGCGCAAGCAAAAACTCACGCCACAGGCCGCTATCTATCAGGCCTGTCTACTCCGCTTTCGGCCAATTTTAATGACCACCCTTGCGGCACTTTTTGGTGCAATACCGTTAATGCTCAGCTCAGGCGTTGGTGCCGAACTGCGTCGGCCGCTGGGTATCGCGATTGTTGGCGGATTGATTGTGAGCCAGGTCTTAACCCTCTTTACAACACCTGTGATTTATCTGGCTTTCGACCGCTTAGCAACACGCTTCAAAAAAGCCCAATCTTGAACCCGGTATGAATTTATCGCGTCCGTTTATTGCTCGCCCAATTGCCACGACGCTGCTGTCAGCAGGCATCGTGCTTGCTGGCGTTTTCGCTTTTTTTAAACTGCCTGTGGCGCCGCTGCCGCAAGTTGATTTTCCAACCATTTCGGTAGAGGCGAGCCTGCCCGGAGCCAGCCCCGAAGTTGTCGCCACCAGCGTCACCAGTCCGCTTGAGCGCCGCCTGGGACAAATCGATGGCGTAACCGAAATGAGTTCGGTCAGCTCAACCGGCTCGGCGCAAATTATTTTGCAATTCGAACTCAAGCGAAATATCGATAGCGCCGCACGTGACGTACAGGCGGCAATTAATGCAGCGCGCGCTGATCTGCCGAGCCATTTGAAACAAAACCCCAGCTATCACAAAGTCAATCCAGCTGACACGCCTGTTTTAATCCTAGCGCTCACCTCGCAAACTCTGACGCGCAGCCAGATCTACGATTCCGCTGCATCCGTACTACAGCAAGCATTAGCGCAAATACCCGGCATTGGTGAAGTTGCGGTAAGCGGCTCGGCAAACCCGGCGATGCGCATTGAACTTAACCCACATGCGTTATTTAAGTATGGAATTGGGCTGGAGACGGTGCGCACGACACTTGCTGCAGCCAATCAGAATATGCCCAAAGGCGCCCTAGAGTATGGCGCGCAGCGCTATCAACTCTATACGAACGACCAGGCGACCCAGGCCAGCCAGTATCGTGACCTGATCATTGCATACCGTAACGGCGCGGCAGTACGATTAGCGGATGTGGGCTATGTCACCCGCGCCACTGAAAATGTGCGTACGCTTGGCTTGTTGAATAATGAACCAGCCGTGCTGGTGATTTTATACCGGCAACCTGGAGCGAATGTTATTGAAACAGTTGACCGCGTAAAGATGCTACTCCCTAAACTGCAAACTACGCTGCCTTCCGACGTCAAAATTACAACCCTCGCCGATCGCACTAAAACGATTCGTGCTTCTTTAAAAGATGCCGGATATACGCTCGCGATTGCGGTCGGCCTGGTCGTTTTTGTTGTCTTCGCCTTTTTACGCGATGGGCGAGCAACTCTGATTCCATGTCTGGCCGTGCCCATTTCGCTCATCGGCACTCTTAGCGCCATGTATCTGCTTGGCTATAGCCTGGATAATCTGTCATTAATGGCGCTCACGGTCGCAACGGGTTTTGTCGTCGACGATGCAATTGTTGTGCTCGAGAATACTTCACGCCATATCGAAGCCGGGAAATCCCCTTTACGCGCAACGCTAGCAGGAGCGCGCGAAGTCAGCTTTACCGTATTGTCTATTTCAATTTCGCTGGTTGCCGTTTTTATTCCTATTTTATTCATGGAGGACATTGTTGGGCGGATCTTTAGAGAATTTGCGCTGACACTCTCGCTGGCGATTGGCATGTCGCTGCTCGTATCACTTACGCTAACGCCGATGATGTGCTCGCGCTTCTTGCGCGCGCGCACAAAAAAATCAACCGCGCAACCAGCGCAAGGACTGGCAAGAGCAAGTCAATATTGCTTCGATGCTTTACAGCGTGGCTACCGAGATTCTCTAAACTGGTCATTACAGCATCCCAGATCGATCGGAACTCTTCTAATTGCCACTATCGCACTCAATATTTATCTATATACCGCAATCCCCAAAGGTTTTTTTCCGCAACAAGATACCGGGCTCTTGGTCGGTAACATCCGGGCCGATCAAAATATCTCATTCCAGCTCATGAAAACAAAGCTCGCGCAATCAATGGAAATCATCAAATCCGATCCTGCGGTTGACACATTAGCCGGCTTCATCGGTGGACGGCGCAGCAATGCAGGCTTCATGATCATCTCGTTAAAACCACGGGCTGAACGCCAGTTGACGGCTGCACAAGTGATCGAACGGCTACGTTCAAAACTCAGCGCTGTGGCCGGCAGTCGGGCTTTTCTGTATGTCTCCCAGGATATTCGTCTTGGAAGCCGACAAAGCAATGCGTCATATCAATTCACTTTACTTGGAGAATCATCGGCTGAACTCTACCTGTGGGGGCAAAAACTGGCAGAAGCGCTACAGCGTAAGGATACCCTGACCGACGTCAATAGCGACCTACAGCAAAAAGGGCTGGAAAATATGATTGTCATCAATCGCGACAAAGCAGCGCGTTTGGGCATTACACCAGCACAAATCAGCAGCACACTTTACGATGCCTTTGGCCAAAGGCGAGCCTCGACCATCTATAACTCGTTGAATCAGTATCAAGTGATTATGGAACTTGCCCCACGCTATACACAGAATCCCACGGCACTCAACGATATTTATTTCAGCACATCGAATAACAATACGGCACAAAGCATGGTGCCATTATCCGCGTTCGCCTCTTATCAAACGAGCTATACGCCACTTGCCGTGTCCCATCAAGGACTCTTTGCAGCGACGACTCTATCGTTCAATCTCCCCCCTGGCAAATCGCTATCCGATGCAACCACAATGATTAACGATACGATGAACGAAATCGGCGTGCCAGCCAATATCCACGGTAGCTTTGAAGGCACCGCAAAGGCTTTCCAAAAATCGCTAGCAAACCAGCCATTCTTGATTCTTGCGGCAATTGTTGCGGTCTACATCGTGCTTGGCATTCTATATGAAAGCACAATTCACCCTCTTACGATCCTCTCAACGCTCCCCTCAGCTGGCCTTGGCGCTTTGCTTGCACTCCTCTTATTCCGCACCGAGTTTAATTTAATCGCATTGATTGGCGTCACGCTTTTAATTGGTATCGTCAAAAAGAACGCGATTATGATTGTCGATTTCGCCATCGCGGCCACACGCCGCGGCGACACCACACGCGACGCCATCTTCAATGCTTGCCTACTGCGTTTCCGGCCGATTATGATGACCACCTGCGCGGCTATGCTTGGCGCACTGCCGCTGGCATTTGGCCAGGGTGAAGGTTCTGAGCTACGCCGCCCACTTGGTATTGCAATTATTGGCGGACTATGCGTTAGCCAGATTCTGACCCTTTATACGACACCCATTGTCTATTTATATCTGGATCGGCTACGCGGATGGTTCGTAAAACAGCAGGCCTAATACTCAAAGCCGGCCACTATAATGATAACAGGCATACTTAAATAATCTCGCCACACGCCGCAGGCGTGTCGGCTGGGCCAGAATTCGGTAAAGCCACTCCAGGCCTAAATGTTGCCATGCTTTTGGTGCCCGTTTAACCTTACCGCTAAAGACATCGAACGTGCCCCCCACCCCCATATAGAGTGCCTTTGGATAAACCTTTTGGCAGTGCCTCATAAAAATTTCTTGTTTGGGCGAACCCAAAGCAACTGTGACCAACGCTGCACCACTCTTTTGAATCAACTGAAACAGGGTTGAACGCTCTTCATCTTTAAAATAGCCATTATGGCTACCCACAATCTTGACGCCCCAATCAGTCATAAGTTTCCGCTCTACTTTGGCCAATACTCCGGCCTCACCGCCCACGAGAAATACCGGTATCCCTCGCGCGCCAGCGCGCCTCATCAACGCCAGCCACAAATCGATTCCAGCAATGCGTTGTAGATATGAGGCGTCAGAATACTTTCTCTTAATCGAACGAACGATGCTGACCCCATCCGCATATTTATATTTGGCGGCCTGGATCAGCTCGCACAAAGCCCGGTCCTGTTCCGCTAAAATCACTTTTTCAGCATTAATCGCCACTAACATACCTGTTTTTAATGCTCCATCAGCTAACAGGTAGTCGGCAAGTTCTACAGTTCTCTGAAATCCCCAAATGTCGATGCCGCGGATATTATATTTTGGAATAGAATCCATCAAGCTCCTCCAATTTCTTCTCGCCGGCGCAGACCAGCCATAGCCATATATAGACGGTACAATAATTTGGCCAATAACAGACATAAGCCAAATATCAAGCAATAAAATCCTAGACGCGAAACAAAGGAATCTAACCCCTCTCTCGCTAACACAACAAGGTGAAATAACAGACCAAAACAAAACGCCTGCATGGTGGCACCCGTATAACGATTCTGTGCGTGCCTGGCTGCAGTGTATAAACCATCAAGCCATTTTATAATCAGGCCAACCACCATCGCTCCAAACACAAAGGACCACGCTCCTCCCATAATGAGAAGCGAGCCAATTAGGGTTGGTGAAATTGCTACAGCAAAGTATTCCCGCACCTGCCAAGTAAAGTAATTAGCCGTATTAAGAACCAGATTCGGACGCTCAGGCCATAACCACTGCGGAATATAGACATAGAAATCGCGAATAATCGGCGCTAATCCCTGGAAATCGATTTGATGATACTTTTCTAGCAATAATGCCAAACTTTCCCAAGGCGAAAAAGTATCACGGGTCAAGTAAAGCAGTGTCTCTATCCGCTCCGCGCCCTGAACCTTCAACCCGTAACGCTGCAGCGCCAGCCACGTCATCACACCTATTGCTACCCCTCCAGTAAGCAGCAGCGTTCTCAAGCGAATATGATGGTTGGCGATGCCAATAAATAAAAACAATGCGAACGACAAGGCGATATTAGCGCGTGTACCACCCACAGCAAAATAAGTCAGGACTCCAAAGCTCATGGTCATAGCAAGAAATACCACCCAGGATTTAAAGCTTGGCCGGAGAAAATAAAGCACCAGCATGGCGGGTATAAAAAAATAGAAAAGACGCTTAAGGGGCAGTAAAACAAGGTCTTTAGAAAAGAGCCTTTGACCATAACTACGCGGGCTAAAAAATAGAAAGCCATTATTTAGAATAAAAATGAGCAATGCCGCGACCGCAATCAGCATCAAAATCACCCACAACAAATGGGTCTCTTTACGCTTCATTGCCGGCAGTGGCGCCCCGCGCCAAAAGGGGGGGAGTTTCGCTTTATAAACTACATAATAGATCGCATAGAAACAGGCTGGCAGCAACAGTGCATAAGCTAAATAATTCGGCGGCGAGATAGGCAATCCAAAATACAGCACTAGCCAACCGGATAACGGAAAGCCAAGATAAAAAGTGGATAGATAAGCCAGCGAGAAACATAGATTCAAGTTAAATCCAGCTAACCGGAATTCACGCCAGACCAGCGCAAAAATAAATGAACCGGCTGCTAACCAGAGCATTAAAAGCATCATGCAATGAGTTAATGTCATAGAGAATCTTTCTTTCCATCCGTAATTGCCAAAGCACGTTGCCAGCCTGTGATGTAATTGGGACTAAAAAAAGCAATCTGGGTCTGGTCTAATTGAGCCAGGCGGTGCTGGGTTTCACGCACCATCTCTCGGCTCAAATCATCGCCATAAAATAATACGGGTATGCGTTGCTCAAAAAGATCTTGTTGGAAAGGATTTTGTCGGCTAATGACAAATGGAATACCGTGCTGGATCAGCAAGCATAGAGTCCCCACCCCCTGCTGCCGCTGAAAAAGAAAATAACCCAGATCACATTGTTCTAAAAGCTTTTGGTATTCGTTAAAATCGATCATTCTATTTAAGAGTTCTACCTGTCCCGGCGCAAATAGTTTTTCAGCTTCTACACGGATCTCATTGATATATAGCGGGTTGCCTAGCGGATAACCCAAAGGCACCAAGATACGCACCTGCTTGCCAAATTGTTTATGAATCGTGTGTAGTGCTTCAATATGACGATTAGAACGGGCACCGGAATTACCGAGCAAAATCGTGAACAGCTTTGTGTCCGGTTTCCGGGGTCGAGGAAGATTTTTCACCTCTGGCATGCGGGTTGGAAAATAAAGCAAACTCGTAGGAACCCGTGGATAGCGTTGTTGATAATAAGCAAGATCTCCACGCGTGGCAAACACGTGCGCAAAACATCCTTGTACGCGCCGTCTCAACAAATAAAACAGCTTAGATCGAAAGCCTGTCGCATCCTCATAAAGATCTGCGCCCCAAATATGCCAGCTCGCTTGTGCGGGGCGAATGCGGCCAGTCAAGAGCAGAAGCCAAATGCCTGGATTAAACTGTCCATGAAAAAAGAAATGTTGGGCACGGCATTCTTTCGCTAACGCCGCTACGGCTTTCGCCAATGTGCGTCTATCCGGCAATACCTTCACCTGCAAAGCGGAGTAATCGCCCAAACTTGTCGGCTCTCGGGCAACCACCCAAAAACGTAATGGCATTTGAGATTGCAATAGCTTTGGCGCTAAAATCTGATTGAAAAAATTCAACACTGTTCGATTGTGATGCTCAATCTCGGAGCCCAGGATATGGATTACAGACACTCACTCCCCCCTTTTACAGTAGATGAGAAATACGCACGCACACACAGCAAAGTAAACACTATACGTCGCCGCATAAGCCTGCACAGTTCCCAATGCGCCACTCATTGGAATTAACCAGTACGAAAAAAGTATAATTAAACTAAACTGAGTAAATTCTGCTAATACATAAAATCGTAGCGAGGCTTTAGCAATAATCAAATAGCCAAACAGATAAGCGCCGACCTTGAATATATCGCCACTGAGTTGCCAAGCAAAAAGGTTACGCATTGGCCTAAAGTCCGCTGAAAACAGCAAAGCGATGACCATATCGCGCAGCAACCATATACTTAAACTCATGGCCAGCGCCAGGGGTAACAAGAAGCGTTGGGCGCGACCAATCTCATGGGCCAAATCTGCTCGTTTTTTTTGCCTGGATAGGGTGGGCAGCAAATACACGGTAAAAGGGGCCGTGATCAATTGTAGATAAGCATCCGATATCTTATTCATCCCCTGCCAAATGCCAACCTCCTCCCAGCCATAATGAGCGGCCAGCAATTTTCTTATTATGAAATAAGCAATCGGCAGCGTAACGGAAGTCGTGACCGCCATTGCGGTAAACTTGAAAAGACCGTGAGCCAGTTTTTTATCCCAAGTTAGCCTTAACCGACTCAGCGATACAATACCACGCTTAAACAATACGACCCCTGCCGGTAATGCTAATAGCGCCGGCATCAAGACCAACCCTATCAAAGCCCCAGCATAGCCGCCGAAATGGAAAGCTGCCCAATATGCACACAGGCCGAGCAAGCTGCCGCCGATGACCGACAGCGCAGTGCCCGCTGCATCACGCCAACCTTTAAGAATAGCCAAAAAAAAGTTGGCAAAAGCAATCCCGAATTGAATGCAAGCTGTTGCACGCAACACATCCTGCAAACCTTCATCGCCAAACAGTAATCGGCTAAGAGGAGCGGCCGCGCATATCAACACCAGCGCCAGCAAGGTTGAAGACCCCAGCACGATAACCATAGAGGTGCTGAACAGACGATGCAGGCGAACTACATCAAACTGAAATTCAGCAACGTATTTGATCACCCCGTTGTAAATACCCGCACCAGATAACACGCTCAACACGGTGATAAGCGCCATAAAGTTTCCGGCCCGGCCCATCCCCTCTGGACCAAAAGCGAGCGCTAACCATTTGATCAACAGCAGCCCTGCACCCAATTTGATCAATATAGAGGCTGCAGACCAAACCCATGCTCGCGCTAGAGATGGCATGAGTGACGTAATTTAATTTTGAATTGCATCCCGCCTGCCTCTCTATTAGTATTTTCTATACTGTACTCTTTATAAATGTGACCAATAGGACTACTACCTATTTGCTTTAGACTTCCCACCCCGATTTAAGAGATGTTATTCTAGCGTAGAATCAGGTGGGGGGGAAAATTCGGCGCTTAGACAGCGTCATTCGTTAAATCTGTCTCTGCATGGGTCAATTCCAAATCAAAAGCAGGCGATCAATGAAAAAAATATTAACTGTTTTTGGCACACGTCCGGAAGCCATCAAAATGGCGCCTGTTGTACGCGCTCTTAGCAAGCGCACACAATTTGAGGCCAAAGTATGTGTGACCGCGCAACATCGCCAGATGCTTGATCAAGTACTGGATCTTTTCAAGATCAAGCCCGATTTCGATCTAAATATTATGCAACCCGGGCAGAATCTCTTTTCCATCACAGCCAACATTCTTGAAAACTTTAAACATGTGCTAATGGAATACCAACCCGATTTTGTTCTGGTCCATGGCGATACTGCAACCACCTTTGCCGCCTCGCTCGCTTCTTATTACTTGAAAATTCCAGTAGGACATGTTGAGGCAGGTTTACGCACCGGTAATTTGTATTCACCCTGGCCAGAAGAGGCAAACCGTAGATTAACAGGCGCCCTCGCATGTTTACATTTTGCCCCAACAGCGCAATCACGCGAGAATCTTTTGAGAGAAAATATCGCCGCTGATCGTATTGTGGTGACAGGAAATACCGTGATTGACGCGCTCTTGGAAGTCAAACAAAAAATCGCCACGAACCCTAGACTGGCAGCTAGCCTTGCCAGACAATTTCCACAGTTAAATCACTCACGGCAATTGATTTTAATTACCGGACATCGCAGAGAGAATTTCGGCGATGGCTTCAAACGCATTTGTACAGCAATTGCAGCCCTTTCCAAACGCTATCCAGAGGTTGATTTCGTTTATCCGGTTCATCTCAATCCGAATGTACAAGAGCCTGTCCAACATTTCCTCAAAGGCATCCGTAATATTCACCTGATTGAGCCACTGGATTACTTACCATTCGTCTACCTGATGATGCGCTCAACGCTCATCCTGACAGATTCAGGAGGGGTGCAAGAAGAAGCCTCATCGCTCGGCAAGCCAGTCCTGTTAATGCGAGAAAACACTGAGCGCCCGGAAGCATTGGAGGCAGGTATTGTACGTCTTGTCAGTACAGATATCGATACCTTATGCCAACAGGTCAGCTGGCTGCTTGACAACCCCACTCAATATAGCCAGATGAGCTCTGATACACATTGCTTATACGGAGACGGCAAGGCAGCTGAGCGTATCGTGCAAACACTCGCGACCCATCAAATATAATTGACCAGGCAGTTCAACTGGGTCCTTTCAATAACATGATCAAAGACTTGTGGATCTTTTACAAAAACTTCTATGAGACATTCACATTTTAAGAAAGTATGTGTCATCGGTCTTGGCTATATTGGCTTACCTACCGCCGCTATGTTCGCCTCCCGAAAAATACGAGTTGCTGGAATCGATATCGATCAATACACAATCGATACGATTAATGAAGGCAAGATTCATATTATTGAACCAGAACTTGACATCATCGTACACGCCGTGGTGAAAGAAGGATACCTGAAAGCATCGGCTCAACCTGAAGCGGCTGACGCATTCGTTATCGCTGTCCCGACGCCCAGCAAGGAAGACCATAGCCCTGATCTGAGTTATGTACGAGCAGCTGCCGAGTCAATTGCCCCGGTACTCAAGCAGGGTGACCTCGTGATACTGGAATCTACCTCACCGGTCGGAACGACTGATCAGATGATCAGCTGGCTCAAAGCAGCTCGTGCTGATTTATCGTTCCCTACCTCGCATCACAAAAACGAACCACCTGATATTAATATTGCCTATTGCCCTGAACGCGTACTGCCAGGCCAAGTGATACGTGAATTGGTGCAAAACGACCGCATTATCGGCGGCGTCACAGCGAACTGCGCACAGCGCGCACAGATGTTATATCGTATCTTTGTGACGGGAGAACTGCTAACCACCAATGCGCGCACAGCAGAAATGGCCAAGTTGACGGAAAACGCTTTCCGTGATGTGAATATCGCATTTGCCAATGAGCTTTCACTGATTTGTGACCAGCTCAAGATTAATGTATGGGAATTGATTAAACTCACCAATCATCATCCCCGTGTCAACGTATTACAGCCGGGTCCAGGAGTCGGCGGCCATTGCATTGCAGTTGACCCTTGGTTTATCGTAAATAAAACCCCTGAGCAGGCAAAACTCATTCGAACCGCCAGAGAAATTAATGATTACAAACCAGAGTGGGTTGTTAACAAAGTCAACACAGCCATTGATCAATGTCTTGCAAATGGTAAACGCTCGTCCCGCCAAAACGTTGTCGTTGCTCTTCTAGGATTAGCGTTTAAGCCAAATATTGACGATTTTCGGGAAAGCCCAGCAGTTCATATTGCAAGAAAACTCGTCACAACTTCAGAGGCACGCTTTATTTTAGTGGAACCTTTTATTGACGAATTACCGGCTGAGCTTGCCAGCGCCCGCTTAGCAAATTTAAAGCAGGCGATAGCAGAAGCCGACGTGGTCGCCCTATTAGTCAAGCACGATGCCTTCAAGGCAGTGGCTGAGCTGTTTAAACCATCGGTATTATTGATCGATGTCGTCGGTTTATTGGAAGATGAGCATAGCAGATAGCCTCTTTAAAACCTATTAAATAAAATAACGCAGTATAGTTGCGGTTATTTAGACAAATAATGTTCCCCGAATGCTTACCCTGTCACCCAATGGGGGGCCAACTGCATGAGGTTTATCTTCTTCGATACGCCCCGTTTCAACTAAAAATGACGGCGCATTAAAAGCAGCCGGTGCCAGCAAAATTTTGCCCCGCACAAAATGAACCTGGGTTGCCTGATAGCGATTCACTCCATTCATCAATTGAATATGTATCACGTCAGGATGCGCTACGATACTTTGGTAAGGCCCTAAGCGCCAATGAATAAGGCGATTGTTCCCGGTACGAGATAATAGAACACCTTGCTTCGTTGTATTTAACAAAGTTGTATTGCCAGATAAGGTGAAGTGCTGTTCAGCCATGCCAGTCAAACAGAGAGCAAGGTTTTTAATCTGGCACGCATCTAACGCCACTTTATGCGCCGCGATCCAAAGAGAAGCCGTCGCTTGATTGCCTTCAAAAGTACAGTTATTAAAGAAAATCGCGCGCTGGGCATCAATCGAGTTTCTTTCGACTTGCGGCAAATGCGTTTGGCAATACCGCCCGAGAGGGTCCTCGGCACTGCTCGTTAAATCGTGCCGGCTATCCAATCTAAAACTACACCCATTAAAGGTGTTCGGCCGAGAGGATAAATCCGTGTGCTGAACCAGGGTTAATTCACTCTCGACCGTGCAGCCTCGGATTTGCAGGCCATCAGCATTAAGCCGCATAATACCCGTAGTGGGCTGGCCATTTACCCGGCGCACATAGACGTCATCCAATGTCAGATCAGTCACTTTCTCATTAGCTATAAAAAGTGTGCAGATATGGCTTCGCACTGCAATGCGTTTAGCTGATGCGCCCCACTGCTTTCCTGAGTTCGCAAAAGAGATCGCTCCCGAATTTCCTGAATACACCAGGTCATGCTCATATTGTCCGTGAGTCACAAAAGTTCCATCGTTATCACCGTTGCTGCAGCAGTTTTCCACTGTGCAATATGCACTCGCAACAAAATCATTCAGATGTCTGGCATTGGCGGAGCTACAACCGGAAATATGTCCGTAGAGGCAATAAATATGCTGAGCTAAATAGCCTGCGCCGCCATACTTTATGTTTACAGGATTGGTTAATGAGCACCGTTCAGTGCGAAAGTTCGTACACCAACGCCTGATGACAACGCTCCAGAAAGTTGATTCCGCATGAACTTCAGATATATTGCAAGACACTGCATATTCAAACGCAATCGGGTGAGAACTTGTATTTGGAGCCGTGCCGTGTCCGATAAAGCGCATATTGCTAATATGCACTTGTTCCACAATACTGACCTGAGACCAACGGAGCTGCCGTCCAATAGGTAAGGCCCAGCCATTTTTATAATTGACCCTAACCTGCTTCGCATCGACAATTTGTGTCACTTGTACTAATTTTTGCAGCTCTTTTTCTAAACGCCCACCCCGTGCGTCCGACTCAAGCTGATACCACTGCCCAACAGAAAACTGACTTGAATCTGTTACCGGAAAAATATCCGTCTGTTCCGGCAATACTCTATCCAATGTAACAGTCATTGTATTAGCAAGAGGCTTACCGCCAAAAAACAACACAGCCGCCAATGCGTTAATTTGCCCCGCAACAACGGGCTCAATACCAACCGTAGTGACCGTCTGTCCTCCAAAATCCAGCGTGAGATTACTGCGATAAAAATGATGGCGGCGCACAAAATTGAGTGGAGTATGCGCTTCGATACAATGAATCGAAGGATCATTCACCATGGTCTCTAGCGCATCATCGGCATTGACCTGTGCATCGAAAATCCCAAATTGCCTAAAATCCACGACACCTTCATGCAATTGGATCCAACGTCCTTTAGCATTGCCCTCAGCACCGATAACCGTGCCGCCGTTGCTCATACGTTCTGAAGCAGCATCCCAATAAACGAGCAGACCTCCTCCATCGCCGGGACTGTAATAGCCTAGTGTAATTACAACTGTACCGTTAACGGGTTGCGTAAGAGCCAACTCGATCAAGTCAGCAACTGTCCCAACTTGCCTGATTGTATTTTTTGAGACATTTAATTTTAAAGGTGCCAAAGCCAAACCACCGGCCGCCATACCTAGAGCTGTACTTAAAAAATAACGGCGCGTCATAAGAAATTCTATCCCCCTTCGAAACTCATCCTATTTGGAAATTTGATTTTTTATCAATCTTCCTCTATATATAGATGGCTGTGATGGATAAGACCAATAAGACTTCGGCACCATTAAGTCTAAGTAAATAAGAAGTATTACGTTAAACGCGTCATCTTATAAAAAAACTAACTTATGCTTAATTTCATACTCAGTTTTATTGTCTCCACTTTGGTCATTCTACTACTTGTGCGCTATAGGCATTTGCATGAGCATTTATCCGCTGATCAAGCTCCATCATCCGGAGCCCAAAAAATTCATCAGCAATCCGTGCCCCGTATCGGTGGCATTGGCATCTTTGTCAGCTTGGTGGTAGCGACCAGCCAGCTTTATTTCAATGATCCAAATCTTGCTCTTGGCATACTCTCGATCGTTGCCTGCGGGCTGCCCGCTTTCTTATCAGGACTTGCTGAAGATTTAACTAAACGTGTAACTCCATTGGCCCGTCTTCTCTGTACACTGGCTGCTGCCTTATTGGCCTACCTTTTGCTTGGCCTCCATGTAACACGCACCGGCCTTGTACTGCTTGACGCAATGATTGCTTATCCTGCCATCGGCTGCTGCTTCACCTTACTTGTCATAGCAGGATTGGCCAATGCGATTAACTCTATCGACGGCATTCATGGCTTAGCTTCAATGATCACGTTTATGATGTCCGCATCACTTGCCTATGTTGCTTACCAAGTGTCCGACACCACCATACTCTCGGCAGCACTGATCATGATGGGAGCCATTTTCGGTTTTTTTGTCTGGAATTTTCCGACAGGGCAGATCTTTTTAGGTGATGGTGGAGCTTATTTTATTGGCTTCATGTTAGGTGAATTATCTATCTTGCTGGTCATGCAGCACCCTGAAGTTTCCGCTTGGTATCCCGTCTTGATGCTGCTTTACCCAACTTTTGAGGTTCTTTTCTCAATTTACCGCAGGCGTTTCTTACACCACACTTCAATCATCACAGCAGATGCCAGGCATTTACATACGTTGATTTATAAACGGCTTATACGCCCAACCGCTAGCGTGCACAGTGTGCGCACGTTTACGCGGTGTAATGCACTCACCGCACCTTATCTATGGTTGTTATATTTGATTGCAGTGATTCCTGCGACACTTTTTTGGCGGCATACCCCATTGCTGGTTTGTTTTGTCGCAGTATTTATTGCAGCCTATATCTGGCTTTATACTTGTATCGTGCGATTTAAGGTACCCCGCTGGTTACTTTTTTGGCGAAATAACGCATGCCAGGCGAAAATTCAGGCGGAGTAGCTCATCACAGCGTCTATCACAACGCGCTGGGTAGCATCTGTCATATTATAAAATAAGGGTAGCCGCACCAAACGCTCGCTATCTTGAGTGGTATATCTGTCATCACCGTGAAAGATGCCAAACTTCTGCCCTGCGGGAGAAGTATGCAACGGAACATAGTGAAAAACAGCCATTACACCAGCATGGCGCAACGTGCTAATAAAAGCATTGCGCTCCTCGATATTACGCAGTTTGAGATAAAAGATATGCGCGTTATAGTCGCAGTCTGCCAAAATAGCCGGCAGTGCAAAGCGCTCTTGCTCCGCCAAAAACTGAAAAGCCTGAAAATAGCCCTGCCATAATTCAAGGCGGCGCCTGTTGATCTGCTCTACTGCCTCCAGTTGCGCCCACAGATAAGCGGCCTGCAATTCGGACATCAGATAGCTAGAGCCAATGTCTCGCCATGTATATTTATCCGTCTGGCCACGCAAAAATTGATTCCGATTCGTCCCTTTCTGACGAATAATTTCCGCGCGTTCTACGTGTTCAGCGTGGTTAATCAGAATAGCCCCCCCTTCACCACCGGCAGTAATATTCTTGGTTTCGTGGAAGCTATAACAACCAATGTGGCCGATACTACCAAGCGCACGGCCTTTATAACTCGCGGCTACCCCTTGTGCCGCATCTTCTACGACCCATAGTTGATATTTCTCAGCCAGCGCCATAATGATATCCATCTCACATGCAACACCGGCATAATGAACTAGAACAATAGCTCGCGTCTTGCTGGTTAATGCAGCTTCAATTTGAGTCTCATCTATATTCATGGTGTCAGGGCGCACGTCAACAAAAACGATCTTGGCTCCGCGCAACACGAAAGCATTAGCCGTAGACACAAAGGTGTAACTGGGCATCACCACTTCGTCGCCTGGCTGGATATCGAGCAAAATAGCCGCCATTTCCAGGGCTGCTGTACAAGAAGGCGTAAGCAGCACTTTATGGCTACCCGTATACTGTTCGAACCAGTCCTGACAGCGTTGCGTAAAGTTGCCATCGCCGCTCAGCACATTGCTAGCCAACGCAGATTGGATATAGGCTAATTCAGTGCCGACCACAGCTGGGGTGTTAAATGGAATCATAATTTTACTTATAGAGCCAATAGGAAATTCCAGCCAATTTAGCGCCACTCGCAATATAAAGATTCATTGCCCTAAGATGGCTTGTCTGGGTTGCCACGCACAATTGCTTAATATTAAGTCCCGCACACCAGTGCTGTGCAGACTGGATTAATGATTTACCTGAACCGCAGCCAGCCCGCTCATGGCGGACTGCTAGCAGGCCAATACGCGCTACATCGTGCGCCAATTTACGCAAAGTAATAAACCCATGAATTCCGATTTTGTCTTCAATCACAAGGCTCACATCATCGAAAAGACCGTGTACCGCGTTTTCCGCCCAAACTTCGTAGAAGCGATCGCGCTCCTGGTTAGTGTACCAAGGCATGCGGAAACGACTAAAAGAAAATAGCCCTTTTACGATAGCGCGTACAGCGGGGATATCCTGTTCCGAGGCAACACGATAAAGTGGCTTATCGGCCAATGTATCAATCGGTAATATGAAATCAGCCTCACCTTCGACAAATTGGAAACCAAGAGGAGTGAGCTGATCGACTAACTCCAGCCGATTGGCTGGAATCTTGCTCTGTACTATATCAAAGTCTGTGAACGCTATTTGCGCTGGCGGAGCGCCTTTATTATCAAAAACCAGCCTGGCGCAATTGCGAGCGAAAAATTCACTTTCCCATGCAAGCGGCTCAAGTTTGACGCTCAGCGTATGCTCTTCGCATTGCGCATCTGTGTATTGCTGTTGAATGATATGGTTCAATTGCACTACAGCGGCCCCCTTATTGGAATTCTTTTACCTGCGCTCTCTACTAGCGCCAGTGATAAGCTACCTATTTTCAAGCGCTTTCTCTAATTTTGAGAAATTTCATTCTAGCGCAAAATCTTCCCTTCCCTTCCTTTCTTTCTACTTATTCCTAAAGAGATATGACTGCTGTTCATTTAGGATGAATAGCCTGGGATTCGGGAGTTCTTTAAGCTTTTCCTCCTGACTTAGCGATAGGGTTTCGAGGGCGTTGAGCGCCATCTGGGGCGTATTGAAGTTTGTAGTTAATTGTTTGAGAACTAGGAGCAAACTCGTATTGGAGTTACCTCCTCTTGAACTGCCCCCCAGAAGTTGGCGACATTCCGATAACCAGACGATAACGTAAGCCGGAAAACAACAATGGCTTACAGACGCGAATCTGTAAGCCATTGATTTTATTGGTCGGGGCGAGAGGATTTGAACCTCCGACCACATGCACCCCATGCATGTACGCTACCAGGCTGCGCTACGCCCCGAAGAAGGCAAGAATTATAACAGAGCAAAAATGTGGGTTGGTGTTTCTCGAATAAAACAAAGTTGTTTTAACGGATTATTTTTGCAAAATTTTAATCACTTGCTCAATCTCAGCACGTAACTGACTAAGATCCAGCGCATGAGTTTGCGGTGGAGATTCAAACTCGCTCGTCAATGGGTTACCCTCAACGCACATTTGATGGCTATCCAAGCGATTGCGCGCGCCATTAATCGTGAAACCTTGTTCATAGAGTAGCTCCCGAATGCGGCGAATCAAGAGGACTTCATGATGCTGATAGTAGCGCCGGTTGCCACGCCGCTTAACCGGCCTAAGCTGAGTGAATTCTTGCTCCCAATAACGCAATACATGCGGCTTTACAGCACAGAGTTGACTCACTTCGCCAATCGTAAAGTAGCGTTTTGCAGGAATCGGAAGCAATGTTACTTTTTGCTGCACCACTGAACTCACCTCAACCGGCTATCAAAGCGGCGTATACGCTGATGCCTGCACCGACGGCATATTAGATTCAACCAGTGTCTTAAGTTTTTGGCTGGCATGGAACGTGACGACTCGGCGCGCCGCGATTGGGATCGTTTCTCCAGTCCTCAGATTGCGCCCAGGCCGTTGCGGCTTATCACGTAACTGGAAGTTGCCAAAGCCGGATAGCTTTACGCTCTCTCCTCTTTCAAGTGCGCTGCCAATCGATTCGAAAAAAGCGTCCACCATTTCTTTGGCTTCACGTTTATTTAAACCTACCTGATCAAATAAAAATTCAGCCAGTTCGGCTTTGGTCAGGGTTGGCGTTTCACCTTCTCTCTCAACCAACGCTTCACTTTGAGCGCTTTCGCATAAGCTGTTAGGTGAATCTTCTGGTAACTTTTCCTGCTCTAACATCGCCCGTTGCTCCACTAAATCTGCGCTCCATTCTATGGCATTCATACTTTTTAAGCTGTCAATTACGCAAGCGCACATCATAGGCGTGCACCAGGCGATCAACCAAAGTTTTAATGGCTAAATCAATCATTGCATCTTGCAAAGTTCCTTCAGTATCTTGCAAGGTTATTCGAAACGCAAGACTTCTTTGCTGCGGAAGTTGCGCATCCGTTTCTGCTTGAGGGCGAAATTCATCAAACAGTGTAATCTGCTGTACATATTTGCAGGCTTCATCAGCTCGCGCTTTTTGCATTTCGTCAAGCAGTTCCTGCGCCTTAATTTGATCGCTAACAAGCACCGCAATATCACGCCGTACAGGCGGGAATTTGGCAACCTCAAGCGCCGTTGGCACAGCCCGTTCGCACAACGCGTTTAGATCAACCTCAAAGAAAATAGGCGCACGCGGTAAATCATATTTTTGTAACCAGCGTGGATGTAACTCACCCAGCCAACCGGCCGGCTTGCCTGCCAGCTCAATCTGTGCGCTACGCCCTGGATGCAAGGCAGGATGCTCCGCTGCCGTAAAGCGCGGCGTAGCCGGCGCAAAAAGCGCCTCCAAATCCCCTTTAAGGTCAAAAAAATCCACCCAACGTGTCGCCACCCCCCATTGCTCCGGCCACACCGGCCCATAGGCTAACGCGCTCACCAATGATTGCTGATTTAACCCAGCCACCGTTAAAGCGCCTGCTGGCGCAGCTGGGTCTAAAGAGAATGCTCGCCCCACTTCAAATAGGCGAATCTGCGCAGCTTTACGCTTGAGGTTATAACTCAGCTGATTGACTAAGCCGCCAAGCAATGTGCTACGCATCACCGAGAGTTGACTTGCAATCGGATTTAATACCCGCACGGGTGCCGCATTGCCAGCAAAATCTTGCTCCCATGCTTCATCTACAAAACTAAAATTAATCGTTTCCGTATAGCCAAGCGCAGCCAATTGATGCCGGATCGCATGCACTGAACGCCGAGTCTCCGTCGCCTCACGCATGATATTAAGGGCAACTGGCAGGCGCGCTGGGATCTTCTCAAAGCCATAAACGCGCGCCACCTCTTCTATCAGGTCGGCTTCAATTTCAAGGTCAAAACGATAAGATGGGGGCGTAACAATAAATTGCTCATCTTGAAACTCGAAAGATAAACCAAGACGCGTCAATATTTCTGCAATTTCATTGACGCTTATAGCCACCCCAATGATACGGCTCGCGCGGGTAGCGTCTAACGCCACTGGCGCACGGTCTGGCAGCGCAATCACTTGATCGTCAATCGGCCCAGCTTCCCCACCACAAATATCGACAATCAAGCGGGTCATATATTCAAGCTGAGCAACGGTAGCCGCATAATCCACACCGCGCTCAAAACGATGCGCGGCTTCAGTGGTGAAATTATACCGGCGTGCACGCCCACGAATGCTATCTGGCCACCAGAATGCAGCTTCGAGATAGATATTGCATGTATCTAGCGAGACCGCGGCATAATCCCCACCCATCACGCCAGCCATACTTTGCACAGCCTGTTGATCAGCAATCACGCCGATGGTCTGATCCAACTCAACCGTATTTCCATTGAGTAATTTGAGCGATTCGCCACCCTGTGCCCAACGCACTTCAAGCGGGCCTTGCAGTTTATCAAGGTCGAAGATATGCGTTGGCTGACCCAATTCCAGCATTACGTAATTGGAAATATCGATCAACGCTGAGATACTGCGCTGACCGGCACGCTCAAGACGTTCTACCATCCATTTAGGAGTTTGCGCGCGCGCGTTTACATGGCGCATCACCCGCCCTGAAAAACGCCCGCAAAAATCGCGGGCGGCAACTTGAACCGGCAGAATTTCCGTCAAAGTCGTGGCAACGAACTCAAACTGAGGTTGGCGCAAAGGTGCGCCAGTGATCGCTGAGACTTCGCGGGCAATTCCTAAAATCGACAAACAATCTGCCCGATTAGGCGTCAGTTTAATGTCAAAAATCATCTCATCCAGGTGCAACGCTTGCCGAATATCTTGCCCAAGCGGCGCATCTGCTGGCAAAATCAGCAAACCGACGCCATCACCTGAGATTTGAAGCTCGCGCGCCGAACACAACATGCCCTGGCTTTCTACGCCGCGCAACTTGCTCCGCTTAATCCGAAAAGGCGCGCCACCCGCCTCTGCCGCGGGCAACTCCGCCCCGATCAGCGCACATGGCACCTTACAACCCACGGCAACATTGGGTGCACCGCAGACAATGGTAAGTAACTCAGCCACGCCAACGTCAACTTGGCACACATTCAGCCGGTCCGCATCTGGATGCTTAACCACTTCTCGTATTTGCCCCACAACCACCTTTGAGGTCGGTGGCGCGACGACGCGCAGCGCTTCAACTTCAAGCCCCGCCATAGTCAACGTATGGGCCAATGACTCCGTCGATAAAGTTGGATCAACCAAGCTCCTTAACCAGGATTGCGGGAATTGCATGACACACTCTGTAAAAATAAATCGATAGAAAATTAAGCAAACTGCTGCAAAAAGCGCACATCGCCTTCAAAAAAGTGGCGTAGATCTTGCACGCCATAACGTAACATCGTCAGTCGCTCCAAACCACTGCCAAAGGCAAAGCCGGTATAGCGCTCTGGGGCAAAACCCATATTGCGAATCACACTTGGATGGACTTGGCCTGCGCCAGAAATCTCGAGCCATTTTCCAGCATTTTTGCCTTGCTCAAACAGCATATCGATTTCAGCAGAAGGCTCAGTAAATGGAAAGTAAGACGGACGAAAACGCACTTGCAAATCATCGCGCTCAAAAAAGCGCCGCAAAAATTCTGTATAAACGCCTTTGAGATCAGCAAAGCTGATGTTTTCATCAATCCAAAGCCCTTCTACTTGATTAAACATCGGAGAATGTGTTGCGTCGCTATCTACGCGATACGTGCGTCCTGCAGCGATCACCCTGATGGGTGGCTGCTTCATACGTGCATAGCGAACCTGCATCGGGCTGGTATGTGTGCGTAATAGCAAAAGCTGATCATTCTCATCCCGTGCATCGATATAAAATGTATCTTGCATTGAGCGCGCCGGATGATTTAGCGGGCTATTCAGCGCAGTAAAGTTGTACCAGTCCGTTTCAATTTCAGGCCCTTCGGCTAGATCAAAGCCAATCGAGCGAAAGATCTGTTCTACCCGTTCCCAGGTCTGCATCACAGGATGCAAACTCCCCTTACGCACGCCTCGGCCAGGTAAGGTGACATCCATCGCCTCCGCCGCAAGGCGCTGTTGCATCAGCTTATCCGCTAATTGCTCACGCCGCGTGCGCAGCATTTCTTCCACTTGCTGCTTGGCGAGATTAATCTGTACCCCTTCGCGCTTGCGCGTCTCCGCATCAAGCCGGCCAAGTGCTTTTAAAAGCTCCGTCAACTGTCCCGCTTTGCCAAGAAAACGGGCTTTCTCATTTTCGAGCGAAACCGTATCGGCTGCTTGCGCGAAAGCATGACGAGCATCAGCGACAATCTGCTCCAAATCCATCAGTTTTTCCAAATATAACGTTGCTGCAAACGCTACAATGAAAATGGGGTTCAGCAAGAACCCCATATTTCAAAGCACTATAAAATTGCCTCAACACAATTGCGCGAGGCGCCTCAATAGGGTAATAGTTAGTTTACAACCACTGTTTTAACCTGCTGAACAATCGCTGCAAATGCGGCTTTATCCATCACCGCCATATCGGCTAGAACTTTACGGTCCAATTCAATCGCCGCTTTTTTCAGGCCATTCACAAATACGCTATACGTCATATCATGCTCGCGCACTGCTGCATTGATACGTGTAATCCACAAAGCGCGGAAAACGCGCTTTTTATTACGGCGGTCGCGGTAGGCATACTGCCCCGCTTTCATAACGGCTTGTTTGGCAACCCGATAGACATTTTTACGACGGCCACGATACCCTTTAGCAGCATCAATGACTTTTTTATGACGGGCCCGTGCAGTGACCCCACGTTTAACTCGAGGCATGGTTTTCTCCTGTTCCTATGAGTGTGAGATCAAGCAAATGGAAGCATGGCGCGCACCGCGCCCAGATCAGCCGCACACACTTGTGTGCTACCCCGCAAATGACGCTTATTTTTAGTCGTCTTTTTGGTAAGGATATGGCGCTTAAAAGCTTGGCCCCGTTTAACGGTTCCGCCTGGACGCACCACAAAGCGCTTAGCTGCGCTTTTCTTGGTTTTCATTTTAGGCATTACAACTCCTGTTTTTCGAACATGAATCAAAGGTGTGCAGCTTATCTACGCTACCCTTAAACAACCTTTGACCACTTATACCGGCAATTATCCGCCGAATTTTTTAGCGACCCCGCAAACTTACCACGTCATCGCTAAAACCTTGCGCTACATAGCCATTAAGCTATTCAGCTATTTTTTCTTCTTAGGTGATAACACCATCACAATCTGTCGCCCTTCCATCTTGGGCATTTGCTCAACCTGACCATGCTCTTCCAGGTCAGCGCGCAAACGCTCAAGCATACGCATACCAATTTCCTGGTGAGCCATTTCACGGCCTCGAAAACGCAAAGTGACTTTGGTTTTATCGCCTTCTTCAAGAAAGCGCGTCAAATTACGCAATTTGACATTGTAATCGCCATCATCTGTGCCCGGGCGGAATTTGACTTCCTTGACCTGAATCACTTTTTGTTTCAGCTTTGCCTCATGCGCTTTCTTGGCTTCCTGGTATTTAAACTTACCATAATCCATTAAGCGGCACACTGGCGGGGCCGCTTGAGGCGCAATTTCGACTAAATCAATCTCGGCTTGTTCCGCTAAACGCAAAGCTTCAGCCAACTTTACAATACCAATGGCCTCGCCATCCACACCCAACAAACGCACTTCGGGCGCTGTAATTCCGCTATTTAGGCGGTGCAAAGACTTATCTGTAGCGATGTTATTTCCTTTTTAAATTCAAAAAACCACTGTGCTGAATACGCTTAACTTAACCAAACGCGTTATAAAACTACCTTATTATAAAAGGCGCTTTTTAAGCGATGTTATTTAAAGCACGACATTTCATTGTGCAAACTCACAACAAAGTCGTTAAGCGAGACCACACCTCGATCTACGCCACTACGCGCACGCACAGCGACCGTTTTAGCATCCCGTTCCCGGTCACCCACAACCAGCAAATACGGGACCTTACGTAACGTATGTTCACGTATTTTATAGTTAATTTTTTCATTGCGCAAATCAGCTTCAACCCTGAAGCCCTGCTTTTTCAGTGTTTCAGCAACCTCGCCCGCGTAAGTCGCTTGACTTTGGGCGATATTCAACACCACCGCCTGAATTGGCGCGAGCCATACCGGCAACGCACCAGCATGGTGTTCAATTAAAATTCCAATAAAGCGCTCCATTGACCCCAATACAGCCCGATGCAGCATCACTGGTCGGCGGCGGCTATTATCTTCTGCTACATATTCAGCATCTAATCTTTCTGGCAAGACGAAATCAAGTTGCAGCGTGCCACACTGCCATGAACGGCCCAGCGCATCTTTAATATGATATTCAATCTTGGGCCCATAAAAAGCGCCTTCGCCTGGCAACTCTTGCCACTTTAAATTGCAGGCGGATAAAGCCTGACGCAAACCCTCTTCTGCACGCTGCCAATCTGCATCGGAACCCGCGCGCTGCTCAGGGCGTAGCGATAATTTAATTTCAATGTCCGTAAAACCAAAATCTTTATAAATCTCCATCGCCAATGTATTAAAGGCGATCGATTCAGCAATAATTTGTTCTTCCGTACAAAAAATATGCGCATCGTCTTGTACAAAACCGCGTACACGCATTAAGCCATGTAATGCGCCCGATGGCTCATTACGGTGACACGAACCAAATTCCGCCAAGCGCAGTGGCAAATCACGATATGAGTGCAGCGTGTGATTAAAAACTTGGACATGCCCCGGACAACTCATCGGTTTAATCGCATAGTCACGTTTTTCAGATTCAGTCGTGAACATATTTTCACGATAGTTCTGCCAATGACCGGAGCGTTCCCATAACCCACGATCAATCACCTGTGGCGTACGAATTTCACGATAGCCAGCAACGGTAAGGCGAGCTCGCATATATTGTTCAATTTGTTGCCATATCGCCCAGCCTGACGGATGCCAAAATACCATGCCCGGAGCATTATCTTGCAAATGAAAAAGATCAAGCTGCTTGCCAAGTTTGCGATGATCACGCTTTTCAGCTTCTTCTAGCTGGTACAAATAAGCATCTAACTGTTCCTGGGTCGCCCAAGCCGTACCATAAATCCGTTGCAACTGTTGATTACGCGCGTCGCCCCGCCAATATGCGCCAGCTACTTTCAATAATTTGAAGGCTTTTAATTTACCCGTGTTCGGCACATGCGGGCCGCGGCATAAGTCCGTGAAATCTCCATGCGAATACAATGTAATCACTTCGCCTGGTGGAATTGACTCGATAAGCTCAGCTTTGTAATGTTCGCCAATCCCATTAAAATAATGAATCGCTTGCTCGCGCGGCATTTCTCGGCGCAACACCGCTTCGTTGCGCTTCACTAGCTCGCGCATGTGTTTTTCAATTTTCTCAAGGTCTTCTGGCGTGAACGGGCGACTATACGCAAAATCATAATAAAACCCATTTTGGATCACAGGTCCGATCGTCACCTGGGCTTCCGGATAAAGGTCTTTAACTGCATAAGCAAGTAAATGAGCTGCTGAATGACGGATGATGTTCAGGCCCTCTTCATCCTGACCTGTAATAATCGCCAAAGATACATCACGTTCAATGAGCGCTGAAGTATCAACCGGCTTTCCATCAAGGCGCGCGCCAAGCGCTGCTTTAGCAAGCCCGGGGCTAATTGAGGCCGCCACTTCAGCCACCGAGACTGGGCGCTCAAAGTCACGCACGGAGCCATCAAGTAAATGTACTGAAATCATCAAGCGCTCCTAGCCGCCATTTAGAAGCCAATAACTTCTAGCGCAGCTATACAAAAAAGAATAGCAAAAAATGCGGTCTTAACCATCTCCCGTTAAGACCGCATTAGTGTCAATCAAATGAAATATTCGTTGGTAGGCTCGATTGGATTCGAACCAACGACCCCCACCATGTCAAGGTGGTGCTCTAACCAACTGAGCTACGAGCCTAAAGAAGCACGCATTTTAAAGGTTTTTTTTATAAAAGCCAATATCGATTTTTGCTTATAACTCCGCAATGAGAGGCAATTCAAGCTTCAGCATATGCCCAAGGTTATCTGCTATCAATGCACATTTGACACATTTGCTCCAGCATAACGATACTACGGCTACCCACTCAATGCGGCTTGCTCAAATTCTGAAACTGGGCCGCAATATCTCTGAGGGATAGTTGCGCCTGAACTTGGTTCAGAAAAATACCAATAAAAATCGCCAACATAAACAATGTGATGGTTCCTTTGACAGGCTGACCATATGCCATAAGATCCAATTTTTCCGCGCCTTTAGCTAAAAATCCGAACGACAAATCGACTAAAACTAAAATCAGCACCATTGGCGCTGCTAGCTTACAAATAATTTCCATCAATGTATCTGTCTGACGCAAGACGAATGATTCAAGTATCGAGCCTGCTACAGGCGTTAAACTCCCAATCGGCCACCATTGGAAAGATTGGTAAAGCGCGCCCAGCAAGAAAATCATACCGCCCAAAACCCAAAAAGCGGCAATTGTAAGTTGCTCTAACAAAGAAGAAATAGGGGTACTAATATCTTGACGCATTGGGTTACTGATTTGAATATTATTAAAACCCGCCAAATCGTCAATTAATACCCCAATACCAGAAGCCGCCCAAAAAATAGTCGAAGCAGCAAAACCCAGTATTAACCCTAACATAGCCTCTTTGCCTACGACTAACAGCATCATCAGCGCAGGCATTTCTTGCAAACTCACTGGCTGGCCATAAGCAACAAAAGAACCAAACATGATGGCGACACCATTTCTAGCCGTACCTTGCAAAATTTGGTCGCTTAAAGCGGGCAAAACCACTAGGACAATCAAAATTCGCACACTGCATAATCCAATCGTCATTAACAACCCAATGAACGATTCCGTAAGATGGTGCAACAATAGCAAGTCTTCCATAACCCACTCCTAGAGATTATGTTTTGCGTCATCGCGTAAGCGCCGTTGCGCTAATAAAGCTTCTTCCGCCTCTTCATCTAGTGCATTCTCAGCAGCACGCAATTGTGCACGGCGCGCTACGCTCACCAGCTTAGAATAAGCCTCAATTTGCGCCTCGTTTTTGGCTATGCGTTGACGCGTCTCGCGTATTTCTGCTTCTTTGGCTTGCACCGCTTTTTGGAGCGGTACTAACTCAGCTTCTAGCTGCTTATGCCGCTCATTCACCAGATTAAGATACTGCCAGGCCGCTTCCAATTCAGCGATTTTAAGCAACACCTCGCCACTCATCATATGACTAATAACAGTCGTACGTGTTTGCTGCTCTTGCAATTGCTCAGCGATTTCGTCATTCTTTGCGGCAACTGCTTGCATCCGCTCAGCATATTCGGCGCGTTGCATAGCATAGGTTTTTTCTAGCTTTTCCGCGAGCCGCTTACGCGCAGCGAGCAATGTAGTAAACGCTATCATTCGACGATCTTTCATTCGCTGACGAGCTCCTGTAGCGTTTCAATGGTCTCCATCGGATCGGCAAGCGCATCTGTGCGCTGCGTTAGCAAACTACGGATCGCCTCGATTTTTGAGATTGCCTCATCTGCCACAGGGTCACTGCCTGGTTGATATTCACCAAGCTGTAATAGGGTTTCTACTTCACGATGCTTGGCCAATAAACGTCGCACGCGCGCCGCCGCCTCCCGGTGCGACTCTGGAGTAACCTGATGCATAACGCGCGATAAGCTGCCCAGCACGTCAATTGCCGGGTACTGATTACGGGCAGCAATCTCACGCGATAAAATAATATGGCCATCAAGAATACTGCGCACTTCCTCAGCCACTGGATCGCTACTATCTTCATCTTCCATAAGCACCGTATAGAGTGCTGTAATAGAACCTTTATCTGATGTGCCTGCACGCTCTAGCAAACGCGGCAATTCCGCAAATAGCGAAGGGGGAAAGCCACGCCGGGTAGGCGGCTCGCCCGCCGCTAACCCAATTTCACGCTGTGCACGCGCAAAACGAGTCAAGGAATCCATCATTAACAGAACACGTAATCCTTGATCACGAAAATATTCAGCAATCGTAGTCGCTACATAACTGGCCTTCGCGCGTTCAATTGAAGAACGGTCTGAGGTTGCACAGACAACCACCGAGCGCGCTAACGCTGTTTCGCCAAGGATCTGCTCAATAAATTCACGTACTTCACGACCGCGCTCGCCAATTAATGCGATGACACTCACATCACAGGCTGAGCCTCGCGCAAACATGCCCATCAGCGTGCTTTTGCCTACTCCGGCCGGGGCAAAGACCCCTACTCGCTGACCATCGCCGAATGTCATAAATGCATCCACTGCGCGCACACCCGTATAAAACGGCTCGTCGATTAACCGACGACTCATTGGGTCAGGTGGATCGGCTAAAATCGGCCGCAGTGCCTCATATTCAAGTGGACCACGCTGATCAATAGGTGCGCCTAGCGCATCAATCACACGGCCCAACAGTTGCGGCCCAACTTTAACGGATAGCGGACGCCCTAGACCCATTACGCGGGTAGCGCGTGAGAGGTGGGTTAAGCTACCAAAAGGGGAAAGAATTGCAACGTTCTGGGCAAAACCAACCACTTCAGCATATTGCAGTAGCTTGCCCTCTGGACTGCGCAATTCGCACATCTCGCCCAGTTTAACCTCAATACCTGTAGCGCGAATCAGCGTACCGGTGACTTCGATGACTTTGCCAGCTTGCTGGACAGACGGCCGTAACCTGAGCTCGTGCTCAATTAAATCAGTCAGGCCTTGAAAATCGCGCAATTGTTTCATTTGATCTAACCTGCAGACGGTGGATGAGGTTTTGTAGAAACTTTTTCAGAACTGACTTTGTCTGGATCTTTTTCATCTAAACCTTCCTTGTTTGGATCTTCCTCATCTGAATCTTCCTCGTCTGAATCTTCCTCGTCTGAATCTTCCTCGTCTGAATCTTCCTCGTCTGAATCTTCCTCGTCTGAATCTTCCTCGTCTGGATCTTCCTCGTCTAAATCTTCGTCATCCAGCTCTTCTTGATTTTCATTAAACTCTTCTTCCTCTAACTGCTGCTCATCGAATGCTTCTTCATCTACATTCACCTCGCTGGCTACAGCGTGGGGCGCTTGCGCAATGTCTGTGGTGAGAGCTCGCTCAATAGCAGCGCGTAGCGCTTGCAATTGAATGTCTAAACTTGCATCGACAATGCCAAAATCAGATTCACAGATGCACGCTCCGAGCGCAAGTCGCCTATCTGAGCGCACAATTAATTTGATTGGCCGGCCTAATTGACCTAGCTTACTGACAAATTTTTCAAAGGTCTGTTGAGCCGCTTCGAGCTGAGATGGATTAACCGAGACAGCAAGCGAAGAAGCGCCCTCAACAATTTGATCCAAAGTCGACAGAGCGCGCACAAATAAGGTTTTGGTATCTTCTGTTTGCACTATTTGCTCAACCGCTGAGATGACCAATCCTGCCAGCCGCTCGCGCATGCGCAAACGAATCTGCTGATAATCACTCATGGCCGCTAAAGCGCGTTCATACCATTCCTCAACCGCCTGCGCTTGGCCTTCCGCATACCCTTTTTTGTAAGCGTTTTCATATGCTTCTTTAGCTTTCTCTTCGAGTTCGCGCTGCCCTTGTTCTCGCTCGCCAGCGAGTGCTGCAAAGCCATCCTCCAGCTCAAGCAAACGCCCAAGCGCAGCAGCAGGAATCACCTCTCCCTCAATGCCGATGCCTGCTTGCGCGAGCTTGGCAGCATTAGCGCGCTTTGGATAGCGCAGCCAGATCAACATAGCTCCCCCCCATTTAAATCAGGCAACATTGCCAACACCGCCTCACTGCCATTAGGATCAAATCGCGCATCAATACCGCCATCTTGCTTGCGCGTCGCCATGACCCATGGCAACGGTGCCTGCTCGCGTGGAAAATGCATTTTCAACCAAGCAAACGGGCCGGTTGGCACCCATATGCGATCACGCCCAAATAAACAAAGCCCTTCCCATTCAAGCTCTGCTTGCTGCAAAGCAGCGAACGGTTTCATCTCAAACGAACGCTCCAACAGCCCTGTTTGCGGAGATCCGGGTAAAGCCATCAGTTGATCCAACTCCGCCGCATCCAGCCAAGTACGCAGTAGTGCTCGGCTTTTCCGGTCAATACTGTGACGCAGCTCACTACGACGAAACGCCAATGCCCGCAAACGGAAACACTGTAATGCCTGGGGACTCGCTAAAGCGCCTAACTTACCTGACAGCCCTTGGAAGTCGTGCAATCGAGGGAGTTTTATATCTGCCAGCGCAAATAAAGCACGCGTACATTTAAGTCCCTCGCCCTGGTAACCGAGCCCCGCCAGCTTAGCTAATCCACCCCACCAAGAGGCATGAATATAGCGCGGCAACACCGTAAGATTTCTACTATAAGCGGCAATTAATGCAGCATACTCTTGGTGTGTAGCAAGTAGCGACTCCTGTGCAACCATGGTGCCCAACTCCCATTTTGCTTTTGATTAGAGTCAAATTTATGACCCACTCGCATTTTTCTTGCGTGAACCTTTTGTCAATGTTTGGACTTGCTGCACAATTTTACGTAAATGTTGATTTGCCATCAGCACATCACGTTTTAACCAAGCTAATACGGCACCCGCTCCAACTAGTAACGCGATGAACACGATGCAGAGTGTTTTTAGCCAGCCTACGGCATTGTCTGGATTAGCGATTGCCGTATTAATGGGCTCCGCAGGTACAGTAATTACGCTCACTTGCTCGTAAGATAAGCCTTCAATGCTATGCACCACCAAATTTTTGATTTGCGGCGAGAGCGTAGCGACATTCGCGTCAGGGCGATATTTAATGAATACCGATGCCGAAGAAGGTTGTGCATGCTGCGCTAGCGGATCATTATTAGGCAATACAATATGCACACGAGCGGTCACTACGCCATCTATTTCTGATAGCGTGCGTGAAAGCTCTTGTGAAACACCATAAATAAAACGCACCCGCTCTTCAGTTGGAGTCGATACCAAACCGTCTTTCTTAAACATATCCCCTAAATTAGAGAACTTTTGCTGAGGTAGTCCTTTAGCGCGCAACACTTCCATTGCGCGCACCACTTGATCGCCCGAAACAGCAATGCTCCAGGTCTTGCCACCATCAGGACTCGATTTACGCGCATCCACACCTGCTTGCAGTAGCGCAACGATCATTTCATTTGCGTCATGTTCACCCAGGTTGCCATAAAGCTCTTTCTGGCAAGCCGCCAGCAGCGCTATTAGCGCAATCGCGGCGAACAAGCGCCAACGTCTGCCAAACTGGGTATAAAACATAGTTATTGATTCCTGAAAAGAGTCTCAACTGATTTTTTAGCACCATCTACGACGGCTAATTTGCCTTGCATATTAAAGTTAGTCGTCATCATTTCTAGCGAAACTTGCATCGAGGCCGCGTGCATTTGTTGTGGACTCATATTGGGCATATTATCGATCAAGCCAATCGCATTTTGCATCGAATGTCGTAGCATTGCATCTTGTTCTTGTGCAACTTGGCCAATCACGGATACACCGTGCGAAGTCTGTTCCGAGGCAACGAGTAGGCTATCGCCATTTAACATTCCTTCAAATTTTTGTACCTGCGCTTCGTTTTGTTGGGCAACATAAGTCGGATTGCTAAGCGAGGTTAAGTCAGACGGCATGGCAGAAGTTACCTGCGCAGTTAAGAAAGGATCCATGATTTATACTCCTCAAAACTCACTAAAATTTAAACATTAGGCACGTGGGAAATATTCAGTACTTGTATTAAGAGCCTCTACCTGCGCTGCTGAGCCCTCTTCCAGACTCTTAACCGTTTGTATTTCATTGGGGTCAAGCCTACCCTCAGCAAACGCTATGTATTCTTGCAGCAAAGCAATCAATTTCACCGCTTCTGGCGGTTCGTTGGCTTCTATCACTTCGTCAGCCAGAATGCTCCATTTAGGATCTCGCTGCCTCAATAAGCAAAAAGCCAAGAGGGCTTTACCATAATTAAAATTGGGCCGTAGACTAATAATGCGATTAAGCGTCCTGACCGCATCATCAAGTAAGCCTCGCTTCATAAGTAGCATGGCGTCATAGACTTCAAACTCAAGTAAATTCGGCCGCAAAATGCGTACAACGTTGATCATCAATTCAATATCACCTGGGTCTGGCCCATCACCATCTTTTGCTTGAAAAGTGCCGTCGCCAGCAAGCGCAGCACTAATCACATCGATCAAGCCCCAGATCACTTCATCATCACAATCAAGGTAGGTCATCATGCTCTCTCTTAGTTAGCGCATCGACTACTTCTAGGCAATGCAGAGTTCAAATATGCCTTGAGCATAAGCAAGCCGTACTTAATCTGGGCGATCAAACCGAAATTATGGTACGTGAAGCGAAGTCGTTTGAATAACGACTCCTTAGAGGTTTAGCGGATAAGGAAGATGCTGCCCCGAATATCGTGAGCCGCCCTTCTGGCACTCCCTCACACACTAAGCAATTTTTTCTTAGCGCAAAAAGGATGCCAGTTTTCACGCATTGATATTATTTTTTATCAGCGGGGCGAGACTTGCCGACTATATTTGATTTGACAGTAATCGGTGATTTTACTGCAGTGCCAATGGCCAGCCCTTGCTGTTGGAGCTTAGCCACTGACTTTTGGCCCAATCCCTTCACGCGCGCAGCTAAATCGGCCATATCTTGATATGGGCCATGCGTATCACGTTCTCTAACAATAGCCTCTGCTTTGACCGAGTTAACCCCTTTTATGCTTTGCAAAGTGGCTGCATTAGCCGCATTCACATCGACTGCGACTTGCGCATAGGCGGAATGGATAACGCTGATGAAGGTTGTTAGGATGGATACAATAAATAACAGATTTTTGAGCATGCTGGCTCTCCTTTGGCAGTGTGATTAACGCAATGCCCTAGTTAGCATTGCTTAAGGAGACCAGTGTAGGCGCTATGCGCAATCAATTATAGCTGGCCAATCAGCCAATTTACATAACGTGTAACGCCTTGCTCAACATTCAAAAATGGGGCGCTATAGCCAATTTTGCGTAACTGCGTTAAATCAGCTTGGGTAAAACATTGATATTTGCCGCGTAGCGCATCTGGAAAAGGGATATATTCAATCAAGCCCTGCGCCACCAGCTCTGCAAGCGGTAAAGCCGCTTCACCACCGGCGCGGCGCAAAGCATTCACCACACTTACCGCAATATCATTAAAAGGCTGAGCTCGGCCACTCCCCAAATTAAAAATGCCTGATTGCTGAGGATGATCGAAGAAGTGCAAATTCACTTTGACGACATCTTCGACCGATACAAAATCACGCAGCTGCTGCCCAGCTGCATAGCCATTGTACTCGCCAAATAGTTTCACCCGGCCCTGCGCCCGAAATTCATTAAAATTATGCAAAGCGACCGAGGCCATACGTCCTTTATGAGCTTCACCGGGTCCATAAACATTAAAATAGCGAAAACCAGCAATCTGAGTTTGTGTCATCGGCAATTTGCGACGTACAAATTGATCGAATAAGAATTTAGAGTAGCCATAAACATTCAGTGGCCGCTCGCAAGTACGCGTTTCGGTGAAGTGCTGGCTCCCTCCGTAAATCGCCGCAGATGATGCGTATAAGAAAGGAATCTGTTGCACACCGCAGATTTCGAGCAATGAGCGGCTATACGCAAAGTTATTCTCCATCATATAACGACCATCGCTAGCCATCGTATCCGAACACGCGCCTTGATGAAAAACCGCACGTATTCTGCCAAACGCACCGCGCGCAAAACGTTCGATAAATTCAGTTTTATCGAGATAATCTGCGAGCTCACACTCCACTAAATTTTTAAATTTATCAGAACGCGTTAAATTATCGACTGCAATAATATTATCTTCGCCACGCGCGTTTAAAGCTTTGACCAGATTACTACCAATAAAACCCGCGGCACCCGTTACAATCAAAGTCATCAATATATTCCTTACAGTTTTAAGCTACCTCGTGGCAAGACATCTGATCACCTATGCAGCATCAAACTTGCTTCACTTTTTCGTCAGAGGTAGGGAAAAGTTCTTCGTATTCTACCGCCGCTGCGCCAAATTTACCAACGACAATGCCCGCCGCCCGATTCGCATAAATAACTGCGTCAGCCAGCGGCATCCCTGCTGCCAATAGGGCAGCCAATGTAGCGATCACCGTATCTCCCGCACCTGCCACATCATAAACTTCGCTGGCCACCGTATTAATATGCAACACGTGCTCACCGTGATAAAGCGTCATGCCTTCTTCTGAGCGTGTGAGTAATAAAGCCTCAATATCAAGCGCCAAACACAACTGCGTAACGCGTTGCCTAAGATCGTCTTCCGATTGCCAGTTACCCGTCACGGCACGCAGCTCGGCGCGGTTTGGAGTAATCAGCGTGGCGCCGCGATAAGACGTCCAGTCATCGCTCTTCGGATCGACCAGCACCGGCTTGCCAGCAGAACGGGCGGTGGCAATCATATCTGCAATATAAGGCGCTAAATACCCTTTGCCATAGTCAGACAGCAATACCACGGCTTGCTTGGCCAGCAATGCTTTAAAGTCTGTCAATCCAGTTGACGGCGTTTCAGGCGTTACTTTTTTTTCGAAATCAACGCGCAATAATTGCTGCTGGCGCGATACAACACGCAGCTTAACTGTTGTCAGACGCGTGCAATCACGCTCAAGGTAGGCAGCAACGCCACTTTCAGCCAGTAGCTTATCGAGCTGGCGACCCGCTTCATCATCACCCACTACGCCAATTAAGCTCGCTTGCGCACCAAGCACCGCAATGTTGCACGCAACATTAGCCGCCCCGCCTGGACGCTCCTCGCAACGCTGGACATGCACTACCGGCACTGGCGCTTCAGGAGAAATACGAGCCGTATCGCCAAACCAGTAACGATCAAGCATCACATCTCCCACCACCAATACATGCGCGAGGGCCAGTTGCTCCCCCACCGCTGATGTACGGCGGCAAGTTTGCCTCAGCACCTTCTCATCTACAATCGTCATAGCCCCCCTTTTTCAGTAAAGGCAGCAAATACATTAAAGTCCTTCATAAACCCGACCTATAGCATGATATTCAATGCCTAATTCGCTCATCTCGGCAGGTTCATATACATTGCGGCCATCAAAAATCAAAGGTTTTTTGAGCTGTGCACGTAAACGCTGGAAATCAGGATTCTTAAATTCATCCCATTCTGTAACCACCACCAGCGCATCTGCTCCCTCGACGGCTTGCATAGGATCATCCAAGAATGACAAACGGGCATATGCAGCCGGCGCATTCTGCAAATCAAGCGCAAAAACACGCCGAGCTTCGTCCATTGCCACCGGATCGTAAGCCACCACCTGAGCGCCACGCGCTAATAATGCAGCAATCAATATTCGACTTGGCGCTTCGCGCATATCATCGGTGTTAGGCTTGAATGCCAGCCCCCAAACAGCAAACCGAAAAGCGGACAAGTCCTCACCCAAGCGCGCAACCATTTTTCGCACTAACACCTGCTTTTGTTCATCATTCACCGCTTCAACTGCAGACAAGAGAGGTAAAGATTGATGATATTCACTGGCGGTGCGAATTAAAGCTTGCACATCTTTTGGAAAACAAGAGCCGCCATAGCCACATCCTGCTGATAGAAAATGATCACCAATCCGCGGGTCAGTGCCAATGCCACGGCGCACTGCTTCAATATCAGCTCCCATGCACTCAGCCAAATTAGCCAGTTCGTTAATAAAAGAAATACGGGTTGCTAACATTGCATTCGCCGCGTACTTGGTTAATTCAGCCGAACGCACGTCCATTTGCAAAATACGCTTATGGTCACCGTTAAATGGCGCATATAAGCACTTCATGATTTCGGCGGCACGCGCGCCATTTTGATCATTGTCGCAACCCAGCACAATCCGGTCTGGTCGCATAAAATCACCAATCGCCGCACCTTCTTTCAGAAACTCAGGATTCGAGACAACGGAAAACGAGTGCTCTACTGCACGCGCGGCAAGCTCTACTGCAATCGTTTGCTGTACGCGTTGCGCAGTGCCAACCGGGACTGTCGATTTATTCACGATCACTTTAAAACCCTGCATGTGTTGGCCGATATTACGTGCCGCCGCTAACACATATTGCAGATCGGCCGACCCATCTTCGTCCGGCGGCGTACCTACAGCGATGAATAAAATGTCACCATGCGCGGCACCTGCTGCAAGATCAGTCGAAAAATGAATCCGGCCGGCTGCGCGGTTACGCGCAATTATTTCTTGTAGTCCAGGTTCATAAATAGGAACCCCACCCTGATTCAAAAGATCGATTTTATGCGCCGCGACATCAATGCAAAATACATGATTGCCCGTCTCCGCCAAACAAGCTCCGGTGACTAGACCCACATAACCCGTGCCGATAATCGTAATCTTCATGTGTTCTTATTTGTTTTGATAAAACTCAATAGAGTCAATACTGTTAGCGAAAAGAAAATCCAAGTCTAGCCATGCGACATAGATTCAGTACGGCACGGCGCATAGGTTTCCCAGCCACGGCATCCCGGACATTGCCAATAAAACAGCCGAGCGCGAAAACCACAATCCCGACAAATATAGCGTGGCAAATTTTTTGTACGCTGGACTAATAGCCTACGCATTAACTCAAACTCGCTTCGGTGTGCCTCTGTAGCCGTGGCCCGTTGCGCCTCAAGCAGTCTAATCATGCCGGCTAAATTGGGCGCTTTTTGCATTTGCGCTCGTGCCAATGCATGCGCGGCCTCAATTCCTTGCTGCTCCGCAATATAAGGATACGCAATATCTAATAGATCATTTGACGCATAGCGCTCAAGATAGTCAATCAATAAGCGGCTACCTTGTTCCGCGTGCCCCAATTGCTCATAAGCACGCATTAACTTTTCAGCGACGAGTGGCAGATATGTCGCGTTTGCTTTCTCAATTTGCGTCCATGCATCTATAGCAGAGGTTAGGTTTCCCAACACAAATTCAACGTCACCCTGCAGAATAATTGCTCGTGGATTGGCCGGATCAGCCACCAGCGAACGCTCAAGCTCACTACGCGCCTCGTCGATTTGTTTATGCTGCAAAGCCTCCTCAGCGAGCTCGCAGTAAAACTGTGCGATCTGCTTGCGGCAAGGCTGCACGCCCAACGCTTCGAGCCGCTCGGCAATTACAATGGCCCGCCGCCAATCTTTTTGAATACTATAAATTGTTAATAAACTACGTTGCGCTTCACTTGCATAAGTTCCTGTCACCAACAGCTCAAACGCGGCTTCGGCGCGATCAAAAAGACCGGCTTTCAGAAAGTCTTGCCCTAATTCATAAAGCGCATGATCCCTTTCAGCCACTGGCAAATCAGTACGATTAAGTAAATTCTGGTGAACTCGAATTGCACGCTCCGTTTCACCTCTGCGACGAAATAAATTGCCTAACGCGAAATGGAGTTCCGTGGTTTCAGGATCGAGTTTGGCAACCTCAATAAAAGCATCGATTGCTTTATCGTGTTGTTCACTTAGCAAAAAATTAAGGCCGCGGAAATAAGAGCGCGGCAGATTCGCCCCCTCCGCTAGCAAATGTTTAAGATCAAAACGTGCCGCCATCCAGCCCAAACCAAAAATGAGCGGAATAACCAGCAGCCACCAGAAATCAAGATCCATGCGCAGACCGTACTTATAGTTGTGATTAGATCAATGGCGACGGCAATTCATCACGCGCATTCGGTAGTTCACGTACACGCTTGAGCTCACGCTTAAGGCGCCCAATTTCAAATTGCCGGTGAAAATTTGTAGGAAGCGTAAAAAGTAATCCAGCGCATACACCTACGGCAAAGAAAGCAAACCCAATCGTAATTAAAGGTGCTTGCCAACTATATCCCGCAAAAAAATTCAAGATTACGGTTTGCGTATTAGCCAGTGCCAATAACAACATTACTGCAAACACAAGAAGACGAACCAACCAAACTAGAAAGCGCATGCAAATAAGCCCATGAATGCTTCGATCAGGAAAACGGAAAGGCTTTAATCGCCTATCAGCGCAGGAAGCAAAAGCGTATTATAAACGAAGCAACTACTAGCCGGAGGGCATAAAAATATTTAATCACAGAGGGAAATTGAGCGTATCAGCTAAACGACCATCTGGAGAGCGAGAAGTAGAGTTGCGAGAACTAAAAAAAGCCTAGGCGTCGTGACAACTGGATAATGAAATATTCAAAAAAGCGGGGGCGTATTTCGCGCGGGGGTTGCGGTGAAGTCCGCCTGGATTGAAATACATCGCTTCTGTACCCGGTTTTGCGTATGTGCCGGCTTGCACGTTTCTCGTAGCGACTTCACTCATGATGCACACGTGCCCCTAGCCCTCGAACTTTAGCCAATGAAACGCTTGATAAACAAGTGCAGCCCTCCATGCGAGGCCTGCGTGCTCGATCTGGCGAATCGGCGTATTGTAGGCAAGTCAATGAGTGACGCATGAAGGCCCTACTTGTGTGTGATACGTTGCGTAACAACAAAAACCGCCGACAGGTTCTTCTACAATCTCAGTACGCCAGTGAGAAATCTCGCCGCTTACTGGCTTCTCAGGGCTTCGTTCAATCCATGAGCTGGAAAGCAAACTGTTGGGATACTCAATGCGCCTATGTAAAGCTTTTTTAAATTCCTCAAGGCGAGCGCATGCTATAGCATGCGCTCGCCTTGATACTTGATATTGTGAACTGGTAGATTAAAGGATTTTATAACCGATAGCGACTACATGCCTCTCCGCAATACCAAGCCCCTGTCCAGTTGGATTCTAGTGCCGCCACTGTACTTAAAAACCTCAGGGTCTTTACCATTGAGTCGCTCCAAATTGGGGAGTTTTTGTAGTAAAGCAACGAGCTGCCCGTCGCTGAGCAGGCGATCACGAACAAAGTCTAATTTTTTTAAATTTTTGAGAGTGGGCCACGCATACACCGAACCAAACTTGAGACCGGGACAATGACCAAGGCTTAACTTTTCCAGATTGGGGAATTTTTGTAACCAAGCAACGAGCTGCTCGTCGGTGAGCTGCTGCTTATTATCCCAAAAGCCTAATTCTTTTACATTGATGAGAGTGGGCCACGCATCCAACCAATCAGACCCGAGACCGGGACACCCACTAATGTATAACTTTTCCAGTTTGGGGAATTTTTGTGGCAAAGCAACGAGCTGCTCGTTAGTGAGCTGACGACTACGAGCAAAGTTTAATTCTGTTACATTCTCGAGAGTGGGCCACGAATCAAACGTGAGACTAGTCTCACTAATGTTTAACTTTTCCAGTTTGGGGAATTTTTGTCGCAAAGCAACGAACTGCTCGTCGGTGAGCTGAGGATTAGAAGCAAGGCTTAACTCTGTTACATTTCCAAAAACGGGCCACGTATCTATCGAATCAAATGTGAGAGAGGAACAGCCAGCAATGTATAACTTTTCCAGTTTGGGAAATTTTTGTGACAAAGCAACGAACTGCTCGTCGGTGTGCTTATTACGAGAAAGGTCTAATTCTTTTAAATTTTGAAAAACGAGCCCCTCAAAAAAGGACAACTTATCTACCCAATCAAACTCGAAATCACGACAGCCACTAAGGCTTAATTTTTCCAGTTTGGGGTATTTTCGTAGCAAAGCAACGAACTGCTTGCCGGTGAGATTCAAATTATTGCCAGCGAAACCCAAATTATCATTAGAAAGGTCTAATTCTTTTAAATTTTCAAGCGAAATATCTATCAAATCAAGCCTGAGCTCGCGGCAGCCACTAAGTTTTAATTTTTCCAGTTTGGGGCATTTTTTTAGAAAAACAGTGAGTATCTCGGCGGTGAGCTCACCACTATTAGAAAAGTCTAATTCTTTTATATTTTCGAGAGTGGACAGCGCATCGTCCGAGTTAAAAGTGCGAGAGCTACAGCCACGAAAGGTTAACTTTTCCAGATTAGGGAATTTTTTTAGCAAAGAAGCGAATTCTTTACCCGTAAAATTTGAAGGCTCAACATGAAAGGAAAGATTTAAACTTTTTGCCCCTTCATTAGGCGCTATATTTTCCCAATTGAGCGTTGATTTAGACGTGTTCAAGAAAGCAAGATGACCACATTTGATTTCGATATCAAATTCTCTTCCTGGCCTAAATGCATCTGGCCTCATCAATGAATCTTGCGCCTCTGTTAAGACTTTGTCAGCCTCTACCTTGACTACGATGTTAATCCTTTCTCTCGCTGCTATTTCCCAACTTCTACAGACTTGATTTGCTTCTTTTATATCCTTCAAAGGAAGCCTGTTAAAAATGTTGAGTAATATTTCTGGTGGGCACTTTTTGGCCAGAGCTTCTCCACCACTTGTTGAATCAGATCCCGTTGCCTCCGAAGAGCGGGCTGCTAACGTATCATCTTGAGAGACAGGCTGGATTCTAGCTATCGCAGAGTTAGAGTAGTGCGCATGGTGCGCGTTGCTTATCGGGGTAGTCATGCAGTTTCCTAAAAGTAAGTCAGAGGCAGCTAATTATAGTGGAGTAGCGTACTCTTATACAAGACTATCACGCTTGGCTGTATCTTATTGTTGAAGGATGTTGAAGAAGAAAATCGTCGTTTAAAGAAGATGTATGCAGAAGAAAGATTGAAGTCAGAAATCATTCAGGAAGCCATGCAAAAAAAGTGGTAAGTATCCAGCTTGCCTGCGAGGTATTTGGAATTAGTCAGACGTGCTACTGTTATCAAGCAAAACGATCCTTAGAAAATTGGCTCTATCTCAATGACATTGAGCACACCAAGACCAAGGTTCGACACCCGAAGACCCATGGAATTTTCGAGCGATTTCATAAAACTATCCTGCAAGAGTTTTACCAGGTCGCATTCCGACGAAAACTCTATTCTTCAATCGAACAACTGAAAAATGATTTTGCCGGAAAGCTAACCATCGCAGAAAGAATGATACAAGGAGGCTTGGCGAGCCTATCCGCTATTTCGTTTTAGACCCTGATTTTTTGATAACGATTACATATTAGTATCTAAGGGAATGAGAGCTCGTCATTGGCTGGCGAGACATACCTTTTTTGAGCTTGAATGAATGGGACTTTTCTGGAGTTTCTGCAAGCCATATTTTTTCCGCAGCAGATAAAGGATTTATATCCATGCGAAGCCACATAGCGTCAATCTCTTCTTTTTCAGGTAGGACCCCATCTATATCTTCAGCTTGCGAAAATGGCCGAAACAGTTCAACACCCTTTCTAATCAAAATCATTATTTCACGAATGCTATTTTTATCCTTAACCAAACCTTTAAAAAACTCTTCGCTATAGGTACTTCCATCACCAAGCGGCACAAGTTTTTTTTGATTTTCTCTGTAAAATTCCGCGATTTCTACTAACGCATCTTGCCTCTCACTTTGTGGAAAATTTGTTTCTTTTTGTTCTAAAAGAGTTATACCTAGTTTTAGCGCAGTAGTAAAAGAGCGCATAAATCCACTTGCATCTGCATTTTTTTTAAGCTTTGCTACACTTTCTATATCTTGCTTTTGTAGCCACTCCTGAAATTTTTGTATATTGGATACACCATCTGCATCCGTAGTAAATAATTTATTAATCCCTACTAATGCGCATTCGATAGATCGCTGCTGGCGTAGCTGTTTTAGATCAGCATCGCCCCGGCTAATATCTATTGAAGATATTCCGATATGTGAAATAGGAGCTTGTTTCATATTCACTTTATTCTTACTACTCGTATGAAATTTTTGTTTATCTCTCCCTAAAATTTTACGCTGTGCCTGATCGAAAATCAGCCCTACTTTTTGTCTGTATGAAACTTTCGTTTGGCATCCTGCCGAATCTACCTGCCTAGCCACGCAGGCTGGCTGCTCATATAAAGGCCCTTTAACTGTAAACTTTGAGCCACAGCTATTCATATTATGGTCAAGAAGGTTTTGGTTTTGCACCGAACCTACTGGTTCTAATGAGCCCAGAAGTACCGTTGCAAAAGGCTTAGGCTCGATTGACTTAGGCAATCGTCTTTGTTTCACTCTTGCCGATGCGGAACTTATTAATATCCATTCATTTGATGGGGGAGCATAGGGTCTATTGCGTGCAAGATTTCCAAAACGTACTAATTGGGAGGCAGTTGGCGAGGGTCTGGTTAAAGATATAGGCGTCCGTTGAATTAACTCGCTCTCCTCCACTATAGTAGGACACTGACCTCTTTTACTTCTACATCCGCCTATCATCACAATCACCTTAAAAAAAGAAAAATCTAACCCTTTGAGTGCTTTTCCACAGCCCAGTTCGCGCATCTGCACAAATTTTCCTGAGAGAAAAACTACTCACTACCGCGCATATGTTTATACGCTATGAGGATTATTATAGATTTTTCTAATTAAAATTAGAAATTGATTATAATTATTTATTTAATAGGGAAATCGAATGAGAGGAGAGAGCTTCGCGCACTCAGCGATCCACTTGCTCACGCAATGCTTTGCCTGGTTTAAAGTGCGGTGCGTATTTCCCTTGCACTAAGACTTTCTCGCCTGACTTTGGATTGCGACCAACTCTTGGGTGACGACGATTAACAGAAAAACTACCAAAACCACGAATCTCGATGCGATAGCCTTGAGCCAGCGCTCTAGACATCGCATCGAGTAACGCGCTTACCGCCAAGCTCGTGTCTTTAAGCACAAGTAACGGAAAGCGCGCAGCGAGTTGCGCGACCAATTCAGATCTGGTCATGCCCGCTTATTGGTTCTGACTATCCAGCTTGGCTTTAAGCAATGCACCAAGATTGGTGGTCCCGCTTGCTGCTGCACTATCACGTTGGTTTAAATCAGGCGGTACGCCGGCATCTTTTGCTTTAATTGATAGATTAATGCTACGCGCTTTACGGTCAATATTAATGACCATCGCATCAACCGCATCGCCTTCTTTAAACACAGTGCGCGCGTCTTCAACTCGATCGCGGCCAATCTCAGAAGCACGCAAATATGCATCGACATCCGTTGCCAGCGCCACCACAGCGCCTTTAGCGTCCACTGATTTAACTGTGCCTTGCACGACTGAACCTTTGTCATGCACTGCAACATAGTTATTAAATGAATCGCCTTCAAGCTGCTTAATACCGAGTGAAATGCGTTCTTTTTCAACATCGATACCTAAGACCACGGCCTCAACCTCGTCGCCTTTCTTAAATTTGCGCACGGCTTCTTCGGCGGCTTCATTCCATGACAGGTCAGACAAGTGCACTAAACCGTCGATCGCGCCAGGCAAGCCAATAAATACACCAAAATCAGTGATGGATTTAATCGCGCCTGAGATTTTGTCGCCTTTTTTGTAGTTACGGCTAAAATCATCCCATGGATTAGGTTTGCATTGTTTCATGCCAAGGCTAATACGGCGACGGTCTTCGTCAATCTCAAGCACCATCACTTCAACCTCGTCACCCAATTGTACGGCTTTACCCGGAGCAACGTTTTTATTCGTCCAGTCCATCTCGGACACATGCACTAAACCTTCAATGCCGGATTCAACTTCAACAAATGCGCCATAGTCGGTAATATTAGTGACTTTACCAAACAAACGCGTGCTAGATGGATAACGGCGCGCAATGCCTTCCCATGGATCGCCACCGAGCTGCTTAACCCCTAGCGAAACACGGTTCTTTTCTTGATCAAATTTGAGAATCTTGGCTGTGATCGTTTGGCCTACAGTCAGCGCTTCACTTGGATGACGCACACGCCGCCAAGCAATATCAGTGATATGCAATAATCCATCAATGCCGCCCAAATCAACGAATGCGCCGTAGTCGGTAATATTTTTAACTACGCCTTCAATCACTGCGCCTTCTTGGAGCGTTTCTAGCAGTTTCGCGCGCTCTTCGCCTTGTGAGGCTTCAATCACAGCGCGACGCGATAGCACCACATTATTGCGCTTGCGATCTAATTTAATAACACGAAACTCAGTTGTCGTACCCTCATAAGGCGTGGTGTCTTTAACTGGACGCGTATCAATCAATGAACCTGGCAAAAAGGCACGAATGCCGTTTACCATAACCGTCAAACCACCTTTAACCTTACCGGTAATTGTGCCAGTGACCAGCGCGGCATCGTCCAGCGCTTTTTCAAGCGAGAGCCAAGAAGCAAGGCGCTTAGCTTTATCACGCGATAAAACTGTGTCGCCATAACCGTTTTCCAGTGCATCGATTGCGACTGAAACAAAATCGCCTACTTGAGCTTCAAGTTCGCCTTGATCATTTAAAAATTCATCAACTGGAATATAGGCTTCAGATTTGAGACCGGCATTAACGACCACAAAATTATGGTCAAAACGCACCACTTCGGCGGAAATCACTTCACCCGCGCGCATATCCTGGCGAGCGAGTGATTCTTCAAACAGCGCGGCGAAGGATTCGGTAAGAGGGGTAGAGGTTGGGGTTTGTAAATCGGACATAAAATTAAGAGGACTACGCACACTATATTGGTATAGTTACTTACGGCAAAACTGTGCGCGGGGTTAAAAGTTAATCACCAAGCTGCTCTTTTCAAGTTTTCAAAAAGCAACCAACCTAAGCATCACCGCGCCCTATGGCAATCTGCCTATGCACCCGCATGGGCGTGCTGCGACACAGGGATCGATAATGCAACGAACCACTCGAATATTTTACCAACCACTTGTTCCACACAAAGATTGGACGTATCGAGTATTTTCGCATCTTTAGCAGGCTTAAGCGGCGCACTCACGCGCTGTATATCACGCGCATCGCGCTTAGCCAAGTCTTGCGAAAGGGTTTCTATACTAGCAGGAAAACCTTTCTCTATCAATTGTTTATAGCGCCTTTGCGCGCGCGCCTCAACGCTTGCCGTCAGAAAAACCTTTAAATTTGCGTCTGGAAAAACCACCGTACCCATATCACGACCATCTGCCACGAGACCCGGCAATGTGCGAAAAGCCCGCTGCCGGGCAAGTAACGCGATTCTCACCGGTGCGTGCGTGGCAATTTCAGAAGCACGATTGCCAATTTCTTCCGCGCGGATTTCATTAGATACCTTAACGCCATCGAGCTTTACATATCCGTCTTTAAATACAATATGCAGTTCGCGCGCTAATAGCGTCAGAGCAGCCACATCCCGTACCGCTAACTGGCGCCGCAGACTCGCCAAAGCCAGCAACCGATACAGTGCGCCACTATCAAGATAATGAAAGCCTAAACGCTGCGCCACTTGCTGCGCTACAGTCCCCTTGCCGGACGCCGTTGGTCCATCAATCGAGATGACAGGTGCGTGCAGTTTTGTATGCTGTTTTGCATGTTCTCTAACTGTCGTCATCGCACAATTGCGGCAAAGCGCTCAAAATAGTCAGGAAATGTTTTGGCCACACAATTTGGATCATTAATTCTCAGCGGCACCCCAGCCAAACTCACGAGCGAAAAGCACATAGCCATGCGGTGATCATCGTACGTATCAATCACCGCCCCTGCGCTTAGCGTAGCCGGCGGCGTAATACGCAAAAAATCCGCCCCCACCTCAATTACCGCGCCCAGCTTCCGCAGTTCAGTCGCCATCGCGGCTAAACGATCCGTTTCTTTGACCCGCCAACTTGCAATATTACGCAATATGCTAGTCCCTTCAGCAAAAAGAGCCAGCACTGCGATTGTCATCGCAGCATCAGGGATTAAATTACAGTCCATATCAATGGCTTTAAGCCGGCGTTGGCTATTTGCAACACCACTGACTTCGATCCAGTCCGGCCCCATGGTTACATTTGCGCCCATCTGCGTCAACACATCAGCAAAGCCAATATCGCCTTGGATACTTGCGCGCCCTACCCCAATCACTCGCAACGGCCCTCCGCCCACGGCGCCAGCCGCCAAAAAATAAGAGGCCGATGAAGCATCCCCTTCAACCGTTATATGGCCCGGCGCTTGATAGGAGGAATTTGTGGCAAGAGTGAAATGATGCCAGCCCTCACGCTCTACTGGCACACCAAAGCGCGCCATCAGAGTCATCGTAAGATCAATATAGGGCTTTGAAATCAAGTCTCCGTCAATTTTGAGCATGGCGCGCCGCGTCGCCGCTGGCAGCAGCGGGAGCGCCATGAGCAGAGCGCTTAAGAATTGGCTTGACACATCGCCGCGCACGTAGAGTTGCTGCGGAGGTGCGCTTTGCTGCATACGCTCAATCAGCAATGGCGGAAAACCCGCCCGCCCAGAATAGGTAATCGATGCGCCTAGCTCTTGCAAACTATCCACTAAATCCCCAATCGGCCTTTCGTGCATACGCGGTACGCCTAAAATCTGATACGCACTCCCCTCTCCGGCTTGCAACGCGAGCGCGGCGCTTAACAACCGCACCGCAGTACCCGCATTACCCAGAAAAAGCTGAGCTTTTCTGACGGGAAACGTGCCGCCTACCCCGTCGATTAGATAATCTTGGCCTTGCCGTACGTAATGCACGCCAAGTTGAGTTAATGCATCTAACATCACGCGCGTATCATCCGCCTCTAGCAGATTAGCGATAACGGTTTTTCCAGAGGCCAGCGCCGCTAGCAAAAGCGCGCGGTTTGAGATGCTTTTGGAGCCTGGTAACTGCACCGTACCCCCGGCATAGGTATACGGCCCTAAATCAAGATGTTTCATTTTTAGATAATGACCAGTGTGTGCGTATTGTACGAGCTCGCTCAAACAGTGCTTCAATGGCTAAGCCATCACTTTCTTCAAGCGCCCTGCGCAAATGAGTTAGCACTGTCAGATAGCCGTCTAATTCCGCCAACAAGGCGCTCCGATTAGCCAGACAAATATCGCGCCACATTTCCGAGTTTGAGGCGGCCAGCCGAGTAAAGTCCTGAAACCCGCTCCCCGCAAGAGCCAATTTAAGCTTTAAGTTGCCCATTGTAAGCAACTGCTCAATCAATGCAAAGGCCAGCAAATGCGGCAAATGACTCACCGCAGCCAGGACCTGGTCGTGCTGCGCTGGCGTCATAATATGAATCTTAGCCCCCACCGAGCGCCACATTGCTGCGATACGTTCACAGGCTAACTCCGTATTTTCTGGCTGCGGGCACAGCACTACATTACGCTTCGCATATAACGTATCTAGCGCTGCCTCAACACCGCTTAACTCACGTCCAGCAATTGGATGACCTGGCACAAACTGACTGATTTTATCGCCCAAAGCAGTCGCCGCGGCAGCCAGCACATCCAGTTTTGTACTGCCCACATCCGTGATTAGCGCGTGCGCCTCAAGGTGCGGTGCAATGCATTCAAGCACCCCCCCCGTTTGCGCCACAGGCACAGCCAAGACAATTAAATCTGCGCCAGACAAGGCTTGGCTTAATGCCATACGATCAGACAACGCGACAGCTTGATCAATCACCCCTAGCTGCAGCGCGCGCGTCATAGAATCTAGCGTGCGGCCAACCCCAACAATGGTTCCTCTCGCTTCAGTAGGCGCCCGCCGTAGTGCGCGCGCCAAAGAGCCCCCCATCAAGCCAACGCCAACAATCACTAATTTCTTAAACGAGAAATCACTAGCGGGTAAAACCTCTGAAGGAGAAGCAGAAAAAGGCACGTCTGAGTACATATCAATACGCCCGCGGGTAAGAGCCCAAGATTTTAATAAACGCCGCGCTCTGTTCTAATTCTGCAAACGCGGCAGCTAATGGAGCATCGGCATAATGCCCGGCTAGGTCGATATAAAAATAATATTCCCAAGCACCGCTTTTAGCGGGCCGCGATTCAAAACGCGTCATTGATACGCCATGGCGCGCCAAAGGCTCGAGCATCCGAAATACTGCGCCCGCTACGTTTTTTACCGCTAAGATCAGCGCAGTTTGATCGTGCCCAGTAGGCACGCACGCTTGCCCACCAATCACCACAAAGCGCGTGCGGTTATGTGGATCATCTTGAATCATTGCCTGCGCTATGGCTAAATTGTAACGCGTCGCAGCGCGCTCACCAGCAATCGCCGCTACGCTTGCATCCGCAGCCGCCAACTGAGCCGCCACGGCATTGCTCGCCACCGCTTGCCGCTCAAGCTGTGGCGCATGCAGCGTCAGCCAATGTTGACATTGCGCCAGCGCTTGCGCATGAGCGCACACACGCGAGACGCCAGCCAATGTACCCGTGCGAGTTAATAGATTATGTTGGATCGGCAGCACCACTTCACCCGTTAGCCTAAGCGAGGAGTCTAAAAGTAAATCCAGCGTGCGTGAGACTGCGCCCTCGGTCGAATTTTCAATCGGGACAATACCCATCATGGCAGCCCCCGCTTCAACCGCTCGAAAGACTTCATCGATCGATGGACAAGGCAACGTTTCTACCGCAGACCCACTGTATTTATATAGAGCCTCTTCGCTATAGGTACCAACCGGCCCAAGAAAGGCAGCCGTGAATGGTTTTTCAAGAGAGCGACTAGCCGCCATGATTTCTCGCCAAATCGCGGCAATCTGCTCCGTTTGCAAAGGCCCCTGGTTAAGCGCGTGTAAGCGCGTAAACACCAATAGTTCACGCTCAGGGCGAAATATCGGCGTTTTGAAATGCTTTTTGATCGCGCCGATTTCAAGCGCCAGCTCTGCTCGTTGGTTTAATAACCCAAGCAACTGCTCATCGATCAAATCAATACGGTCGCGTAAAGGCTGCAGTATCGGCTGTTCATCATCCATGCTATCTCAAAATAAAGCGGCAATAAAAAAGTAGATCATCGGCTCCAGCTTGAGCTCTGTGAGCAGCGCCTTGCTAGGCATGGCGGCGCTCAAACTCTTGCATATAATCAACTAGCGCAGATACTGCCGCAAGCGGTACTGCATTATAAATTGAGGCGCGCATGCCGCCAACTGACGTGTGGCCTTTTAATTGCAGCAAGCCGCGCGCACGCGCACCAGCTAAAAAGTCATCGTTACGCGTTTCATCAGCAAGATAAAATGGCACATTCATGCGTGATCTAGCGGCTGGCTCGACCCGGTTAATATAAAAATCACTGGCATCAATGGTCTGATAAAGTCGTTGCGCTTTTTCAATATTGCACGCTTCGATCGCAGCTAGCCCGCCTTGCCGCTTAAGCCATTTGAAAACTAGACCCGCGATATAAATCGCATAAGTAGGCGGCGTGTTATACATTGAGTCGTGTGCGGCAACAGTGTTCCATGTAAAAGCCGAAGGACAAATCGCCAGCGCCCGATCTAACAGATCTTCGCGCACAATGACTAAAGTCACTCCAGCGATACCAATATTTTTCTGCGCCCCCCCGTAAATTACGCCAAATTGGGTTACATCCAACGGGCGCGATAATAAGTGGGATGAAGCATCAGCAACTAATGGCACCTCGCCTAAATGCGGGATGTCAAAAAACTCAACCCCATTCACAGTCTCATTTGTGCAGATATGGAGATAGGCCGGATCAGCCGACACCTGCCAGTCTGTAAACGCGGGAATCCCAATCAGCTCCCTATCTTGGTGAGAATGAGGTGCTTTTTTTTGATTCGTAGCAGCAATGTGCACGTCACAATAACGGCGCGCCTCCAGTTGTGATTTAAGCGACCAAGCTCCCGTTACTACATAGTCCGCCACTTTACGCGCGCCAAGCAAATTTAATGGCACTAACGCATTTTCGGCAAGTGCCCCACCCTGTAAAAAAAGCAGCCGGTAATTTGCCGGTAGATCGAGTAATTCAGCTAAATCCGCCAATGCAGCTTGATGAATCGATTCAAATTCACGGCTACGGTGGCTCATTTCCATGACACTCATACCCGTGCCTTGCCAATCCAGCATCTCATCGGCAGCTTGTTGCAACACGTCAACGGGTAGTGCTGCCGGACCGGCGGAGAAATTAAAGGCGCGCATCTGTATGACTTGTATTCAAGGGTGTTTAGGTCATCTTTTCGTTGCTATCATGCACCGAACTACACAACACAGCATCATTTGTATCAGGCAAAACCACATCATTTCTGACCTATGCTTGCGCCATCGAGAAGACGTGCAGGAAAGAACGCGCTTATCTGACCTAGATTTAAATGCATTATGGCCGTTTTGCATCGATATGCAAAACGGCCATTCTTTTTAAAAACGCATCACTCGGATTACTTCGTAGTCTTGTTTGCCGGTTTTTGCGGAGTACGCGATTTAGCGACCAACTCAATTTCTTTATCAGCTTGTTCACGCGTCGCTTGGACCGACGGTGGCATGTATTTCTGCATTAAACTGTTAAGCACATAACTACCCACTTGGTCTTGTACTTGTAGAAATTTGCTGCCCGTTTTACTTTTGTAGAATTTGGTTAAATCTTTAACTTCATCTGTAGTGTAATACTTAGCATAAGCATCGCGTTGTGCTTGCAGCGCATCTTGGTGAAATTGCGCGGTTGTAAACGGCTGGCCGGCTTGCTCCGCAAGCTTAGCTAACGCGTTTTGCCGTAATTGTGGAACGGCTGCACGTTTTTGTGCATCAGTGAGTTTTTTATTCTCTGACAATGCATCGGACAAAATCGCCGGCACTAACTGCTTCATTTGCATCTGGGCGCTGTTGCCAATTGCAGTAGCATGCTTATCCGCATCAATTGCCGCCAGCAAATCTTTAATTGCTGCCTGCTGAGCCGGATCAAGCGGCGCTGCTGCGGGAACCATAGCTGAAGGCGCTTCACCCTGCATAGACAGCGGCTGAGCCATAGAAAAAGCCGGCGCCAACAAAAACCAAGGGGCTAACAACATCCACTGTTTAAATTGTATCTGCATGTATTACTCCGTAGAAGTTAACTGTGTGTCAAGGCCAGAATCTGCCTCAAGGTTGGTCTCGGTATCCGCATCTTCCTCTGCTTCGGTTTCAGCGACCTGTTGCAGCCCCGATAATGTGGTCCCTTTGTCCAGGCTAATAAGTGTAACACCTTGGGTTGCCCGGCCCATTTCTCGTATGCCTGAAACACGCGTACGGATCAATACCCCCGCCGTTGTAATCAGCATAATTTCATGTTCTGGTTCAACTAATACGGCGGCGACCACTTTGCCATTACGCTCCGTTGTTTGAATCGCAATCATCCCTTTAGTGCCACGTCCATGACGCGTATATTCAGCAATTGGGGTACGCTTTCCGAAGCCATTTTCAGTAGCCGTTAATACAGACTGACGCTCATTATCAGCTACCAGCAAGGCAATGACCTGCTGCCCCTCTTCTAGCCGCATGCCGCGCACACCACGGGTACCGCGCCCCATCGGCCGCACATCGTTTTCACTAAAACGCACTGCCTTGCCACTATCTGAAAAAAGCATGACATCATGCTCACCATCCGTAATCGCCGCGCCAATCAAATAATCGCCTTCATCCAAATTGACCGCGATAATTCCTTTTTTGAGCGGCCGACTAAAGGCTTCAAGCGGGGTTTTTTTAACCGTGCCAAGCGAGGTAGCCATGAAGATATAACGTTCCGCAGAGAACTCTCTCACCGGGAGCACCACGGTAATCCGTTCACCTTCAATCAATGGGAACATATTAACGATAGGCCGCCCTCGCGCGTTGCGCGAACCCTGTGGCACCTCATAAACCTTAACCCAATATACTCGGCCATGATTAGAAAAACACAGAATATAATCGTGCGTATTCGCAATAAATAGGGTTTCAATCCAATCGTCTTCTTTCATCGAAGTCGCTTGCTTACCTCGTCCACCCCGTTTTTGCGCACCATATTCGGATAATGGCTGCGCCTTCACATAGCCGCTATGCGACAGCGTCACAACCATGTCTTGCGGCGTAATTAAATCTTCCGTATTGAGCTCAGTTGCATTGAATTCAATCTGTGAACGACGCGCATCGCCAAATTCTTTTTTAATTGCCGCTAGCTCATCACTAATAATGGTGCGAATCCGCTCCGGTTTTGCCAAAATATCCAGCAGATCAGAGATTTGCGTCATCATCTCACGATACTCTGCCAAAATCTTATCTTGCTCAAGCCCAGTCAGTCGCTGCAAGCGCATTTGCAGAATTTCCTGCGCCTGCACATCGGATAATTTGTAGAGCCCATCAGATTGCATCCCAAAGCTCGGATTTAAGCTTTCTGGCCGATACGCGGCGCCACCGCCAGGCGTATCGCTCGCGGCGCGCAATAGCATATCGCGCACCAGTGGCGAATCCCACGCACGCACCATTAATTCTTGCCGCGCGCTCGGTGGCGAAGGAGCCGCTTTGATAATCGCAATAAATTCATCAATATTTGCCAACGCAACTGCAAGCCCTTCCAACACATGCCCACGCTCACGTGCACGGCGCAATTCAAATACCGTACGGCGGGTGATCACCTCTCGCCGATGCGCTAAAAAACACACCAGCATTTCTTTCAGATTCAGGAGCTTTGGCTGACCATCGACCAAGGCCACCATATTCATGCCAAAGGTGTCTTGCAACTGGGTATTTTTGTACAGGTTGTTCAGCACCACTTCTGGCACTTCACCCCGTTTGAGCTCAATCACAGCTCGCATGCCGCTCTTGTCTGATTCATCCCGAATATCGGAAATGCCCTCAAGCCGCTTTTCATGCACTAACTCAGCAATGCGCTCAAGCAACATCCGTTTATTGACCTGATACGGTAGCTCGTCAATGATGATCGCGCTACGTTGGCCACGATCGATTTCCTCAAAATGCGTTTTAGCTCGCATCACCACACGGCCGCGGCCGGTACGATAGCCATCACGTACCCCAGCAATACCGTAAATAATGCCAGCCGTTGGAAAATCAGGCGCTGGGATAATCTCGATTAGGTCGTCGATCGAAGACTCAGGACGGTCCAGCAGCAAATGGCAAGCATCCACCACTTCATTCAAATTATGAGGCGGGATATTCGTTGCCATCCCAACCGCAATCCCTGACGAGCCATTAACCAGTAGATTCGGCATCCGCGCGGGCAGCACCACCGGCTCATTTTCGCTGCCATCATAATTCGGCTCGAAATCGACGGTTTCTTTATCCAGGTCTGCCAACAATTCATGGCCGATCTTAGCCATCCGAATTTCGGTATAACGCATCGCGGCGGGGTTATCCCCATCAACCGAACCAAAATTACCTTGACCGTCAATCAGCATGTAACGTAACGAAAAGTCTTGCGCCATGCGCACAATCGTGCCGTAGACTGCTGCGTCGCCATGCGGGTGATATTTACCGATGACATCCCCGACAATTCTGGCGGATTTTTTATACGCACGATTCCAGTCATTATTCAGCTCGTGCATTGAATACAACACACGCCGATGCACTGGCTTAAGGCCATCATACACACTAGGCAGCGCGCGTCCTACAATCACGCTCATCGCGTAATCGAGGTAAGAACGACGCATTTCCTCTTCGAGTGAGATGGGTAAAGTCTCTTTGGCGAATTGATCCATGTATCAGGCTAGTTGGTTCTACGGCAAGAAGCCGCGCTAACGGCTACTGCCTTAAAGAATAAGGGGCTGTATCAAGAGCCAAGTTACAGATGAAAAACGCGTAATTTTAGCATGCGCAGCTCTTTGTCCAAGCCCAGTTACCCTCACCCACCTGTTGCGTGCCTGCCACAATTGCATAATCACCGTCCGCTTTAGAAGGAATCTTCACCGACTGAAGAGTGCAATATGGCAGAATAGTTATGCGCAAACAGACATTGCAGTGCAATTTATTGAGTATTTTTCACTTGCTTTCAATGCCATCCTGCGAGCATCATTTTTCAAATCATCAGACGCGCAGCAAACCTGCGATAATCTCAAATTCGAGAGGAGAAATATGAACAAACTATCCAAGCTCGCTTTCATCGCAGCTATTGCAGCTTTCGCTGCATCCGCCTCGGCACAATCGGTGTCGCTCTCGCAACAAACAAGCACCGACAATTGGGCCAATGGCAGCCAAGAATATGTGTGGACTAATGGCTCCAATGAGCTGTGCTGGCGCAGTACATCTTGGACGCCAACCACCGCTAATCCAAAATGCGATGGTGCGCTGGTCGTTCAAGCGACTGAGACCCCCCCTGTCGTGCCGAAAATTACTAGCCAAAAAGTAACGTATCAGGCGGATGCACTGTTTGATTTTGACAAATCAGAGCTCAAAGCAAACGGCAAAGTCGAATTGGATACACTCGTGCAAAAGGTCCGAGGCCTTAACCTTGAAGTCATTGTTGCAACTGGCCATACTGATAAACTCGGTAAGGAACATTACAATGACCAGCTTTCAATGAAACGGGCTCAAGCCGTTAAAAACTATTTGGCAAGTCAAGGCGTTGATGCCAATCGGATTTACACGGAAGCTAAAGGCAAACGCAATCCTGTAGTGACCGATTGCCACCAAAAGAAGCGGAAGGATTTGATCGCCTGTTTGGCTCCAAACCGCCGCGTTGAAATTGAAGTGGTAGGCACCGTAACCGAGCAAGCTAATCAGCCTGCTTATTAAACTAAGCTGTATATGTGATGCGAAGGCCCTGCTGCTGCAGGGCTTTTTTTTACGGTCCAAATTAAATTGATGATCAACGCTGACCCACACGAACTCAGAAAATTTAGCGCTTTGGCCCATCGCTGGTGGGATCCTAGTGCCGAATTCAAACCTCTGCACCAACTCAACCCATTACGGCTTGAATGGATCAATTCTTATGCGCAGCTGAATGGCAAGCGCATCTTAGATGTAGGATGTGGCGGAGGTATTTTGGCTGAATCAATGGCTCAGCTTAACGCTCAGGTCAAAGGCATTGACCTAGCTTCTGATACATTAAACGCCGCTGAGTTACACCGCCTTGAAAGTGGCGTCACACTAGACTACGAAGAAATTTCAGCCGAAGCACTCGCCCTCCGTGAGCCTGGCGCTTATGATGTGGTGACTTGCATGGAAATGCTAGAGCATGTACCAGACCCTGGTGCCATTGTTACTGCTTGCGCTAAACTGGTTAAACCGGGCGGTTGGGTATTCTTTTCAACCCTTAACCGCAATTTAAGAGCTTATCTATTTGCCATTATTGCAGCAGAATATATCGCGCGGATGCTACCACGCGGCACACACGACTATGCGCGCTTTATCCGTCCGGCTGAATTGAGTGCCTATGTGCGCGCAGCAGGTTTGCGTTTACACGCATTTAAAGGGGTCAGCTATGCGCCTATCAGCCAGCGCTTTACACTCTCTAATGACACCCGCATTAATTATATGTTGGCTTGTATGCGCGAAGCCTGAAAACTCAGCCCAATAAGCTTAGATTAAAGCCGCTTCCGGGCGACCCAATTGAGCTTGCATTCAACTAATTTAATCCGGCTGTTTCTATGTCCAGTCAAACCAATACCTCATTTATTTCACCCAGTGCTGAACGGGCGATTCTTTTCGATCTGGATGGCACGCTGGCTGATACTGCCCCTAACCTTGCAGCGGCAGCCAATAAAATGCGTCAAGCACGCGGTATGACGATGCTACCGCTTGAGCAATTACGTCCGTTTGCTTCTGCCGGTGCGCGCGGACTACTCAAAGGCGCATTCGGAGGGGATGCAACACACGCTGACCTTCCAACTATGGTTGAAGAATTTTTAGCTAACTATGCAGCTGACCTTGACAGTGCAACAGAGCTGTTTCCAGGCATTGCCGCATTGCTTGCCAAACTCTCCGACCATCATGTGCGCTGGGGTATTGTAACGAACAAAATCACTCGCTTAACGCAACCGTTAGTCGAACGGCTCGGCCTAGCCAACCATGCAAGCTGTGTCGTTAGTGGAGACACGACAGCTCATGCCAAGCCACACCCCGCACCGCTTTTATACGCGGCTCAGCAACTTCAGCTTACACCCGCTCAGATTGCCTATGTCGGTGATGATTTACGCGATATACAGGCTGGCCAGGCAGCCGGGATGAAAACCATTGCCGCAGCTTATGGCTATGGCGGGCAATGGTTACCTGAAAAATGGCAAGCCGATTATATGGTTGACTCTCCTGCGGCGTTGCAGAATTTATTATTTAAGAATAGAACTTCGGCCCGATGAGATAAATTTCGCAATTTACTTTCTCAACAAGTAAGTTCGGCATTAGATTTTTGCTTCTATCATTTAGGAAAGCAAAAAATGTTGAAATATTTGGCAAGTATGTATGCAACAATATTTACTCAGACAAATGGCAGTCAAGCCACTAATGAGCAACCATGGAAAATGACGAGTATTTCGACGGTATCTCAAAATCCGTCAGCCTCTGACTCTAACCTCTCAAAACACAGCAATTATCCAGTAAGACAATGCTTATCCTCAGCGCCAGTAGATCATCAACAGGCCCTATTGCCTCCTCAAACATCTCACAATTCTCAGAGCTCTGCGGCAGGAAATGCACTCTCTTTAGTCAAAGAGCCAGTGACCTTACTTGAAGCAAACACACCTGAACAACTTATTTCCAATGTATGTGATATTTTCCTCCAATTAAAACAAAAAAATAATGATTTAGCCAAGATGGAACTACAAAGTATGGAGCATACTTCATACGATAAAGAAAACCTTCAAAATACTCGAAATCAAGTAAAAAAAATACGTGATGATTTATCATCTCTGATAGAAAAATTACCTTTTGAAATCGAAAGTATTTATATAAATAAGCTTCATGAAATCGGCATTAATGCCTATGATAGCGAGGGAAAAGGAATCAGTTTATTCAAGGATTCGACACAAGAATCTGATAGAAAAAAAATAAACACTGAAATAGCAAAAATAAACAAAGATTCAATTTCTGATATTGCAGAATTATATAGTGCCTTACGTATAAACCACTTAAATTTAAGAAAAGAATACACAGAATTTAATAAACATAATCTCACAAGCAAAGATCGGTTTATTAATTTAGAGGAAATGATTTCTGATATGCATACTTTAATGGAGAAAGGCCTAGCAAGAAAATTGAGGATTTTTGATATAGCAAAGATTTCATGCAGAAACCCTCTTGCGCCGGAGAGCACTCAAGTAAATTCTAATACCAAGACTCTAAGCAAACCTAATAGAGACGATTCAAAAGTCGATTATTTTAGCAGCTCTCCTAAAGTCTGGTAATGTGATTAACTGACTTTAAATCACGCTAGTGGCTAGATTAAGCGATCTTGTCAAAGAGTACACAAAATAGAATCTTACATATAGCAGGATTCTATTTTGTTAAACTAAACAATCACTACGCCTAAAACTTCAATCTAAGCCGCGCCCACACCATCCGCCCCGGCTCGTGAATCGGGACCGAGTTATCTGCAGGGTAGCCAAATTCTGCATTCCCTGCTCGATTTAAATGCTCAGCATAATTTTTGTTCAATACGTTATCAATCCCCACTGCCAAGTGCGCGATTTTATTGATTCGATAACCCGCATTCAGTGACAATAGACCAAAGCCGGCACTTGGACCCAAATCCTTGCCTACCACATTGCCTTGAGCTAATGCATATCGATGCTGCGCGGCAACCAACCGCCAGATTGCCCCAGCCGATAAACGGCTATCATCATAACGTAGCCCAAAACGCGTATCTAACGGTGGCATCTGAGGCAAAGGCTTACCTTCATGGGTATTTTCACCCCAGGCATAGGCCAGGCTATTCTCCACGCTCCAATGACTCGCTAACTGCCAACTCGCCCCCAACTCGCCTCCCATAATGTGGCCATTGATCTGCGTCGCCTGAGTTTTTTTATTCAGCGCTTTAAATAAAATAAAATTATTCACGTACCCCAAATAGGCCGATGTCCATATTTGCAACCGATCAGTCGCATAGCGCGCACCCAAGTCAAGCTGTGTGGTTTTTTCAGGCTGGATACCAGCAAACGCATTCAGCGAACCCGTGGGGCCAAAGTCAGGCGAAAAAAGCTCCCAATAATCAGGAAAACGCGCGGCGTGACCAACGCCTATATACAACATCGCAGGAAGACGATTTAAATCACGTTCATAACGCACAAAGGCGCTAGGCAAGACGGCATGACGCTGCTGATTTGAAGTGAGATGAGGAGGTGAGCGATGATCTTTGGTCTGAATCCAGTCTAAGCGAGCCCCACTCATGACACGCGTTTGCTCGGTCATATACCAGGTTAATTCGTTAAAAAAGCCTATCTGAGAGAAACTGACTTGTTTCTTCCATGGCTGGCTTTTGTAAGCGCCAAACCCTTTACTAAAACGCCCTTGGCGCTGATGAGTCTGCGCATCCAAACCACTCACCAGTTTGACGTCATTGCCCCACGGCAAAGTAGCCGCCAGACGCGCCCCTACAACCTGGCGCTCTAATTCAGACGCACTTGGCCCCTGCGACGGAATCGGGCGCAATGTATAGTTATCCATTACGTGATTTGCGTGATTGTAATAAATCTGCGCTTCCAGCGTATCGAATAAACCCCTTAAATGTTTTTTCTCAAAACGCAAACCGAAACTATTGCGCTTAAAGCGCGCGCCATCCTTCCCTCGCCCAGCGTACCGGGCTGCGCCATCGCCTGTACCAGCGCTCAATTCTAAGCGTGTATGAGCCGCAGGCGTCCACCCTAGCGCTACATCCGTGTTCCATTTATCCCAGCCAGATGGCACGGTCTGGCCAGCCCCATCTACATAATCACCGGCATGTGCCCGGTTCGCCATCAGCCGTAGATACCCTTCTGCAGCGCCTACGGTTAAATCGGCTCTTTGCTCGTTACGATCCCATGCTCCCCCCAACACACTTCCGTCAAAGCGGATGCCTGCCGTGTCAAATCTTTGCGGGCGATGTTCAAAACGAATCGTACCGGCAGAAGCCCCTGGGCCTCCAGTTACGGTTTGAGGCCCTTTAATGACCGTCAGCTCATCATAGTTTTCAGGCGAAATATAAGAAGTTGGCGCATCCATTCTGCCGCCACATGCCCCCAATAATGTGCCGCCATCGGTCAGAATACTTAAACGCGAGCCAAACATACCGCGCAATACAGGGTCCCCATTTGCCCCTCCATTTCGGATCACCGAAAACCCAGGAATTTTTTTCAAATAGTCCGCACCATCACTTACTGGCGCTGGGTTAAATTCTTTAGGATGCGTTACGACCTTCAGCGGCGTAGCTTGCCGCGTTGCTGTCACGACCACAGGCCGATGTGTTAAGCCATGGCGTACTTCTTCTTCGGATTGGGCGCTGACCTGAACGGGCAAAGTCGTAGCGCAAGCCATAATCAACCCAGATGTATATCGATGAGCACGCTTCATACAAATCTAAAAAATCAAAAACGCGAAGCATAGCACCTCGCTACAACCTTAACCAGCAAGCCTCAAGGCAACGCCTGAAAAGCCACTCTAAAGCAACCACTTCGCATCTTCAGCGTTTGCTTCGCATAACGCTTAAAAGCCTTTAGCCATCTAACTATCTTGCTTTCAAAGAACTCCATATTTAAAGCCATATATAGGGAGCTAGGGTTATGAAAATGCATGGCTTATTCAGACTTTGTATCGCAGCAAGTGCGCTTTTAGTGAGTTCATTCGCTTGTGCCGGGTACGACATCATTGCCTCTAGACCTTCGGTTAGCGCAACCGATCAGACGGCGCATACACAGTACCCTATCGTGTTAGTTCACGGCATAGCCGGTGCCGCGATTCGGTTTGGCGTATCAGAATCTTGGTATCAAATTCCAGTTTACCTCGCCCGTCATGGCGCACAAGTTTATGTCGCGGATGTTGCCGCTTTTAATAGTGAGTTAGTGCGCGGTGAACAATTACGCGCGCAAGTACAGCGCGTATTGGATGTAACTGGCGCGCCAAAGGTCAATTTAATTGGACATAGCCAGGGCGGCTTTGATGCCCGTTATGTAGCGACGATTATGCCCGCGCAAGTTGCCTCCATCACCACCATCGGCTCGCCGCATAAAGGAACCGAGCTGCTAGAATATGCCGAAACGGATATGGGTCGCTTTTTAGTTAAACTGGCCGCACCCATCGCCAATTTTGTTGGAACTCTGATGAGCTGGTTTAATGATGCAAATTATGAGCAAGACGTCGAAAAACCGCTCAAACTCATGACACCAGCAGGCGCTGCCGCTTTTACGCGAGATTTTCCAACTGCCGGACTCAGTTCGCAAAGGTGTGGGTATGGTCAAGAGCAAGATGTGCGCGATGGCTACGTGCAAAAACTTTACTCTTGGACGGGCAATTATTACTACCGGCCGTTTGACTTTAGCAACCTAAAAATGCCTAGTTTTATCGATCTCGTCCTATCCGTATCGGGTACGATGATCAAGTTAAAAGAAGGAGGGGAGAATGACGGTGCAGTGCCAGTATGCAGCGCCTTATTTGGTAAAGTACTGGGGACATATAAATGGGATCACTTAAACGAAACGAATGGCGTCGCCGGTCGTTTACAAATAGGTTCGCCTGATCCACGAGCCGTCATTTATGCGCACTTGATACGGCTCGTTAATAATAATCTCTAAGTTCTTCAAAACATAACCATGATCAAGCATTCAATATGGCTGGGAATACTCGTGGCCGTGCTTGGAACCGCGGGGGGATATTTTGGCTGGCGCATAACGGCATCTTCCGCGCCAGCTGCAGCACAGCTTACCGCATCCGCAACCCAAACCTTTGTGCCAATGCCGTGGCTTGCCGGTGATGCTGGGTCTTCCATCAGCGTTAACCTGCCCCCCTCATTACAAGGGACAACCATACCTCCGCTCTTGAAAGAGGATGCGAGTCAACATTTACAAAAAACCAGCGATGTGCGCGATTTTTTTGATTTCCTGCTGATTGCGCAAAATGAACTCCCCGCTGAACAACTCAATGCTTTTGCGCTTCAGCAGATTACCGCCCAACTCACCTCGGCTAGCGCGATCCAAGAGGCGCTAGATTTATGGCAACGCTATCAAACTTATCGCACCGCGCTCGGACAGCAGGCCAGCCAGTCATCAGCCTCCGGCACAGTAGATGAAATGCTGGCAACGCTTAATCAGGAACAGGCTTTACAGCAACAATACCTCAGCGATGTAGCCGAAGTTTGGTTTGCACAAGAAAATAAAGAAAACCAAACCATGCTAGAACGCTTTAAAATTGGGGTTGATACAACCCTAAGTGAAGCGGAAAAGAAGCACCGTTTGTCAGCACTAGGCCCGCCACAAGAAAACCAACCTGTGGAGCTTAGCCCGGAAGCCACCGAGCGCATCCAACAAACACGCCAGGCAGAAGAAGCCTGGCAAACGCAATACGCAGATTACGCCAACCAACGGACACAGATTGAAATCACCGCAGGTTTATCCAACGACGAAAAAGCATTGCAAATCCAACAATTGCGCCGTCGTTTTTTTAGTAGCGAGGCAGAAGCAGCGCGCGCGCTGGCTTTTGACCGTATCCACAAGAATCGAAATTGATAGAATCTAGCCCCACTTCAGATTTAGCCAAGCGGCGCGTGCGCAGTTTTGTGACGCGCGCTGGACGCATTTCCAATGCACAGCAGCACGCACTCGACACGCTGGCGCCACGCTTTGTATTGCCTTGTTCAGCCACCGCCGCTGCGTTTGACTGGCAAGCGACTTTTAAGCGCAACGCACCCTGTATATTAGAGATTGGCTTTGGCATGGGTGCCGCAACAGCCGACATTGCAGCCCATTTGCCTGATAGCAATTTTTTAGGGATTGAGGTCCATCAGCCCGGCGTGGGCGCATTATTAAAACTCATCGGTGAACACAAGCTTGAGAATATTCGCATCATCCAACACGATGCGGTTGAAGTCATTGAACGGATGATCCCCCCTGCGAGCTTAGATGGCATTCATATTTTTTTCCCAGATCCATGGCATAAAAAACGACACCATAAACGTCGCTTGATCCAGGCTCCTTTCGTCAGCCTACTCGCCTCTCGCCTTAAAGCCGGCGCTTACTTGCATTGCGCCACAGATTGGCAAAACTATGCTGAGCAAATGCTCGCTGTACTCAACGCTCAACCTTTACTCGAAAATACCGCAAGCGACTACGCACCGCGCCCCGCTTATCGCCCGGTCACTAAGTTTGAAGAACGTGGGTTGCGGCTCGGACATGGAGTGTGGGATTTGGTATTCCAGCGCCGCGCAGACTAAATTCGATCAGGGGGCGTATGCCCCCCAGCTGAGACTAAAGGGTTATGCCGTCCACTTGATCACGCCAGTATAGGCGGTGATTAGAATCAATAAACCAAAACCAATCCGATACCAGGCAAAAACTTTAAAATCATGCGTAGTGATATAGCGCAATAACCAGCGCACACAAATGAATGCACTCGCAAACGCGGCGACCAAACCCAGAATAAAAACGCCAATATCAATTGCCTCAAGCAATGTGCGCATTTTATATAATTCATAGACGGTCGCGCCAAACAAGAGAGGCATCGCTAAGAAAAAAGAGAATTCTGTCGCAATGCGTCGCTCAAGCCCAAATAACATACCGCCAATAATCGTTGAACCTGAACGAGATGTACCAGGAATTAAAGCCAAACATTGCGCTAGCCCCACTTTGAGCGCATCTGTTACAGTTAGCTCATCTAACGTGCGCACGCGTGGCATCTTATTCCCATGAGATTGTCGCCACTCCGCCCACAGAATGACGATCCCCCCAATCACCAACGCTAACGCAACGGACACTGGCGTAAACAAGAGCGCTTTAATCTGCTTATCAAAAATCAGCCCGAAGACCACGGCGGGTATGCACGCAACAACAATGTTTAAGATAAAACGACGCGCATTTGGGCGGCTCACGATACCACTTGCAAGCTCTCCAATCTTACGGCGAAATTCCCAGCAGACGGCGAGAATCGCGCCAAACTGAATCACCACATCAAATGCCTTGGCTTGCGCGCCAGTAAAATTAAGCAAACTCCCCACCACAATCAGGTGACCCGTACTTGAAACCGGTAGAAATTCAGTCAATCCTTCGACTATGCCAAGTAACAGAGCCTTAAATGCAAGTATCCAATCGATGTTCAAATCACGTTCCTTTTTGCTAGAGTAAATGAGTATCCGTTATGTTGCTATCTAATCCAATCATACCTTGCTAAGCACGATTTAAGCCGCCACAAAACTAACTCGAGGCGCAGACGAATTATCCTGTCCCAACATCCTAAAACTAACAGCTCGATACACTGAAGTGCAGTCTAGCGAAGATTGAGCTAAATTTCGTAGCAGTGAAAACCGAGGGCACCCAAGAGACCGCCTTATGAGCTCTCCAGCTTTTAACGCTCGACAAGCTGTATCCGCATCCCGTCCGATACAACAGTGATTGTACTGGGTTCATAATTTACGTGAGCAAATAACAATTGATCAGGCTTAAAAGCATAAATTGGATAGTTATCCAATAACTGGGACGCCAGCAACGCAGCAGCAGTGTTGACTTGTCGCCTGTATTCATCTTCCATGCCATCCAGTTGCAAGTGCTCAATTTGTGGATGTTTAAGCACCACCGAGCGACTCACTCGATCATAGGCAAGCTCGCTGCTAAGCGTGAACTGGCCCGTTACCGGTTGTGCCATAAAAGGGCTGCTAATATGCGCGTTTAACGCAATCGCGAGCCGATTCGTTTTGGGTTGTAAAGTAATTTGAGGCTGAGTTAATTTGAGCTTAAAAAGCTGTAGAAGTTGCTGCTCATAGGGAAATTTTTTCTCGACCGCTGCCTGGATTTTCTGCACCGGGAAAGTATACCGCCCAGAAACAAATAGGAAGATCGATTTTGAGCAAGCAAGCAGCAATACCACAAACACAAACAAGCCAACACCTCCCCCTAAGATCAGGCGGCGACGCTTAGTCATAGCGAAAGGAAGACTCATCGTTTCATCAGTTTGATACAATACCCGTTATCATAAACTTAGTGGCTGCTTGCACGCCACTTACGCTGAGCTTTTGGCAGCTCTTTCTATCGTGTTTACCTAATTTTTATCATACTTCGGCCTACGCTAAATAGCCACTTTTATTATGAATCTCGAACAGGCCCGCTACAATATGATTCAACAGCAAATTCGCCCCTGGCAGGTGTCCGACCAGGATGTGCTGAATTTGCTTGAAATCATTAAGCGCGAAAATTTCGTGCCCCCCGCCTACCAAAATATTGCCTTTGCTGATCTAGAAATTCCGCTGCCTTGCGGACAGCATATGTTGCCCCCCAAAACTGAAGCACGGCTCATACAAGCGCTTCAGTTGAAACCCCATGAATCAATCCTTGAAATCGGCACGGGCAGCGGTTATATGGCGGCCCTCCTCTCCTATCACAGTGCGCAAGTATTGACGGTCGAAATCCATCCTGAACTTGCCGCATTCGCACAAGAAAATCTGCGTAAAAACCATATCTCAAAGGTCAGCGTTATAATCGGCGATGGGGTGCACGGCTGGCCACAGCAAGCACCTTATGATGTTATTGTGATTTCCGGCGGATTACCCACCTTGGCGCCCGCATTACTCACCCAACTTAAGCCTGGTGGCCGCCTGTGCGCTTTTGTTGGAGCTGCACCAGTGATGAAAGCGCAACTGATTACTTGCGTGCGTGAAAAGGAATACCACAGCGAAGATTTATTTGAAACTTGGGTCACCCCTTTAGTCAATGCAATCGAAGCGCCACACTTTAGCTTTTAAAGTCCTGCAAGAAATTTTAATTTGAGTCTCTGAGCAGCAACCTTAGCGCTTCCACGGTGCGGCGGGTTGCGCCGCGGTGGAGCGCAGCAAACGCTACCGCTGCAGTACTCATGGTTGTGCACAGAGACCGATCTGTAAGCAATGTGCGCAACGCTGCCCCAAGTTCCGCTGAGTCCGCTACGCGCCGCGCCGCGCCTGCTGCAATTGCATCTGCGCTGACCTGCTCAAAATTAAAGGTATATGCGCCAATTAAAACGGGCACCCCCGCCGCACAGGCCTCAATCAAATTCTGCCCACCAAATGGCAATAGACTGCCGCCGATAAAAGCCACCTCCGCCGCAGCGTAATACGCGCCCAACTCACCCATCGAATCGCCAAGCCATACTTGCATATTAGACTCAAACAAAGGTGGCTGGGCGGAATCGGTACCATTAGCCGCAGACGCATTCAAAGCGGAGCGCCGAGCAAAACGCCACCCCTCGCGTGCAAGTAATGCAGCAACCTCGTTAAACCGTTGCGGATGACGTGGCACTAAAATCAATACAGCCTCATCCGCCAGCCCGCTACGTTTAAATGCATCGAGTATCAGCGCTTCCTCACCCGTACGCGTGCTTGCCGCAACCCACACTGGGCGCGTGCCAAATGCTAAACGCCACGCTTGACCGCGAGCGACCAGCACAGCGGGCGTAGTCATATCGAACTTGAGATTTCCTAGGACCGTGACTTGGCGCGCGCCTAACGCGCTAAGTCGTTTTGCATCCGCTTCGCTTTGCGCAAATACGCGAGCCAATCCGCCAAAGACTTTATGCGCTGCCGGCCCAAATTTAGCCGCGCGCCGATAAGAACGCTCAGACATGCGAGCATTCACTAATGCCAGCGGAACATCCGCTTGGCGGCACTCATCGATTAGCGTTGGCCATACCTCTGTTTCCATCACCACGCCAAGCACAGGCCGATAGCGCGCTAAAAAACGTCGCACTGCAAATGGCATATCGTAAGGCAAATAGCACCGCAATACGCGCGTGCCCAAAAGCGCCTCGCCCATGGCCCGACCAGCAGGAGTCATATGAGTAAGGAGTACGCGCGCCTCTGGGTGAGCTGTGAGTAAAGCTTCGATCAATGGCTGTGCTGCGCGCGTCTCGCCTACCGAGACTGCATGCACCCACAGCAAAGGCGCGCCACTTTCTGACAAGTCAGGCGCATAGCCAAAGCCGAAACGTTCGCCAATATGCCGAGCATAACCGCGCTCACGGCGGGAACGCCATAAAAGTCGCAACACAGCAATAGGAGCGATCAACCACCATAAAGCGCAATAAATTTGGCGTAGCATCAATGATGATTTAACAAAAAGCCTTAGCCAGGAGAGCAAAAATCGCGCGCCGCGCCAGACGTGTGCAGGTATTAGACACAAAAATGACTGAACATAAGCGGATTACAATAGACCGAAATCAACCAGTGAGCGCCGTACATCACCCATTCCCGCAGGTTGTTGAGCACCGCCCAAATTAACAATGTCTGGCGCCCAATACCCCCCTGTACGCCAAGCGGTATCAAAATTGTAAAGCTCAATAGTGGGCCGCCTTAATGCCGCCGCAATATGCACCAGCCCGGTGTCAACACCTATTGTAGCCGCTGCACCAGCCAGCAAACCCGTCACTGCCGGCAAGGTTAAGGCTGGTGGCACATAGGCGGCTGCTTTTGTACTGCTCACTGACGCCATACGCGCATTGAGCCACCCGCTGATTTTTGCGCTGACAGCCCGTTCTGCCGCCTGCCCCCAGGGCAAGACTAACGATATGCCCGCACGGAGTAATAACTGCCCAAGTTCGATCCATCGTTCTTGCGGCCATTGCTTATCTGCACGCGAAGTAGCATGCACCAAAACCACGTAGGGCGATGGCAGCTTAAAACCCGTTTCTATAAACGCCGCTGCGGCCGCGTGCAGATCCAAGCCAAAATCAACCTCTGTCGCTAACGGCACAGGATCTCCAAGCGCAGCGGCAACCAACTGGCGTGAGCGCTCAATGACATGAGTACGCGGCTCAATCGAAACCCGCTGATCGTAAAAAAAGCGTGCCGGCCATTCATAACTAGAACCCTCCGTGCGATTACCCAGCCCACTTATCCAAGCACCTCCTGCACGCGCCCAACGCGCGGCCCAAGCAGTTTTGATGAGTCCCTGGCAGTCAATCACAAGGTCATAAGCTTCACTGGCTAAACGCCGCCGCAATTGACCTATTTCACTCCAGGTCGCCGGCGACCATAAGCGTTTACGCCAACGACGTAACGAAAATGGAATCACGCAGCTGACCCCAGCCACTAGACGCACAAGATCCGCAAAGCTTTCTTCAACTAGCCAATCAATTTGTGCGGTCGGATGCTGCTGCCGAATATCGGCAATCACCGGCATTGTATGCACCACATCGCCAAGTGACGATACTTTAACAATTAATATTTTCTGCATCAGAATGAAATGGCCAACAACCTAAACAACAATTATACGTGGGTTCTTTTTTGTTAAAAGCGCTTAAAAAGGCAGTTTGGCATCAGGCTTTTTCGCCAGAATCACGCGACGAAAATCTCGTTGAATCCTCTCAAGCGCTTCTTCGTCATCTGCTTCAAAGCGCAGCACCATCATAGGCGTAGTATTGGAGGCCCGCGCCAAACCAAAACCATCTGGATATTCAACCCGCAAACCGTCGATCATCACAACTTCATCGGCCCCATTAAAGCGCGCAGATTTTTGTAATTCTTCAATCAGCTTGAAATTTTCTCCCTCGCTTAATTTTATTTGTAACTCAGGTGTTGCAATCGAATCGGGTAGCTTATTGAGCAATGCACTTGGGTCATCCGTGCGACACAGTATTTCAAGTAGCCGCGCGCCTGTATAAAGCCCATCATCAAAGCCATACCAGCGATCTTTAAAAAAGATATGCCCACTCATTTCACCCGCCAGCGGTGCGCCGGTTTCACGCAGCTTTGCTTTAATGAGTGAATGACCGGTTTTCCACATCAACGGCTCGCCGCCATGGGTCCGTATCCATGGCGCGAGCTTACGCGTGCATTTTACGTCATAGATAATCTGCCCGCCTGCATGGCGCGACAATACATCCTGAACAAACAGCATCAACTGACGGTCCGGATAAATAATCTGGCCATCTTTGGTCACCACACCGAGCCGATCACCATCGCCATCAAACGCAAAGCCAATTTCTGCATCACCCGCCGCCAATACATCAATCACATCCTGCAGATTCTCAGGGCGAGCCGGATCTGGATGATGATTCGGAAAATGTCCATCCACCTCACAAAAGAGCTCATGCACATCGCACCCGAGCGCTCTAAAAAGATGGGGCGCAATCGCACCCGCTACCCCATTGCCACAATCCACAACCACTTTTAATGGGCGTGCAAGCTTAATATCGCTCACAATCCGTTCGATATACGCTGGCACACAATCGTGTGTCTGATAATTACCCTGCCCGGCGGTAAACTCTTCAGCTATGATGCGTTTATACAACGCTTGAATTTGCTCGCCATAAATCGCCGCACCGCGCAACACCATCTTAAAACCATTGTAATTCGGCGGATTATGGCTACCCGTTACGACAATACAAGAATCAACTTGACGGCCATTGAGCGGTACATGGGTAGCAAAATAACCCAGTGGCGTTGGCACCAAACCTAAATCGATAACATCGACTCCTGCGGCACGCAGGCCATCCGCTACCGCTCTGGACAACTCTGGGCCGGATAAACGTCCATCGCGGCCGATTGCAACTGCATCGCCACCAAGGGCGCGCACTTCGCTCCCAAACGCCAAGCCAATGCTGTGCGCAACGCTCGTATCCAGCGTCTGACCAACAATGCCACGAATATCGTATGCTTTAAAAATTGAATTTGAAATCATTAAACGAATAAGCCTTAAAAAAGCAAAGAAAAAATTAGATTCTCAGACATTTATAGGGATGCAATTTATAATGCAAGCCTCAACCCATCTCTAATTCATACCTTTCTGAAATAAGCATTTATGCGATGTGCGCATCATAGCCTATTGGGCTTTTGCCCACATCTTCTTAGTTTAACTGATCAAGAAATATGCAAGCAAACCATAAAGGAACTATTTTAGTCACAGGCGGCACCGGCTATATTGGCTAGCACACTTGCGTTGAGCTGCTTAATGCAGGTTACGAGGTGGTGGCGCTTGACAATCTGAGCAATAGTAAACGTGGGGTACTCAAACGTATTGAGCAAATCACGGGCAAATCTGTGCCGTTCTTTGCCACCGATGCCTGTGATCGAGATGCGCTTGCGCATGTGTTCAAGATCTATTCAATCCAGGCTGTGATCCATTTTGCCGCCTTAAAAGCCGTAGGCGAGTCGGTTGCGCAACCACTTCAATATTACCGCAATAATATCGACAGCCTCCTGACCTTGCTTGAGATTATGCAGACATATAACGTCAAGCATGTTGTCTTTAGCTCGTCAGCAACTGTCTATGGCAATCCGAATTCTGTGCCGATTGACGAGTCATTTCCACTGTCAGCCACCAATCCTTACGGGCAAACTAAAGTCATGGCCGAGCAAATCCTGCGTGACTTAGCTACCACAGATCCAACCTGGAAAATTGCGGCTTTGCGTTATTTTAATCCTGTAGGCGCGCATGAGAGCGGGTTAATCGGCGAAGATCCAAACGGTGTACCTAATAATTTGATGCCCTATATCGCGCAAGTCGCCATTGGCAAACTTAAGCAATTAAAAGTTTTTGGCGGAGATTGGCCAACCCCTGACGGCACAGGGGTGCGCGATTATATTCATGTAGTGGATCTTGCGCGCGGGCATCTCGCGGCACTTGATACGCTCGCCAAGCGCAATCTAGGCTTCACGGTTAATCTTGGGACTGGGCAGGGTTATAGCGTGCTTGAAATAATCCGCGCATTTGAGACGGCAAGTGGGCGTAAAATCCCTTATGAAATTGTCACGCGGCGAGAAGGTGATATTGCCTCATGTTATGCCAACCCTGGCGCCGCACAGCGCGTCATGGGCTGGCGCGCTGTGCATGGGATTGAGCGGATGTGCGTTGATCAGTGGCGCTGGCAGGTGAATAATCCGCAGGGGGTCTGAAACCAGACCCTTTCAGTCCAGAGTGTTGATTCAAAGAATCGCCTCCCTAATAACATCAGAAATAGAGGCGGTAGAAAAGGCTAATGTCCCAAAGCAAACGTGAGTGCCATGAATGCCCATACATTTCGTTGAGAATTCGACAGGAAAAGTCACATAGGACATTCCGTCGCCGCCGGTAGAAGTGAGTCCCCATTGGAGAGTAAATCCGCCAGGCAATTTTTGATAACCTCCTCGAGTCTCAAAAGATTGTCGGTCAGGTCCAGTAAAGGCAGTCAGAATAGCGTTCTGAGTAAAAGCAGTGGTGGCAACTTGGGTACTGCAATTGCTGGCTTCACTGGGTATGGGAGCCGTGGGCGGGCAAAAAAACGGATAGGCTCGATAGGCTCCACAAAATATCTGACAGGCCCCTTCATTTTCCCTCTTAATCTTCATTTTCTTTGATTGAATTGCGCTTTCTAGGAATGACAACTTTGCTTGCTTTTTGGAAAAACTGCTCTCGTAATTTTGCACTGTCATAGCCCTTATCTGCTATCACCATTTCCGTTTTCGGCAACTTATCAAGTCATGAACCTGACCGCCTGTAGTGCTAAATTCAATGGGTTCATCAAATACGCATCGCCCTATTAAATCTTATTCTTTATAATCACCTTTCTTTTATAGTGGACTCATTCAATGGATAATCGAATAGCTTGGCTGCGCATTTTAGCCTGCTTTTTAGTGGTGGTTGTGCATGTCTCTGCCCCACAATTTGGCTCATTCGGCAAAGAGTGGTGGGCAGTTAATTTCTTAGACTCATTCTCACGGGTTTGTGTTCCTCTGTTTCTCATGATCTCAGGCACCACACTTTTGCATAAAGTAGAACCCGTTATCGTTTTCTTGAAAAAGCGACTACTCCGTATTCTCCCGCCTCTTATTGTATGGTCACTTTTCTATTTGTGGTGGCTAAAACGCAATCATGTGGAAACAGGCAACTGGTTAACTGAAATTGTCTCGGGGCCTGTCATGTATCACCTATGGTTCCTCTATGCAATCATTGGCATATATGCGCTTATCCCTCTTTTAAGGCGATTTTACCAAACCAGCACTTCGAGTGAACGCTTATGGGTTTTAATCATCTGGTTTCTCGTTAGCTCATTAGGACCCGCTATTTCTACTGTATTGAATACACAAGGCTATCCTACATTAAGCACAGGGCACATGACTGTTGTCTACCACCTTTCCCATTTCAGTGGGTATGCAGGCTTTTTATTGCTTGGAGCAAGCTTAGCTCAAAAGAAAATTCATTACAGCCTTGCACTCACGTTATATGGATTGGGATCACTCGCAACCATGGCAATCACATATTGGCTCTCTGCGCGCGCCGGAAAACCAGCTGAAGCGTTTTATGAATATTCATCACCATTCGTCATTATTGCTGCGTGTGGCCTATTTTCTGCTGTGATGTCACGACCAGCAAGTAACCCCTCTCCCCTCGTTTCATCCATCGCAGATTGTACCCTGGGAGCTTATTGTTTACATCTCTTTATCATCAGCTTGGTTGGTAGATGGATTTATCTCACACCTATCCAAAGCGCAAATGCATGGATTGCTATACCCGTAGTTTCTATTATTGTGTTCGTTATATCCATTAGCACGATTTTTATTGCTCGGCGCATTCCTCTACTGCGACCCTTTCTTTAGACATTCATGGACTTCATATTACCAACCGCCTACAGGCGGTTTTTTTTCGTGCGCCCAGCATGGGCGCACTCTTGGAGGTGCAAGTCCTCCCATAAGTTGATCACAGCAAACGAAGCAAAGCGTAACTGAGTAAGGGCAACCAAGCGTGGAGCGAAACCGCAAGCCGATGGACAAGGACAAGAACCAGATAGAAGGCCGTGCCGATCAGGGCAAGCGTGCGATAAACCGCAAAGCATCAAAGCAGGAGGATTTTCCTCGACGGCGCGGCAAGCACAAACGCACGAGTTGCTGCTGGCGGTGGAAGACACGACAAGTGTGAGCCTATGATCACGCGGTGGCGGTGGAGTTGGGACTAACAGAAAGCGTTACTAACGCGAACAGACGGTGGGGGTTGTTGACGAAAGGCCGATGGATACGGTGCTTTGTTTTGACGCATTACTCACTCCTTTTAGGTAGGTTAAAAGTATCCGTCAAAACGAATCAACATCAGGTTGACTAATTTTCCGCTTTAGGATGAATGGGGGCCACTCCTTCCCAAGCTTCCTCTTTAACAGTAGTGCTGGGCGCTCGGCTAGGTGCCAAGACAGAAATGCCAACCCTACAGTGACTATGGTCGAAATAACCAATGTGACCCATATCGAAAGAAGATTTCCGGTGAGCATAATGACCGTCTGCTGCACCGGGAATGCATAAATGTAGAGGCCGTATGAAATGTCCCCAAAACGCCCCGCGCGCCGGATAAATGGCGTTGATGCAGAGCCAAAGAAAATAACCAACATCGGTAAAACAAGAAAGAGGGCCGCATATTCGTAGCCAATAGCTACAAAGATAGCTCCAACCAAGCCGAAAATAGCTAATACTAGCTTTGGCCACATTGACCAAAAATCTCGGAAATAATGCAGACATACTCCATAACAAAAAAACGCACCTAATTCGAGACTCGGCTTTCGTTGTGGATTGTGCTGGACATCGTGAATCACAAAAATAAACACCGCAAGCGCAACAGCACCAATCAAAAGCAGAGATTGGTGGCGAAGCAGGCCAACCATCCCCAATACCAATAATATTAGGTACCATCGGAACTCTATTGGAAGTGTCCACAACGAGCCGTTTACGGCTCTCGGGTAAGGATTATCTGTGAATACACCCGGCAATTCAAACCGCACTGTCAGCTTCAGATTGCTAAAAAAATCCCACATTGCCGAAGATAGAAAATAGCCTCTAAATGAAAGGGTGGATACACTCGGCCCAAGTAATAGCGCCGTTACTACAGTAACAACTATCAGCCCTGGCCAGATTCGCAAGACGCGCTTTGCCAAGAAACGCCAAGCAGAAGGATCTCGTTCCCAACTCTGCGCAACCAAGTAGCCGCTGATCGAGAAGAAGATCAAAACCCCAAGCCCTCCCAGACTTTGGACGCCAATATTCGGTTCTAGACGTCCAGTCAGAGCAAATTGATGACTAAATAAAACCAGATAAGCCGCGACAAGGCGAAGAAAATCAAAATTGTTGTTGATAAAATTTTTCTGCATAAGTAAACTTGATTTGTAATAGCGCCCAGATTTTGACTGTGCCTTACATGCAATTTGAGAAAATACTAACCGACGCAATAAAAATGCTCTACCGTCATAACCCAACGTTCATATTAGACGCCATCCAAAGCGATTAAAAAATCGACACGCAGACACAGTAAACATACAGATATGGCGCCAACCTTTCTTAGAAGCCCCGCCACCAAAATGGATAACACGTACCGCAGGCACGTAAGCAATACCAGCTATTGCACTTGCACGGAGACTTAAATCATAATCTTCAAAATATAAAAAATAACGCTGATCAAAACCACCTAATTTCTTTAGCACATTCATTCGGAATAGCATATAGCACCCACTAATGATCTGTGGTGAAATAAATGCATTTAAATTTTGATCAGCTGTATCAACCAAATCGCGCAATTCATAGCGCACAAGCCGGCTTGCAAATAAATCCTGCGCTTTGCCTCGTAAAAAGCCACGCACAAATAAATCTAATAAATTCGGGAAACATCGACACAAATACTGAGTAACACCATATTCATCCAAAACATGTGGTGCAATCAATGCAATATCATGATGCTGATCAAAGAAATCTAGTGCTTGAGCCAGAGCATTTTCCGACATTTCAACATCAGGATTTAAAATAAGATGGTAATCACTAGTCGAGCACTCTAGTGCCAGATTATGACCTCGCCCATAACCAACATTGCCGTGCCCAGTAATCACTTTGCATTCAATCGCATCTCTCTTAAAAGCACTTTCCCAAGCATCAGAAATACAGCCATTGCCATTATCAACGAGCACAACCGAAACAGATAAAGCTCTACCTCGTTGCGCGCGTAAATAAATGATTGCACGGTGTAAGCTTGCGAGCGTGCGCTGTAAAAGCACAATATCTGGTTTGAAGGTTACTACTGACACAGATAACTGAGTTTGATCTCCTGCTAACTTGTTAGGCTGGTGCATATTAAGTATTTAATTTAGCGAACCAACCAACTTTTCACACGCATCTGCCATTGCATGGGAATGCGCTTTGCAACGCTACGTAACCACATTGTATTACGTAACCATACAAGCATACCTAACAATTTAAGCTTGACGTTTTGTTGCCGCCCTGCATATCCGGGCAATTCCGGTATAGTACGGTAAATTTTTATGGAGGAGGTTTTTATTTCTCGCTGGGGCAGCGCCTTAATTCCATCCAAGTAAATATCACGATAAAAGTTATGCTCTGGCACATGAGAAACTGCAGGCAACACAGCTGGGCTAGTGCCAGTAACGAAAGCCTCTCGAATATCTATAAAAAATTCCAACCACTCTAAAGGCGAACGATCCCATGCAGACACCCAAGTCCAGCTACGTTTAGCAAGCCTTTCTGGAAAAGCACCTAAGTCCGGCGCAACTATCGGCAAACCCGCTTTTAAACAAGCACTGAGCGTATAGCTGTATGTTTCAGGGCATAAAGCAGGAAACCAAACAACGTCTGGATTAAGCGTACTAAGAAGCTTGGCAAGATCAGCTTCCTTATATTCCCCATGAATTGTCAGATTCGCTTTAGGCAAAACTTTTAGCCCACGATAGGCAAAACCAATCAGATGAAACTCCACCAAAGTACTTAACTGCGCAGCCTGAATAGCCACTGCTTCTAAAACATCAGCACCCTTAATAGGGCCAAGCGCACCAATCACAAATACACGGAGGATTGCATCATTTGCGAGAGGCTTATGCGTTGGCTGCGGAATAGCGCAGTCATCCAAATCAGGGTGAGGAACTGTATGAATATTAATTTCCGGTAGCAGTGCTCGAAAACGCCGAGCTGTATCTTCACTCGGAGCAAGGCAATTACGCGCACCGATTAAAAAATCTCGGTATCTACTGCGCCAGCTTTCAATGTCAACTTTTCCCGGAGCTGGGGAAACCTTCAGACAACCCTTGCATTGCTCTATGCCTTCCAAACCACAGTAACGATTATTCGCTTGAGTCAATGAAATCTGCGGGCAAAGCGGGTAATAATCATGGGCAGTAAAATCGTAGTCCACGCCCAGCCACTTTGGTAGGCCCGAAATCAAGGAGTCATGACCTAATAAATGATGATAGTGTACATGAGCAATGCCAAGATCTCGCAGTGCGCTAATCAACTCAGATTTTTGCTCCGGAAAATGAAAATACAACTGCAAACACTCATTCGAATGCAACCATTCTAATTGCACTTGACCACCTGGATAAGGGCGCAAAGCAAAAACATTGGCTTTACCCGAAAGCAGCGTCGCAAGCTCGTGGATATGTCGCTCTGTACCGCCACCTCGCGAATGCGTAACAAAGAGCAGCGCAGGAATTTCACTACTATTAATTCGATGAAAATCAACTGTCATACGAGCGATACGAGCGGGATCGTTCATGGTATACCTATGAACTAATAATTCATAACTGGGGTGCAAAACTCGCACCCTTTCTGTTGCCATTTTTCGACGTAGATTATTGGCACCAAAACTTACACTGCCGACGTGTCGAACAAATGTATCCAGTGCTAATACATGCTTCCATCCATGCTTATGAGCTCGCATGCAAAAGTCATTTTCTTCACCATAACCTTTGCCAAAGTTATCTACATCGAACAAACCAACCTGGCTTAGAGATTCCCTGCGAATATACATACAGAAACCGATAGCAGTTGGAATATCTACTGTCTTATTAGCATTAACTTGGCTAAACAAGCTGTCCAAAGTAGCCGTGTTAAATCCTTGCGGTATTTGATTATCTTTACCAAAACGCGGATAGCTACAGATGGTCGCATTATTAGAAAAAGGCGTCACGCTGCTAACTAATGGCTCCGAGTAAGCAGCCCGCTTTAAACGGTCAAGCCAATCGTTTGCAACCTCAGCATCGCTATTAAGCAAGACTATATCTCGCTGTTTATCCAGCGCCATTCCTCGATTGGCAGTTTGGACAAATCCAAGGTTTTGCTCATTTTCTAATAAGAGCAGACGAGGATCATGATCAACCAGACTTCGAAGATATTGGTTAATTTCCGGATCAGGACTAGCGTCATTAATTACAATCAAACGGAAAGGTGTACGCAATCGGCTAGTCAAAACTGATTGAATACAGCGCCGAGTATCTTCCAGTCCGAGGAAAACAGGAACAATAATATCGACAGTTTTGTCTGAAAATAGAGAAGTTAAGTTAGTAATTCCACTCATCATAGCGAGCTATTTAAAATATGCATCCCCGGCCCCAATCTCAACCACATTACCATGCTCGAGCTTAAAAAACCGGTTACAGTAACTACGAACCAAATCCACATCATGCGAAGCAAAGACAAATATACCCACAGACGAAATCAATGCCTCCATCCGCTCCCTCGCCTTAACTTGAAATTCAGCGTCCCCCGTTCCAAATATCTCATCAACCAATAAAATATCCGGCTGAGTTGAGGTCGCAACAGCAAACATTAAGCGTGTCGCCATACCTGCCGAATAAGTCCTAACGGGTAAATTTAAGAAGTTCCCTAATTGAGTAAATTCCTCAATTTCCGGGGTTTTCTTATGAATTTGCGCAATTGACATGCCCATTAATACGGCGATACGAGTTATGTTCTCATAGCCGGTCAGTTCAGGATCCATCCCTGCGCCCATCTCAAGCACAGTCGCAACAGAACCTTCTCGTATAATCTGGCCAGCCACTGGCGTATAAATTCCCGCCATTGTGCGCAGCATCGTGCTTTTGCCAGCGCCGTTATGGCCTACTAGCCCAACTGCATCGCCTTTTTTAAGCTCGAAGCTAACCTCTTTGAGCGCAGTCACAATTTGAATCCGCCCAGCCTCACCCTCAATTCGCCCACCTGTGCCAATACGCACAAGCTGGTTCCGCAACGATTGACTGCGGCTATTATAAATCGGGTATTGAACCGTAACGTTCTTAAATATTAAGCTAGCCATAAGTAACTGTCATATATTAGGTAGTTATACCCAAAGCGCCACACGCGTTTTCTTCTTACTAAAAAATACAAGCGCCACTAACCAACCCAATACGCAAATAGCAAGATTAATACAAACCACAAATAAAGAAGGCGGCATCCCTAATAAAGGGGCGCGTACTATTTCAATCAAATGGGAAAACGGATTAAGCCACATCAATTTTTGACTAAAAGGTAAATAATTCGGTCGATACATCACCGGACTCAAGAACATCAGAATCGGCATAATCGCCATTACTAAATATTCAAGATCCCGCAGCCTAGCACCCAATAAGCCAAGCATTAAGGTAATCCAAAGTAAATTGGCGACGACCAAAAGCAAGCAAGGCACGACCAGCAACGAATAATAAGTGAAATTAACGTTAAATACTATAGACACCACAAAAAAAACTGGTAAATTATGTAACAAGTTGATTAAATGCTTAACCACTAGCTGAATTGGGTGAATTGAGAGCGGCAGAACTAAATTACGAATAATCGCTGCCTGACGGGTGAATGCAGTAGGCGCTTCGGTAATGCAACCTGCAATAAACTGCCAAATGATTAAACCAGAAGTCAGCGTAGGAATAAAAATGCTACGGTCAATTTTGAATAATTCACTCCAAATAAAACCAAGCCCGACTGTGCCTACCGCAGTGCCTAACGTTAACCAGAAAGGGCCTAATACACTGCGCTTATAGCGCGCTCTGACGTCACTCCACGCCATAAAAGCAATCAGCGATGCTTTTTGCAGCGCCTCACGGATGTCTTCCAGGGCGGGAAAATGTTTTTTAGTTGAACTGGTTGCCATACAAAATATCAATTGATCTTATAAAGAGTTATTCACGCGCAGCTGGAATACACCCAACAACTTTAGGCACGCTTGCCAGTATCGGCCCCACGAGCGGAGAATATTCTGGAACCCAGCGCCGTAAATCACGCCGCACCTCAGCGTCGGTTAAGATCCGCCGTTGCATCAGCCATGGCAACACCTCATCCAGGAATGAACTAGGGACCTCCCTGGCGCGCGCAATACGTAATTTTATATGGGGTGTCGGACGCGTTGTTTCATCGCATGCGAGTAGTTCTTCATACAATTTCTCGCCGGGACGTAAACCCGTATAAGTAAATTTGACTTGATCCTCAGTCAACCCAGAGAGTCGGACTAAATCACGCGCCAAATCAACGATACGTACCGGTTGCCCCATATCGAGAACGAAAATTTCGCCGCCCTGCCCCATGCTTGACGCTTGTAATACCAATTGCGATGCTTCAGGGATTGTCATAAAAAAGCGCGTAATTTCTGGGTGCGTCAAGGTCACAGGCCCTCCTTTAGCAATTTGCTTTTGGAATTTTTGCACCACGCTACCCGCACTACCTAATACATTACCAAAGCGCACCGTTTCAAACTGAGTAAACTGGGTGGTCTGTTGTAGCGCCTGGCATGCCATTTCAGCCAAACGCTTAGTCGCGCCCATTACATTAGTTGGGTTGACTGCTTTATCAGTTGAAATCAGCACAAAATGTTTAATGCCGGCGCGAATTGCTGCGCGCCCCACCCGATAGGTACCCAATACATTATTCCGCACCGCTTGCCAGGCATTTAATTCTTCCATCAGAGGTACGTGCTTGTAAGCCGCCGCATGAAAAACGATATGCGGAGCGTAGCGCTGCATAACTTGATCAAGCAATAACGCGTCTTTTGTATCTCCTATCACGGGCACTACCGAAAACTCAGGAAATTTCTCGCGCAACTCCTCAGTCAACGTATACATCGCATATTCAGATAACTCGAACGCAATTAATTGCGCAGGAGCAAAGCGCAAGATTTGCCGGCATAGCTCGGAGCCAATCGAACCACCCGCACCGGTTACCATGACCACCCGATCTTTGAGAAGCGCTTCAACATGGGCGGTGTCAATCGCAATGGTTTCTCGGCCTAAAAGATCTTCTAAATTAACCTGCCGTATGAGCGACAGAAAGGCGTGCCCTTGCGTAAGCTGTGTTAATGCAGGCAACACCATTACATTGACCCCCGCCCGCACGCACAAAGTAGTCACCTGCCGGTGCATCTCAAGCGGTGCCGATGGCATCGCAATAATCACATGTTCGGCCTTAAATTCACTGGCCCAGCGTTGCAGCTCATTAATCGAGCCCAGTATTTTATATCCCTGAATCTCACGACCGTGTTTAGTAGAATCATCATCTAGCAACCCAACTAAACGCCATTCACTTGAGCGCATTAATTCACGCACTAAGCTTGCGCCTGCACTACCCGCACCTAACAGAAGCACCGGCTTGCCTTGAGCAATCAGGCCACCGTAACGATAGAACTCTCGGATAGTTCGATAGAAGGTCCGCGCACCCCCCATAATTAGAAACAGAAAAATCGGTGCTACGATAAACACCGAACGCGGTATGATTGGGTCCGGCTGGAGCATGGCTGCGCCGATTATAACTGCGAAGGTACTGGCTACAACCGCGCGCACGATGCGCAGTAAATCTGGCAAGCTCGCAAAAACCCAAATGCCGCGGTACAAGCCCAATATGCGGAAAGCCAAGCCATGAATCGGCAATACCCAAACTAATGCCCACAGCGCACTTTCTTTAAATTCTTGTGGCACTTCGCCATTAAAACGGACAAGATAAGCAGCTAACCACGCGATGGCAACTGCACTCAAATCAAAAAAGAATACAATCAAAGAGAGCCGAGTGGTTTTAAGTCGAAACATCAGTGAGTTCCTTCTTGAATGTATTGAAGCCAACGGCAATCAATGCGCCACCCCAATGAAATCAATACTAACGCCCATGCGGCAAGCACTGTCCACTGAATGCTCATTGGCATTTGCATGCTAATCAGCGCCAACCCCGCACTCGCCGCCATTAACCCATACGCCATGCGGACTGGACCAAGATGGCTGCCATTCATTTGAATCATCCGCTGATAGTAATGCGTACGATGCGCTTGCCAAAATTTCTCGCCACGCAATAGCCGCTTACAGAGCGTCACCGATGCATCCGCAATAAATGGCGAAAATACTAACGCTGGAAACCAAAACGGCCAAACTTCGCGCAACCAACCTAAAAAACCCAGCGCGCCAGCTAAAAAGCCCAATGATACCGATCCTGCGTCACCTAAAAATACGCGCGCTGGCGGCCAATTCAATACTAAAAAACCGGCTGCTGCTCCTGCGACTAAAGCAGCAACACCTGCCAAATCAGGAGCCGCGCTGGCAGCAGCGATTGCGTATGCGCTGAACCCAAAAAGCGTCATACCGCCGGCCAAACCATCAGCACCGTCCATAAAATTGTATAAATTGATCAGCCACAGCAATAAAAATGCGATCAATACCAATTCCCAACCTGCTAGCGATAAAGAAAAGCCCAACATTACCATCAGTACAGCCAGTCCATGAGCGGCAAAACGCACGCGTGCGGAAAGGCCGCGCCGATCATCAAATTGCGATACGAAAGCCACGAATAATGCAGCCAATGCGATTGGCCATAAGTTCCGCGCCCAAAATAGGGTGCCTAGCGCAATGATCGGCACCATAACCCATCCGCCAATCCGCGGCGTAATCTGGGTATGCAACGAACGATGGTTGGGTACATCGGGGGCAAATTGCCGTACTTTTTCTAGCGCCAGCAAACCCCGCAAAATGGCAGCAGCCAGCGCGGCGGCAACTAACGCCAAGCCCGGCAATTGAAACCAAAGGATGGCGGCATCAATCATATTAGTAAAATTCAACGAGATCATGCAAAATTGGCCCGTGATCTGCCCGCTCTTTTTTTATTATTGTCAACGCTAAGCTAGTGAGGCGGCTCGTTCTCATTTTACTACGGCCACCTCAGACTCTTGATACCAGGTTGCAGTACGCACTAATCCGGCCTCCATAGCATACGGCGGCGCCCAACCTAAAACTGCGCGCGCTTGCGTAATGTTGAGGCGTAACGGCTGAAGTAAACGATTCATCTGCAGGGTCCGCCCCGTTAAACGACCTAGCCAAATCAGCCAGGGCATTGGCACACGCCATAATCGGGCAGGCGTGTTTAAAGCCCGGCTCAGCTCAAGCACAAGTTGCGCAACGGATAAGTCAACACCATCGCTAACATGAAAAACTCGGTTAGCTGCCGCGGCATGGGTTACACATTGAGCCATCGCATCGGCAAGATTTTCGATATAAATAAAGCTGCGCTGGGCCTGCACAGCACCCAACGGGAGCGGAAAACCACGCTGAATAGCCCGCATTAACTGCAAAAAATTCGCACGTACGCCTGGACCATATACTAAAGGAGGACGCACAATCACAATTTCCATACCCGTCTCACGACCCAGTATAGTCAATGCCTTTTCAGCTTCGTATTTGGAAATGCCGTAAAGATCCGTTGGCGCGGGCGAATCTTCTTCACGCCAAGGCCTGCCAGGTTCTACCTCACCTAATGCTTTGACGCTACTCATAAAAATAAAGCGACGCGCCCCGGCTCGTGCCGCAGCTTGCGCAACCCGCAATGTGCCAATCACATTAGTAGCTCGAAATGCTTCTAACGGCGCTGACGATGCATCGCGCACGAGATGTACGCGCGCGGCCAAGTGAATCACAACCTGCGGCGGCGCAGCGCCCAGCAAAGTGCTTTCTATATCCGCAAAATCCGCCGCCTCATGCACCAGCTCCGGCACGCCCTCCCCATCTCTGCTGGCGCGCCGCACTAGCGCATTGACCGAATGCCCTGTGGCTAGCAATTTACGGCACACCGCGCGGCCAATAAAACCATTAGCGCCAGTTACAAGAACATTCATCAATTTATTACACAGTTAGGCGGAAAAAGGGGAATTATAGGCCGAATACTCTAAATACGAATATATCTAATGCACATCATTCCACACAAATTCCTAACCAATTGATTTCTTATATTGAACTTAAATTAAAAAACTTTTTATAATCAATTGGTTATGGAAACTTTCTAGAGTGGCGCGTAACGAGCCCCATCTTATAGTGCAAACAGATTAGCGCTTGCGAGGCAACGGCTCAGCGGTTTGCAACTGCTTAATTTCTTTAATAACTTGTTGAAACTCGGAAACATCTTCAAAGCTTCGATAAACCGAGGCAAAACGCACGTACGCAATTTTATCAAGCTGGCGCAACTCATGCATGACCAACTCACCCAGCTTATCGCTATGGATCTCACGTTCTCCGGCACTTAACAGTTGATACTCAATCCGTGCAATGGCATCATCCACCGCCTCTGCGCTCACCGGGCGTTTACGCAATGCTAGCTGCATGCTCGCCGCTATTTTATGGCGATCAAACTCGACTCGGCTACCCTCTTTTTTTACCACAGCGGGCAAGGCTAGCTCGACTCGCTCATAAGTCGTAAAGCGCTTATCGCATCCAGGACACCGGCGGCGGCGGCGAATGGCGGCACCATCCTCCGCCAGCCGAGAATCGGCCACCTGGGTGTCCTCATGCCGACAGAAGGGACAACGCATAACCGCTTAACGATACACCGGAAAGCGCTTGGTCAATTCGGCGACCTGACCGCGCACCCGCTCAAGTATATGGGCATCATCAGGCGCTTCTAACACATCCGCAATTAAATGCCCCACCTGCTCAGCTTCGGCGGTTTTGAAACCACGTGTGGTCATGGCCGGAGAACCTAAACGGATGCCGCTTGTCACAAAAGGTTTCTCAGGGTCATTGGGAATCGCATTTTTATTCACCGTGATATGCGCAGCACCTAAGGCAGCCTCGGCCGCTTTACCCGTAATGTGCTTCGCGCGCAAATCAACCAGCATCAGATGGCTTTCAGTGCGCCCCGAAACAATCCGCAGCCCGCGCTTAACCAAAGTTTCGGCTAACACTCTGGCGTTATCAAGCACTTGCTGCTGATATTGCTTGAATTCTGGTGCCAACGCCTCTTGAAATGCAACTGCTTTTGCGCCAATCACATGCATCAACGGGCCGCCCTGGATACCCGGGAAAATCGCCGAGTTAATCGCTTTTTCGTATTCGGCTTTCATCAAAATGACGCCCCCGCGCGGGCCACGCAGGCTCTTATGCGTTGTTGTTGTCACAAAATCAGCGTGGGGCACTGGATTAGGATAAAGACCTGCCGCAATCAAGCCCGCATAATGGGCCATATCTACCATAAAATACGCGCCGACCGACTTGGCAATACTCGCTAGACGCGCAAAATCAATCTGCAATGAAAACGCTGAAGCGCCTGCAATCATTAATTTTGGGGTATGCTGTTTAGCTAGGTGGGCTACCGCTTCATAGTCGATATCTTCAGCCTCATTTAGACCATAGCTCACCACATTGAACCATTTGCCTGACATATTGACAGGTGAGCCGTGCGTTAAATGTCCACCATGCGCCAAACTCATGCCCAAAATGGTATCCCCCGGCTTTAACATCGCAAAAAATACCCCTTGATTGGCTTGCGAGCCAGAATTCGGTTGTACATTTGCTGCCTCGGCGCCAAACAACTTTTTGACACGCTCAAGCGCAAGCTGCTCAACTTTATCGACATATTCGCAGCCACCGTAATAACGCTTGCCCGGATAGCCTTCCGCATATTTATTCGTCAATTGCGAACCTTGCGCGGCCATCACCGCCGGGCTTGTATAGTTTTCCGATGCAATCAACTCAATATGAGCCTCTTGGCGCTGGTCTTCTTGCTGGATTGCCTGCCATAATTCAGGATCAATATTTGCAATAGTGTGCTTGGTTTTGTCAAACATGGGAACGTCTTTAATGAGTCAAGGTAACTGGACCGAAAAAACCGCTTTAAAGTACAAGCGAACGAACATTTTGCTATGATTCACCGATCATCTTACACAAAATTCTTGGTAGTCTTTAATTATGCAGAACCCTTAATAGCAAGAATCTGCTGCCGCGAACTCAGCAATATGCCGCGTCCGCTTAAAAACCCTCCCCCTTTTGCTCTACTCATCTAGAGAGCAATATGCATAACTGGCGGAGAAAACCTCAATCATACAATAAGGTGCCCCTCAATATGATCGTACTTATTACTGGAGCTTCCGCTGGCTTTGGCCAAGCTATTGCAAAAACCTTCGCCCAGGCAGGCCATCGCGTGATTGCGACTGCACGCCGCGCGGATCGATTGCACGCGCTCGCCGACGAAATCGGCGAGCGCTTACTGCCCATCTCACTCGATGTACGTGATCACGCCGCAATTGCAGCCCTGCCTGGCTCGCTGCCGCCTGACTTCGCCGAAGTTGACGTACTCATCAATAACGCCGGTTTAGCGCTGGGCGTAGCTCCTGCGCAAAAAGCAGCGCTGGAGGATTGGCAAACCGTAATAGACACCAATATCAATGGCCTCGTACGCATGACGCATGCCTTTTTGCCCGCTATGGTTAAACGTAATCGAGGCCATATTGTAAATATAAGCTCGATTGCCGCCAATTATGCCTACCCAGGCAGTAATATCTACGGTGCCAGCAAAGCCTTCGTAAAGCACTTCAGCCTCAATTTACGCGCTGACCTAGCAGGCACTGCGGTGCGGGTTACGGACATTCAGCCGGGCTTATGCGGCGGCACGGAGTTTTCAAATGTGCGCTTTAACGGCGATGATCAAAAAGCCGCTACACTTTATCAAAATGTACAAGCGTTGACCGCAGAAGATATTGCCGAAGCGATCTATTGGATCACTAACCGCCCCGCGCACGTTAACGTCAACAGTATAGAGCTGATGCCCGTTGCGCAATCATTTAGCGCATTAGCTGTGCATCGGGAATAACCCCCCTCCAGCTCAAATTCACTCTCTTATTTCATCTGTTCTGTGCGTTCTATGATCACCTCTTCGACCCAAGATTTATCCATTTTTTCTCTTATTCTTCATGCCAGCGTCTTGGTGCAAGCCGTCATGGCATTACTGCTAACGCTCTCGTTAGTGTCATGGACATTTATCTTTAAAAAGTGGTTTGCCTTACGCAACGCGCGCGCGCAAACGGAGCGTTTTGAACATGATTTTTGGGCGAGTGGGAATTTGCAGGCTCTCTATCAGGGTACGGTTGATCAACGCCACAACGCAGGCGCGCTGGCGCGGATTTTTGAATCCGGCATGCGTGAATTTTTAAAAACCAAAGAAAAAAATATGCATGACGCGAGCGCGATTTTAGACGGCGCCCGGCGCGCCATGCGGGCTGCTTTTCAGCGCGAAATGGATGTGCTTGAGGCGAATCTCTCTTTTTTAGCGTCAGTGGGTTCTGTCAGCCCGTATATCGGTCTGTTTGGTACTGTGTGGGGCATTATGAACTCATTTCGCGGCTTAGCGAGCGTCCAGCAAGCCACGCTTGCGAACGTTGCGCCTGGCATTGCTGAAGCGCTGGTTGCAACTGCAATTGGTTTATTTGCCGCCATCCCAGCGGTAATCGCCTACAATCGCTACGCGCACGATATCGACCGGCTATCCATTCGTTTTGAGACTTTTATTGAAGAGTTTTCAAATATTTTACAACGCCAAACGCATACTCAGCCTTGAAGTTGCAAATCTAATCTCTTTGAGAGAGTACTCTTATGCCCGCCACTTCTATCCGATCTACGACTCGTAGCCGTCGCCGTGCGATGGCTGAAATTAATGTCGTGCCTTATATTGATGTGATGCTCGTATTACTCGTCATCTTTATGGTGACAGCACCGCTTGTGACGCCCTCGATCATCAATTTACCGAGTGTTGGCAATGCCGCGCTCGCCCAACACGCGCCTCCCATTACGCTCAACATCCACGCCAACGGAGGACTGTCGATACGCTATCAAAACAGTGGCAGGATGCGTGAAGACACGCTATCAAAAGCTGAGTTACAGACTTTCTTGCAAAAACAGCAAAACTTAGCTCCGGATCAACCCGTAGTGATCGCAGCCGATAAAAATCTCCAATATCAAACCGTAATGAGCGTGATGTCCGATCTAAAAATTTGGGGCATCAAACGCGTTGGTTTATACGTTCAAGCGTCAAAATGAAACACGATACTCCATCCCCATTTCTCCCGCCACGCGAACGCGGTACTCGACGCGCTCTTATCTGCGCCGTGCTCATGCACACCTTATTATTCGCTTTTCTATTTTATGGCATCCGCTGGCAAAGCAACCCGCCGGCCGGTGCCGAGGCCGAGTTATGGAGCGCCCCGCCTGAAACAACGCCCAAAGCTACGCCAACCTCCGCAGTTGTAGAGCAAACTGCGCCAGCAGTGCCCAGTCAGCCCGAGCAAGCTGAGATCGCCCTCCAACAAACCCAACCCTCTAAGCCAGAAACCGTACCGCAACAGCAATTAGCGCAACTCAAGCAACAGCAAGCAGCACAGAAGATGCAAGAGCGTCAGCAACACGCAGCACAAGAGAAGAAAGTGCGAGAAGCGCAACATAAGCTGCAACTTGCCGAACAACAGAAAACCCTCCAGGCACAACAACAAGCGCGGAACGTGGCAAAACAGCAACGCCAAGCGCGCCTCTTAGCGCTTCAAGGCATTGCCGGCCAGAACCCAGCTGCCAATGGCATAAGCACGAACGGCTCAAGCACTGGCGCAGGCGGCCACAGTTCAGCCGGCTATGTCGATAAAGTACGACGACACGTTAAATCAAATATGGCATTCAGCGCAGACTCAACGGATGGCAATCCACAAGCTGTTGTATCCGTACAATGTGCCCCCGATGGCACGATCCTAAACGCACAAATCACAAAAACTAGCGGCAATCCGGGGTGGGACAATGCCGTATTACGTGCCGTACAAAAATCTGACCCTATGCCACGCGACAGCGATGGCAAAGCTCCGTCTAGTTTTACTTTTACCTATCGCCTCAATGATTAAGCTACGCTTGTTTCACGAGCCGAATTAGAAACCCTATATGCACACATAAAACTTTCGCAACGCGATCGTGTCATGCTATTTTGCTACCTGTTACCATAGACTTGTAGTTAAGACAAAAAAGACAAAATACCAACCTAAATTCATTATGAATCTGATTATCCAGTTTATTCTTAGAACAGTAACCGCAGTCTGCTTACTTGCCACGACAACTGCCGCGCACGCGCAACTGAAGATTGATATTGCTGGCGTTGGCTCAAATTTTTTACCAATTGCCATCGCAAATTTTCGCGATGAAAGCGCAGCGCCTCAGCAGATTAGCGAAATTATCCGCGCTGATTTAGCCCGTAGCGGCCGGTTTACCAACCTCAATGCAGGCCTTGCACCGATCGCTGAAACCAACGCCGTGGACTTAAACAGTTGGCGCGCAAAAGGCGCTGACGCCCTGGTGACCGGCAGCGTCGCCCACTTAGCCGACGGCCAGTATGAGGTGCGCTTTCGACTCTACGATACCGTCAAACAGCAAGATCTCAGCGGACTTTCGCTCGTTAGCCCAGTCAGCGAACTACGCTTGAGCGCACATAAAATCGCTGACTATATCTACCAGAAATTACTGAATGAACGCGGTATTTTTGCAACCCGAATTTCCTATGTCACACGCACCAGCAGCGGTTATCAATTACAACGCGCCGACTCAGATGGACAAAACACGCGTACCGTTCTGACCAGCTCCGAACCTATCATTTCACCAGTCTGGTCGCCCAATGGCACAAAAGTCGCTTATGTGTCATTTGAACGTAAAAAACCTGTCATCTATGTCCAGGATTTAGTTTCAGAACAACGGATCATCGTCTCAAATCAAAAAGGGAGTAATAGCGCGCCCGCTTGGTCCCCCGATGGCAATCAGCTTGCCGTCGCCCTTTCTTTGCCTGGCAACACACAAATTTACCTGATCAACGCCAATGGCAGCAGTTTACGCCGTCTCTCAAACAGCAATAGCATCGATACTGAACCACGCTTCTCTCCGGATGGGCAATCTATTTATTTCACCAGTGATCGTGGCGGCGCGCCACAAATCTATCGCATGTCGATCCATGGCGAAGCCAATGCCGGTGCTGCCCAGCGCATGACTTTCAAAGGCAGTGAAAACACTAGCCCACGCCTGAGCCCAGATGGCAAATTACTGGCATACATCTCACGCGTAAGCGGCGCACTCAAACTTTATATACAAGAGCTCAGCACAGGCGAGGCGATTGCCTTAACTGACACGAACTATGATGAATCTCCTAGCTTCTCGGCTAACAGTAAATATATTCTGTACGCAACCCGCGTAGAGCAGCGTGGCGTACTCGCTACAGTCTCTACGGATGGGCGTACACGTCAAATTCTATCGATTAAAGACGGCGATATACGCGAACCTTCCTGGGGGCCTTTTACTCAATAAATGACAAACGTAAAGATAAAAAAATGAGGGGCGGTTATAGTATGAACAGGCGTTCTTGCGTCACACAGCACACCGATTTAGGCCAAAAACGCAGCACAAATTATTCTTTGTTAAATCTTTAGGAGTTAAAAAATGACGTCAAAGCTTCGCCTAGTTTTCGCCACTCTTCTGATTGGCGCACTCGCTGCCTGCCAATCAGGCGTGAAGCTCGACCCCCAAGCAGGGACTGGAAATAGCACCGACGCGGCCGGTACACAAACCCAGCCAACCGACACAACGCAAACTGCGGTCGACCCACTGAACGATCCAAACAACCCGCTGGCAAAGCGTAGCATCTATTTTGAACTTAATAGCTACACCGTCAATAGCGAACACCAACAACTGCTGCAACAGCATGCGCAATATCTGAAAAGCCATCCACAACACCACATTCTGATCCAAGGCAACACCGACGAACGCGGCACCAGTGAATATAATCTCGCGCTCGGCCAAAAACGCGCAGAAGCTGTACGTCGCACCTTATCTTTGATGGGAGTAGCAGACACTCAAATAGAAGCCGTCAGCCTAGGTAAAGAGAAACCTCTAGCGATTGAGCATAACGAAACTTCCTGGGCCCAAAATCGTCGCGCAGATCTCGTTTACCAACCCTAATTGCCAACCATGACCCGCCTATCTCTATCTTCCTACTTTGATTGCACTAGGCTACGCAGCGCGCTCGCTACCATAGCAGTCAGTGCGCTGCTACTCAACGCAATAACGCCAGCGCAAGCTGGTCTATTTGACGATGACGAAGCACGTCGGGCAGTACTCGATTTACGCACCCGGACCGATAACTTGGCCGACCAATTATCTGCTGCACAACGCACGATTCTCAATCAAGCCAACCAACTCGAACAACTTCAACAACAAGTTGCAACTTTACGCGGCCAAAACGAAATGCTAGCTAACCAGCTAGTCGATATGCAAAAAGCCAAGAAAGAATTTTACACCGACCTCGACGGGCGTTTGAAGAGAGTTGAGCCGCAACAGCAGCAGCAGTCACCACAACAACCTGCTAGCAGCGCACTAGACCCCGCGCAACTCGAGGCAAATGCCTTCAAAGCAGCATTAGCGCAATTTCAAAAAGGCGATTTTGCACGTGCCGCAAACGCATTCAAGGGCTTTCTCTGGAAATACCCGAAAAGCGCATACCAACCTACTGCACGCTACTGGCTTGGTAATGCTTTTTATGCGCTCCGTGATTACAAACGCTCGACCGAGATGCTGCAAAGCGTAGTCAAAGAATATCCAAGCCATGAGCGCGCGTCAGAGGCTTTATTTTCAATCGCACAAAATCAATTTGAACAAGGGCAAAAAAACATGGCGCGTCAAACTTTAAGGCAAGTGATTGCACAATACGGTGCAAGTGACGCAGCTAAGAATGCGCGCACTAAACTTGCGCAAATACATTAAATTAAATGTAATTTTGATTGACAGGCTTTAGCATTCGTTAATATAATTCCGCTCTTCTTTGGGTCGTTAGCTCAGCTGGTAGAGCAGCGGACTTTTAATCCGTTGGTCGCTGGTTCGAACCCAGCACGGCCTACCAAGTATCATAAGGCTTACAGTGATGTAAGCCTTATCTATTTTGCTCCGAAATCTGCAGACTTTTCCGCAACCAGTGTTAGTGACCGATGGCACACCAGCCAAATCCGGTGCATGAAATCCCGCGATGTTCTATGCTTCGTCCGTATGCCTGGAAACCAGTTGGATTATCCGCTTAAGGTACAGCTGCTCCTGCATGGCAACCAGTGCCCGCTCGATCTGTCAAAAACACGTTAAATGAGTCGTTAGAAAACTTAATCAGAAATTTGACCCACTGACCCATTATTGCCATGCGGCGTGCCAACAGTACCCCATTGCAAAATCAGTCCGCTTGGTAGTACTTGATAGCCAGATTTGAGCTCTGGAAATGTCCGCTCTTCTCGCCGCACATATCGGCTATCGCCTTGCCCAGGAGTTAAATAGCGTTGATCTGCCGCTTCTGGCGTAAGCGTGCGAGTATCCACGCAATCTTTATTTGCATAATCGGCAAGTTGACTCTCAAAGACCAAATTTCCCTGATCAGTATCGTCTACCGTAACTTTGAGCCTAACCCTGTTCAGAGTAACCCATTTTGACGACGTTTGATTGCTGACCGATGCCTGTGCCTTGTTGGACAGGGATATAGCTTAGAGCCGGTTGCTTATCTGCCATCGCCTGCGCCACCCGTAGCGGCGTCATAATGGTACTGTTGTCAGTACCTGCTGTTGCGAGGCAATTTCCGACACGATGCGCATCCAATTTTTAGCATTGCTTGGCCTGGCAGTGTTTTGGTCGCTAAGCGATTCGTATATTTCCCAGGACTCAGTTTCTGTCGTACGGTAACGCACTCGTGCATGTTTTAGCATACGAGTAGACTTGACCGCCATTCTAGCTTGGCGCAATCCATTCAGGCGTGCCAAATACCTGACATTGCTGTAATGTTTCGGTAACCTCGTGCAAGGTCATATTATGTACCCTTGTCAAAATTAGAAGATTCTGACTTTCAGAAGAAAGATGTAAGCCAGCAGTAGCACCTTAAAAATTCAAATAAACTATTGCAACTATCGATCCAATCAAGTACTACCCAATAACCCTGCTTGTTCCAGTTCTAGCAGATTTCCAAAATTAGTTAATTTTTATTTTCCAATCTTTTATTTCATATCTGCATTCGATTAACTCTGTCGCTCTTTATTCAGTTACGAATCAATGCTTGCAACATCTCAGTTGGCCTTGACCTTCTTATAGGCCTCTCACATTTCGCGCTTAGAAAATTGATCCATCGAGTCTGACGCGTTGGCGCAATCGTCTTGGCGAAGCAGGAGAGAGCTATTAGCGGAGGGGATCGACGCGGCCAAACGAATTGACAGACTTCATTTTACCTTGCAAACCGCTTAACCATTAGGGAGGCACCATTTCTCATCAGGGGCGACTAATTAACTAAATTGCTTTATAAGCTCCCCCAACAATCTGCTTGCCCTTAATAATTCCTCTTTAGATCTAATTTCCTCTTTTAATTCAATTTGTTTACATTTAAGCGCCAAATTATCATTGCGAAGTGATAGATTAACAGCAGCAAGCTCTCTATTCTTCATAGTAAGCTCCGCCTTCCTTTTTAAAAGAAAACCTTTATCCTCAATAATACAATATGGTTTCTCAGTAAATATTATTGCATTTTCATTAATTTCCTCCACACTATTTATGAGAAGATCAATTATTTTATTCAAATCATATATATAAAGCAATTTACTCCCATCAGTTTCTGGCGTTCCCTCTAACAAAAAATTTATCTCTGACTTTAATTCAAATAGATCACTAGAAATTTTATTTAAAATATCTTGCCAGCCCTCTATATTCAAACCATACTTAACTATGCTCAGTAGATATCTGTTCAATAGTATGACTCTACTCATGAGCTCGCCAATAGGTTGAGGAAATGATATTTCCACATCAAGTGCAACTCCTTCTAAGGAGTCTTTTTCACCGTTCAAAGCCTCCCAAGGATCTCTATTCACTTTTTCGAAATCTCTTATAATTTCTTTTACAGGTTTTATGGCTCTTTCATTTCTTTTCGGTTTGAGGCGAGGTTCTATGGGATTGGTATTATTATCCTGGTTATTCTGTTCTATGGGAATTGGAGTGTTATCATGATTATCTCCGCCGCAACCAATAAAAGAGAGAGTAAGCAATAAGATTGAAATAGAAACTGGCTGCATCGCTATTTAAAGAGAAAATGGTAAATACCCCATTTAGGCAAAGATTTTTGGCGAACTTCTATCATCATCACTACCACTATCAATGTGAATATAATCTGATTCATTATTATCTTCTACCGCAGCCAGAAACCCAGCTTCTAAAAAATTTATTCGATCTTTTAGTTCTTGATTTTCACGTCTAAGCTCCTCTTGATCTTGGACTAGCCCTTCCATGCTTTGAATCAGCTCTCCATTGTTTTTAACCAGTTCGGTGTTATTTTGAATAAGCTCCGTCTTGTCTTCCATAAGCTCAGCATTTTGCATCATAAGCTTTGTATTATCTTGCGCCTGCGCTATGCCTTCCCGAAGCTCGATAACCACTTTGTGCATCTCGCCTAGACACCTTAAATTATCTTCTTTAGTGACTGGCGTTTCTGCTATTGCTTCATTTATATCGCCTTCTAATTCCAGAGCGTCTTCCGCCATTTTTTCTAGCTTTTCTTTCTTAGCTTGTATATCTGCAAGAGGGACGGCCAACGATTCTCGATCAACGACATCTATCAAACGCCCCATGAGTAATAAGGTTCTACTTGCAAAACCTCCTACGGGCCTAACCAACAGCCTCTCCAAATCACGAGCAATCTCGCCCAACGGCCTTATCGTCGCTTTTTCTATGCCACGCGCAACCTCGCCCAGCGGTCTTATTGTCAATTTCTCTAATTCACGCGCGATCTCGCCTAAAGGTCGAACCGTTATCTTCTCTACGCTACGCGCCGCTTCTCCTAATGGCCTTATCGCGGCCTTCTCTACGCCGCGTGCAGCGTCTCCTAGTGGCCTTACTGTCACTCTCTCAACTTCTCGCACAACCTCCCCCAAGGGTCTTATGGTTACTCTCTCTACTTCATGAAGAACACTTTCTACGGCACCCATTGCAATCTCCTAAAACTAAAAAATCACTCAAAGGCTCCTAATTCAGACGATTTACCAAATGGCTATTAATCCATGCACGCCCAATTATTTATATTTTTAATTAATAAAATATAACTATAAAATTGCTTTATTTTTATTCTATAAATCGTTATGAATTAATGCTAGGCGATGGGGACGGTAAAATCAAGGAATTCAAAAATTACTATTTATGGAATTGACCAGATAAATAATAAAAACAGGTCGAAAAACTTCTATTTTAGTTGTGCGTCAGTTTTAAATTACGGTTGAAAACATGGACAGAATGACAAGCTGAAAAAACCCAATGGGCTCATCGCTCTGAAATCTGGACGCGGAACGTCTGATTGCTGCTGAACAAACAGATCGAACATTACGTAGCTTGCCTGCTTAGCCTAACGACGAATCACCGTTCCTAATTACTTCCCCAACCCACGCGCTAAATCCTGCCGCAGATCATCGCTATGCTCAAGCCCAACCGCCAGCCGAATCAAACCTTCGGTAATCCCTGCTGCCGCGCGGGCTTGTGGCGAAATGCGGCTATGTGTGGTGGTCGCTGGATGTGTGATGGTGGTGCGCGTGTCGCCTAGATTACCGGTGATTGAACAGAGGCGGGTTTGATCCATCAGGCGCCAGGCATTGGCGCGCTTCGCTTCGGGGGTAGCACCTTTGACCTCGAATGACAGTAATGCCCCTCCTGCGCGCTGTTGCCGCTGAGCAAGTTCATATTGTGGGTGCGAAGGCAGGCCTGGGTAAAAGACTTGATCAACCACTGGCTGAGTCAACAGCCATTGCGCAAGCGTAAGAGCATTTTTAGATTGGCGCTCAAGCCGCACGGTCAGGGTTTCCATCCCTTTGAGTAGTATCCACGCGTTAAAAGCGGACAGAGTTGGCCCAGTATTGCGCACAAATGGAAGGATTTTTTCTTGCATTAGGGCTTTAGAGCCCACTATGGCGCCACCCAATACGCGGCCCTGCCCATCTAGATATTTTGTTGCCGAATGCACAACCAAATCTGCGCCAAGTTTGAGTGGTTGTTGTAGCGCTGGCGTGCATAAGCAATTGTCAACGACAAGCAAAGCGTTTGCCGCTTTGGCAATGTCTCCAATTTTTTTAAGATCAGCGATTTCCGTCAGCGGATTAGAGGGAGTCTCGAGAAAAAACATTTTTGTCTCAGGCCGCACCGCACTTTGCCAGGCCTGATGATCCGTCAGATCGACAAATGTCGTATGAATCCCAAAGCGACTAAAAAGTGTTGAGAACATATTGATGGTCGAGCCAAAAATACTGCGCGAGCTGACCAGGTGGTCTCCTGTTTGCAACACTCCCATGACAGCTGCCATGATGGCGCTCATTCCAGATGCCGTCGCCACGCACATCTCTCCGCCTTCAAGTGCGGCAAGCCGACGCTGAAACATGTCAACGCTCGGGTTGGCAAAACGCGAATAGGTGTAATGTTCTTCGGTTGAGTTGGCAAAGCTTTTAGCGGCTTCGGCAGCGCTGGCAAAGCAAAAGCTTGAGGTTAAAAAAAGCGCCTCCGAATGCTCATTGAATTCCGTACGCAGGCTGCCGGCGCGAACAGCTAGCGTATCAAAATTAAACTCATCCATGATCAGTCCAAATTATTTATTCCGCTGACAATTGCAAATGCAATTGCGAAAATGCTTTTTCATGGTCCGCGTTCGCATCGCGCTCGCTAAGCGCTGCTGGTGCCAGCCGCGCCAACTCTAGGCTATTCAAATAATCTGGCGTAACATCGTTGGTTATATAGCGGCCATCAAAACACGCCGCTTCAAAAGAAGTAAGCGCCGAATTCAAATCGCGCACAGCTTGTTTCATGGCTGCTACGTCTTGATAAATGAGTTGGTCGGCACCAATGATACGCGCCACTTCTTCGTCGCTACGACCGTGGGCGACAAGCTCCCCCCGGGTTGGCATATCAATGCCATAGACATTCGGAAATTTAACCGGTGGCGCTGCAGAGGCAAAGATGACTTTGTTAGCGCCCGCGTCGCGCGCCATTTGGACGATTTCTTGGCTGGTTGTGCCGCGCACGATTGAGTCATCGACAATCAACACATTGCGGCCTTTAAACTCAACCGGCATCGCATTGAGCTTTTGGCGCACTGACTTTTTGCGCACCGCTTGACCCGGCATAATAAAAGTACGACCTACGTAGCGATTCTTAAAAAAGCCTTCGCGGTATTCAATGCCCAACCGATTCGCCACCTGCATTGCGGCTGGCCGGCTTGAATCAGGTATGGGCATCACGACATCTATATCTCCAGCCGAGATTACGCGCTCGATTTTTTGCGCTAGATAGTCACCCATGCGCAGCCGCGCATTATAAACGGGCACGCCATCCAGGCAAGAATCTGGGCGCGCCAAATACACGTATTCGAAAATACAGGGATTAAGGCTTGGCGCAGGCGCACACTGACGACTATAAAAATCGCCATCAAAGCTAATAAAAATCGCTTCGCCCGGGGCTACATCACGCACCAACTCAAAGCCAAGCCCTTCAATCGCCACGGATTCAGACGCACAGATCCATTCGTCACCCTGCTCGGTTTCAAGTTTACCCACACAAAGCGGGCGAATGCCGTAAGGGTCACGAAAGGCTAACAGACCATAACCCGCAATAATTGCGACAATCGCGTATGAACCCCGTACACGCTGGTGTACCCCGCTGACAGCTTTAAACAACATCTCAGGATCTAGCGAGTAACCCGCGCTCGCCATCTGCAATTCATGCGCCAGTACATTCAGCAAAACTTCTGTATCGGAATGAGTATTAATATGGCGCCGGTCAATCCGAAACAGCTCGTCTTTTAATTGCCGAGAGTTCGTCAAATTGCCGTTATGGGCCAAAATAATCCCATATGGCGCATTCACATAAAAAGGCTGCGCTTCTTCTTGGCTACTGACTGAGCCCGCCGTTGGGTAACGCACCTGGCCAACGCCGCATGTGCCAGGCAACGAGCGCATATTACGCGTCCGAAAAGCATCACGCACCATGCCATTGGCTTTATGCATATAGAAGGTATTGCCATTTGCTGTGGCGATACCCGCAGCGTCCTGACCACGATGTTGCAACAACAACAGGCTGTCATACAGCAACTGATTAACCGGAGATTTTGAAACTACACCTACAATGCCACACATGGCGGGTCCTTCAAATGACACAAATTTTGACTATATTCTTGTTTTAGAGTGCCTAACTAGCTTGCCAACGGCTATTTACTGCCTCTTTAACACTTTTGAGCAACGGCACAATCATTTTACTTCATTCGTGATGTACCTGCACATAACGCGCTAGCGCATCGGGCAGCATGCGTTTCATAATCCGCACTCCCGACTCTACATAAGGACGGAGTAATGCTTCACGCCAAAATCGTTGTTGGGGCAAATCCGTTATGCTCGCCAGCACTGCCGCCAACGCGACTACCAGCACGAAACCGCGCAATAAACCGAAAAGCATACCCAATGATGAGTTAAGCGTGCCCAGTCCAACCACACCGACGAGCCGGTTCAGTAAGACATTCAGCACACTTGCGGCGAGCAACACAACGATCACAATGAGCGCAAACGCCAATGCAAACTGCGTCCATTGGCCCCCCGGCCAATGCGCTGGCAGATAAGGCGCAACCCTGCTCACACCCTTTACGGCAATGATAAAAGCGACGATCCAACCAATCAAACCCAAGGTTTCAGCCACTAAACCGCGCCATAAGCCGCGCAAAACCGAAAAACCAAGCACCAGCAACACAATAAAGTCGAATATCGTCAGCATGAGCGCCCCTATTTAGCCGTTTGTTTAGTGGTTTTTAGATTCATCTGAGCCAATCCAAGCTCTCGAATACGTTTGCTTGCTGCCTCAGCACTTGCGCGATCGTTAAAAGGTCCGGCACGCACAAAAAACTGTTGGCTGCCATTAGGCAACTTCTTACGCTCTAAATAAGCAGGTATATTCGCCGCCTTTAAGCGCTCCGCCCAGGCGCGAGCGCGCGGCTCGTCATTTAAAGCGCCTAGCTGAACTGCAAAACGATTGTTAGGGAGTGCGCTGGCCCCCTTTGCGGCCATTTGCGGGTTCGTTTTTATACGTGGGTTAGCTTGCGTGGAAGGGGCTGTAGCAAGCGACGGCAAATTCGTTGCCGTAGAGAGTGGAGCGGGCTTACGAGTTGGCTGAACGGGCTGACTAGGCGTAACAGATGGCAGCGCCGAAGGCGCTTTTGCCGCTAGATTGTTTGTATTGGGGATAGACTTTTGCGCAGCAAAAGGTGTTGCGGGCTTATCCGGAACACTTAAAGACTTCTCTGGATTCAATGCCGACGCTGGCGTCATTTTAGCCGGAGCCGCCACGTGGATTGCGATGTCATCAATGGGTGGCCTAGGACCGGGTTCCAGCACTTTAGATAAAATCACTATGGCGACAGCCACCAGCACTACCGCCCCCAGTAAGCGGCTACGCGCACGGCGCTTTTCTAGCAGTAGCGGATCGAGTAGGGCTTCTTGTCCAGCGTTGCGTGCACTGCGTTTTTCACGCGGCTGCGCCTTTTCACGGGCCGCTGCGGCCTTGTCTGAGCGCCCTGCCCGCACATCATATGCACCGTTTGCAGTACGCCGCTCATTACCTTTACTGCCGAACGAGAAAAATCCCATAAATGGCTTAAACCACGTTACCTTGCACCATGAAATTTTGGAAGGTCCACCCATTTATGACTGGCGTTGCCGATATGCAATGACATCCGCCACCGTGTAGAAAGATCCAAAAACGATAATTCTATCATTCTCTGTGGCATTCGCTAATGCCTTTGCGTAAGCTTGTGCTGGTGTTGCAAAAGATTCGATACTGGAAGGCGGATTGAGTGCCGCGGCGCGACTTTTACCCGCGGCTTGTATTTCATGCAAAAGCGCCTCAATCAGGGTGGCAGGCGCAGCACGCGAGGTCGGCAAATCGGCGATATACCAGTAATCAATTTGATTTTTTATCAGTCGCAGGATAGCCGCAATATCTTTATCCTTCATCGCGCCAAAGACTGCGTAGGTATAGGGGAAAAACCCCATATTGCTTAGATTTTCTGCCAACGCCGCCACCGCATGAGGATTATGCGCAACGTCCAACACGACGGCCGGCTTACCAGGCAGAATCTGAAAGCGGCCCGTTAATTCCACCCGCGCTAATCCAAGCCGGATTTGTTGCGCTGAAACCGGCAAGCTATCGCGCAGCGCTTCAAGCGCCGCCAGCGCCGCAGCGCTATTTAGCAATTGATTAGCACCGCGTAAGGCCGGATACGCCAGCGCCGCGCGCGCTAGAGTGCGCCCCTTATAGCGCCATTGCTGACGTTCATTGCCCGCTTGTGCCTGATAACCAAAATCACGGCCAGCCAGCCATAAATCTGCGCCGATACGCTGAGCGTAGTCAATCAAACTATGCGGGGGCAAGGGGTCACCACAAATTGCCGGTTTGCCAGGGCGAAAAATGCCGGCCTTTTCAAAGCCAATTTTTTCGCGCGTGTCGCCCAGGTACTGAGCATGATCGATATCAATGCTGGTCACAATCGCGCAATCTGTATCGAGACTATTGACTGCGTCTAAACGCCCGCCTAAGCCGACTTCAAAAATCACGGCATCCAGTTTACTGGCGGCAAACCAGTGCGCGATCGCCAGCCAAGTAAATTCAAAGTACGTCAGCGAGATGGGGTCAGCCAAGCTATGGCGCGCGCGTTCGACGGCCTCAAAGTGGGGCAATAAGGCCGCATCAGAGGCCATCTCGCCATTGACGCGTGCCCGCTCATTAAATGACAGAAGATGAGGTGACGTATGGCAGCCAACCCGATAACCTGCAGAGAGCAAAATAGACTCAAGCAACGCACAGGTCGAACCCTTGCCATTGGTACCGGCCACGGTGATCACCGGACACTTAAAATCCAGTGCGAGAGCGTCTTTAACTTGACTGACCCGCTCCAGACTTAAATCAATGCCGAGCGGATGGGCAGTTTCAAGATGAGTCAGCCAGGCGGCTAGAGTTGGAAAAACGATCATTCAGTCGATATACCCGCAGCGTAAACCCAGCAAATCCATTATTAATCAAAGCAGTAACGCCATAAAAATGCCTAGGCCAATTTTCTAAGGAGCTATAGCATCATGCGGCTGTAACGTGAGCAACGCCAACAACTGGGCAATTTCTTCACGTAGCCGACGACGGTCAACGATCATATCAAGCGCACCCTTTTGCAGTAAAAACTCGGAGCGTTGAAAACCTTCCGGTAGTTTCTCGCGCACGGTCTGTTCAATCACGCGCGGCCCGGCAAAACCAATTAAGGCTTTAGGCTCAGCAATCACGATATCGCCTAAAAAAGCAAAGCTCGCCGAAACGCCGCCCATGGTTGGGTCAGTCAAGACGGAAATAAAGGGAAGTTTAGCTTCAGAAAGTTTGGTCAACATTGCGGTTGTTTTTGCCATTTGCATAAGAGACAGCAAACTTTCTTGCATACGCGCGCCGCCCGAAGCTGTTACGCAAATAAATGGCGCACGTTGCTCAAGCGCAACTTTCACACCGCGCGCAAAACGCTCACCAACCACCGAGCCCATTGATCCGCCCATAAAAGAAAACTCAAAACAGGCGACAACGACTGGCAAGGTATGAATCGCGCCGCCTTGCACAACTAATGCATCGGTTTCACCGGTATCTTCCATCGCCTCTTTAATGCGCTCGGTATATTTGCGGCTATCCTTGAATTTAAGCGAGTCGACCGGCACAATTTCTTGGCCAATTTCATAACGGCCCTCGGCATCCAGTAGGCTATCGATGCGTGCCCGCGCACCAATCCGCATATGATGATCGCATTTAGGGCAAACGTGCAAATTACTCTCTAGATCATTGCGATAGAGTACCGCCTCGCATGAGGGGCATTTAACCCATAGACCTTCAGGCATGCTTTTACGATTTGCCGGATTGGTCTGTTTAATTTTAGGTGGCAGTAATTTATCAAGCCAGCTCATCTTCTATCCTTAGTTTCCTAACTACGCTCTAACTTTACGTCCGTATCGAGCGCATGTCTTATTTGTGCAATAAAATCAGTGAGTAATTGTACCGCGTCTGCGGGCGGCGCTTCTGCTAGAAGTTCGACAATCCGGCTGCCCATTACAATCGCATCAGCATGGCTCGCCACAGCACATGCCGTAGCTGCATCACGAATGCCAAAACCGCCCCCCACTGGCAACGCTATCCGCGCTTTAATCGCTTTGATCTGACTGGCGACACGCGCCAACGCCGGCTGCCCTGTGCCCGTCACGCCTGTGAGCGATACATAATAGACATAACCGCTAGCCAGCTGCGCTACAGCTGCAATGCGCTCAGCAGTTGAAGTCGGTGCTAGTAAAAAAATCGGATCAATGCTATGGGCCCGCATCTGCTGCGCAAAATTTTCCGCCTCTTCGGGCGGATAATCGACCACCAGTACGCCATCGACACCTGCGGCTTGCGCCTGAGCCGGAAACCCCGCACCCATGCGTTCAATCGGGTTGGCATAACCCATGAGTACGACCGGTGTCACCGTATCGTGCTGACGAAATGCGTGCACATCAGCCAATACTTGAGTCAACGTAACGCCACGCGCTAATGCACGCTCGGATGAACGTTGAATCACCGGTCCATCCGCCATGGGGTCGGAAAACGGCACGCCCAGCTCGATAATGTCCGCTCCCCCGGCAACCAATGCATGCATATAGGTCACCGTTTTTGACAGTTCGGGGTCACCTGCTGTCATAAATGGAATCAACCCTTTACGACCTTGCGCAAATAAAGCGGCGAAAGTATTTTGAATTCGCGACATATATAAAAATGCTTTACAGTTTAATGCCAGCGGCTTCAGCAACAGTATGCATATCTTTATCCCCCCGGCCAGACAAATTAACCAGCAAGATTTTATCCTGTCCCAAGGTTGGCGCCAATTTTTGCGCATAAGCAATCGCATGGCTTGATTCAAGCGCGGGAATAATCCCTTCCATCAAACAGCAATCATGAAATGCTTGCAATGCTTCATCGTCAGTCATATTGACATAGTGTGCGCGGCCTATATCTTTAAGCCAGGCATGTTCAGGGCCCACGCCTGGATAATCGAGACCGGCCGAAACCGAATGCGTCTCTCTAATTTGCCCGTTTTCATCTTGTAATAAATAGGTTCGATTGCCATGCAATACGCCTGGCGAGCCAGCCGTAAGGGAGGCCGCATGCCGCCCTGTTGCAATCCCTGCGCCGGCCGCCTCTACGCCGATTAACTGAACCTGGGTATCCTCGATATACGGATAAAACATGCCCATCGCATTGGAGCCTCCGCCAACGCAAGCGATCACAGCGTCAGGCTGACGCCCAACCAGTTCTAACATCTGCGTTTTGCATTCATCGCCAATCACCCGCTGAAAATCCCGCACCATCATTGGATAGGGGTGCGGGCCTGCGACTGTGCCGATGATATAAAATGTGTTCTCAACCTGCGTAACCCAATCGCGCATCGCCTCGTTCAACGCGTCCTTTAAAGTCTTTGAACCCGCTTCAACTGACACGACCTGCGCGCCAAGCAACTTCATGCGATAAACATTCGCAGCTTGTCGGCGTATATCTTCAGCGCCCATATAAACAACGCATTCCATGCCAAAGCGCGCTGCGATCGTAGCTGTCGCTACTCCATGCTGACCCGCACCGGTTTCTGCAATCACGCGTGATTTGCCCATACGCTGCGCAAGCAAGGCTTGGCCCAGCACGTTATTGATTTTGTGAGCGCCAGTATGGTTCAGGTCTTCACGTTTAAAATAAATCTGGGCGCCCCCCAGTTTTTCGCTTAAACGCTGCGCATAATAAATCGGCGATGGACGGCCTACGAAATGCTTAAGTTCCGTATGATATTGAGCAATAAAATCGGGGTCTTGTTGAGATTGCTGGTAGACACGCGTTAATTGCGTCAGTGCATGAACCAAAGTCTCCGCAACAAAAATGCCCCCATATGGGCCAAAATGGCCTTGTGGATCAGGTAAGTTATACATTTGGTTCTAGGTCTCAATCCAATTTAGCAGCTATCGGCCGCCTTCACCGCGCGCATAAAGGCCGCCATTTTGCTATGATCTTTCACGCCTTTGATCTCCAAGACTTCAATTCCAGTAGATACATCAACTGCGTAAGGACGCACTCGCATAATCGCATCTCTAATGTTTTCCGCGTTTAAACCACCACTCAAAATAATCCGCGAGGCCAATGCGGTTGGAATGCACGACCAATCAAAACTTTGCCCGCTGCCTCCATATCCGTCGCTGAATGTATCGAGCAGCAGGCCATCCGCAGCAGCGTAGTGATGGGCGGTCTCTAATAATGCGGCAGACTCTGCTAAGCCGCTAGCGTTGACATGCAGAGCTCGCAGCCACGGCAAGCGCACGCTAGCGGCAAGCGTTAAGCACTGTGCAGGCGTTTCATCGCCATGAAATTGCACTATAGATAAAGGGACCGCTTCTATCGCCTGGCGTAGCATAGCTGCATCTGGATTGACGAATAATCCAACCAATGAGACAAACGGTGGCACATAGCGCGCCAATTCCGCCGCTCGAGAAAAGCTCAACGCTCGCGCACTGGCAGGATAAAATACAAAACCAATCGCATCCACACCTAAGCTCACTGCCTGCTCTATATCTTGTGGGCGCGTCAAGCCACAGAATTTAATCCGCGTGCGTGCGTGTAACCCCGTTGCTAGCTGCTGTGCGACCATACTTCTCCCCACGACTGACTCGCCAGCTCAGGCGCGGGCACGCTCAAAGCGGGCGGGTAGCCAATCTTTGCAAGATATAGGCCATCCGCCATAAAAGTGGGCGCGGCGCGGCGGCGCTCACGCGCAGCAAGTACCGTTTGCAGCCAATCAACGGATTGCCTGCCGCGACCAATTTCAACCAAACAGCCCATGATATTTCGCACCATATGATGCAAAAAGGCATTCGCCCTAAAACGAAAATGAATAAAGTGGCCCCGCGCTTCAATATCCAGCGCATATAAATGCTTACACGGCGATTTAGCCTGACATTCAGAAGAGCGAAAGGCGGAAAAATCATGCTCGCCCAGCAATATGCGCGCTGCGGCGCGCATATTGCTCAGATCAAGCTCAGCCTGGTGCACCCATCCAGCGCGGCCGGCCAAAAGGGGCGCGCGAATCGCATGCGTATACAGCACATAGTAATAAGTCCGCTCATGGGCGCTAAAGCGCGCATGAAATTCAGCGGGCACCTGCTTGGCCCATTGCACCGCAATGCTATCTGGCAAAAAAGCGTTGACACCGCGCACCCACGCAAATATAGGACGTTGCACCTCAGTGTCAAAATGCACGACCTGACCCAACGCATGCACACCCGCATCGGTCCGCCCGGCAGCGACGGTCTTCAACGGACATGTGGCAAATAATGCCAAGGCGTGTTCCAGCACATCTTGCACCGTATTGCGGTGCCGTTGCGACTGCCAACCGGAGAATGGCGTGCCGTTATATTGTAAACCTAAAGCAATACGCATCGTGGCTTACACACTCAATGCGCGCGGTTGCTTAAATTTCATGGAGCGGCCAATAAAATTCTTAGCATCCGCCGTAAAGGTTCAGCCGCGCCCCAAAGTAACTGATCACCGACCGTAAATGCGCACAGAAATTGGTTACCTAAGACCGGCTTGCGCAATCGGCCAATCGGCACGGATAACGTACCTGTAACGGCTGCCGGCGTGAGTTGATTCAGCGATGCAACGCGTTCATTTGGGACCACTTTTACCCAGTCATTCGCTGCCGCTATGGTATTTTCAATGTCAGCGAGCGGCACGTCTTGCGTGAGCTTAATGGTCAATGCTTGTGCGTGGCAACGCATCGCGCCAATACGCACGCAAATGCCATCTACAGGTACTGAGCCCGCCACGCCTAATGGTGGTTTGCCGAGAATTTTATTGGTTTCAGCGGCCCCTTTCCATTCTTCGCGCGATAAACCCTGGCCCAGGTCTTGGTCAATCCAAGGCAACAACGAGCCCGCCAACGGCGCGCCAAACTGAGCTACCGGCATTTGCTCACTGTTCATAGCAGCCAACACACTGTGATCAATGTCCAAGATGGCGGCGGTCGGATCAGCTAAGTTTTGCTTGGCCGCGCCATATAGCGTACCCATTTGTTGCAGTAATTCACGCATATTCTGAGCGCCAGCACCAGAAGCGGCCTGATAGGTCATCGCACTGACCCACTCGACTAAACCCGCGCGAAAAAGACCGCCAAGCGCCATTAACATGAGACTAACTGTGCAATTGCCACCAATATAATTTTTAACACCACGGCCTAATGCGTCTTTAATCACGTGCGCATTGACTGGGTCTAAGATAATGACGGCATCCTCTTCCATCCGCAGCGAAGAAGCAGCATCAATCCAATACCCCCCCCAACCCGCCGCGCGCAGCTTGGGAAATATCTCCGTTGTGTAAGCGCCGCCTTGGCAAGTTATAATAATTTCACACTGCTTGAGCGCTTGAAGATCATAGGCATCTTTCAGCTTCGTTTCATTTTTAGCTAGAGACGGTGCCGCGGCACCTGCACTACTGGTACTAAAAAATAACGGTTCAATCAATGCAAAATCGTTTTCTTCGCACATGCGTTGCAGCAAAACTGAGCCCACCATGCCGCGCCAACCCACCAAACCAACAGTCTTCATCTTTTTACTCATTTAATACCCAGTTGCTCAAGCTACGCCAGTGCCTTAACCACCGCCTCACCCATTGCTTGAGTACCCACTTTATGCATACCCGGGGTCCAAATATCCGCTGTACGCAATCCTTGCGCCAATACCTTTTTGACCGCAGCTTCAATCCGATCAGCCTGCTGCGGCTGCTGCAATGAATAGCGCAACATCATCGCTGCCGATAAAATCGTCGCCAACGGATTAGCTAAATCCTGACCGGCTATATCCGGCGCCGAACCGTGCGCCGGCTCATACAGCCCTTTATGGCCCGCGCTCAGCGAAGCAGAAGGCAACATCCCAATCGAACCGGTTAACATCGCTACTTGATCAGAAAGAATATCTCCAAATAAATTGCCGGTCACAATCACGTCGAATGACTTAGGCGCTCGCACCAACTGCATCGCTGCGTTATCGACATACAGATGCGACAGCGCAACATCCGGGTAGTCTTGCGCCACATCAATGACTGTTTCACGCCACAATTGAGAGGTCTCAAGCACATTGGCTTTATCCACGCTAGTCAGCCGCCGGCTGCGTTTTTGCGCGGCCTGAAATGCGACCTGGGCAATCCGGCGCACTTCAGGCTCGCTGTAGCGCATCGTATCAAAACCTTCACGGCAACCTTTAAAAGGGCCATCCGGCGCCGGCCGGATTCCACGCGGCTGGCCAAAATAAATATCGCCGCTCAATTCGCGCACAATTAAAATATCCAGGCCATCGACAATTTCTGGTTTCAAAGACGAAGCCAGCGCAAGTTCTGCGTAGAGAACCGCCGGACGCAAATTAGCGAATAATTGCAAATGCTTGCGCAAACCTAAAATGGCTTGTTCAGGGCGCAATTCACGCGGCAGAGTATCGTATTTCCAATCGCCCACCGCGCCAAATAAAATCGCATCCGCGGCCTGCGCCAACGCTAGCGTTGCTGCGGGCAAGGGGTGTCCATCCGCTTCATAGCCGGCGCCCCCCACTGGCGCTTGTTCAAAGTCAAAAGAGACGTCAAGCGCCTCCAGAACCTTGAGCGCTTGCGCCACAATCTCCGGGCCGATCCCATCCCCTGCCAAGACTGCGATTTTAGTCATTTTCGCTACCGCTGCTCAATTGGTTTGGCTTCACGCGGTGTCCGCCCAACAAAAAGCTGACGTGGTCGGCCAATTTTTTGGTCCGGCTCAGAAATCATTTCATTCCATTGAGCAATCCAACCAATTGTGCGCGCCATAGCGAAAATGCAAGTGAACATCGAAGTTGGAATACCCAATGCACGTTGCACAATGCCTGAATAGAAATCGACATTAGGGTAAAGTTTGCGGGAGACAAAATATTCGTCTTCGAGCGCAATTTTTTCTAGCTCCATCGCCAATTTGAAGAGCGGCTCGTCATGCAAGCCTAACTCTTCCAGCACATCGTGGCACGTCTCGCGCATGAGCTTAGCGCGTGGATCATAGTTCTTATAGACGCGATGGCCAAAGCCCATTAATTTTACGCTTGATTGCTTATCTTTAACCTGCCGAATAAACTCTGGAATCCGTTCTGGCGAGCCAATTTCTTCTAGCATATTCAGCGCGGCTTCATTCGCCCCGCCATGCGCAGGCCCCCATAGACACGCAATACCTGCCGCCACGCAAGCGAATGGGTTAGCGCCGGACGACCCGGCCAGCCGTACCGTTGAGGTTGAAGCATTTTGCTCATGGTCGGCATGCAAAATCAAAATGCGGTCAAGAGCACGTACCAAGACATCGTTGATCTTATATTCTTCGCACGGATTGGCGAACATCATGCGCATAAAATTAGCGCTATAAGACAGCTCATTGAGCGGGTATACGAACGGCATTCCAGTATTATATTTATAAGCCATCGCAACCAACGTTGGTAGTTTAGCGATGAGCCGGATGGCCGATACTTCGCGGTGGCGCGCATCATTAATATTTAATGAATCATGATAAAACGCAGATAGAGCGCCAACACAACCCGTTAGTACTGCCATGGGATGCGAATCGCGCCGAAAGCCCCGGAAAAAAAACTGCATCTGCTCATGCACCATCGTATGCTTAGTGACAAGCTCGCTAAATTCTCGCTTCTGCTCCAAATTGGGCAAATCGCCTTTTAATAGTAAATGGCAAACATCTAAGAAATCGCCATGCACCGCAAGCTGCTCAATCGGATAGCCGCGATGCAGGAGTTCGCCTTTCTCGCCATCGATATAGGTAATGGCTGAATTACAGGCTGCCGTAGACATAAAACCAGGATCATATGTAAATTTTCCAGTCTGACCATATAGTTTACGAATATCGATCGCATCAGGACCAAGTGTCCCCTGGTAAATTGGCAGCTCAACGCTGGGCGAGCCATCACTAAAAGAAAGCGTCGCTTTTACATCGGATGGAGTCATAAGCGTCCTCGAGTTAAAAAATGGCATAGCGGATGTTGCAACAAAGCAAACCGTGGGCTTGCCTAGGCTTTACAATGAAACTAGAGTATGTAGTTCATTTAACTAGCGCGTAACAGCGCCAGCACACGTAATCCGTCTGAACTGGCGAACTCACCCTGTGGCTGCGTTCGAGCAAGGAGTAAATCTAACAAATCGTTATCGCTGAGCTCCAATAGCCGAGTTAATGCCCCCACTTCGGCATTGCTTAGCTCATGCTCATGACGACTAAAGAAACGTTCAATGATGAGATCGTTTTCAAGCAGCCCGCGCCGTGCCCGCCAACGCAAGCGGGCGCGTTGCAGTGGGTCTGCTTGATGGGAAGCGCTTTCCATTTTAGCTAGCGGCTCGAAACGGATGCTTAGATTGCACGACGCACCATAAGTTCTTTGATTTTACCAATCGCCTTCGTCGGATTCAGCCCCTTCGGGCAAACGTCAACACAATTCATAATGGTGTGGCAACGGAATAAGCGATAAGGATCCTCTAGATTATCTAAGCGCTCTCCGGTCGCTTGATCCCGGCTGTCCGCGATAAAACGATACGCTTGCAATAAACCAGCCGGCCCGACGAACTTGTCTGGATTCCACCAAAAGCTCGGGCAAGAGGTTGAGCAACTGGCACATAAAATACATTCATACAGCCCATCCAGTTCATTACGCTCTTGTGGCGATTGTAAGCGCTCTTTCTCGGGCAAGGGCTCATCATTAATCAAATAAGGCTTAATTGAATGGTATTGATCAAAGAAATGCGTAAAATCACAAATCAAATCGCGCACGACAGGCAATCCCGGCAATGGTCTGAGCGTAATGCGTTGCGGCAGTTCATTCATATTAGTCAGGCAGGCCAGACCATTCTTGCCATTAATATTCATTGCATCCGAGCCACATACGCCTTCGCGGCATGAGCGACGAAACGCCAACGACTCGTCAATGGATTTCAGCTTGATCAACGCATCGAGCAGCATTTTGTCATGCGCGTCGAGTTCAAGTTCGTAAGTCTGCATACGCGGCGCGGCGTCTTGGTCTGGATCGTAGCGATAAATCTCAAAAATACGTTTTGTCATCTCGAATTTCCGTTAGCCTAACTTAAAGCACCCACACACTGTATGTACAAACTTGTTATGCTTGATGCTTAAGTCCGGCCTATCTAGCAAAAATAAGGCATACTTAAAAGGTGCGCGCTTTGGGCGGTACAGTTTCAACTGTCAGCGGCTTCATTTGCACGGGTTTATAGTCCAAACGATTATCTGCGCTATACCAAAGAGTATGGTGCATCCAATCTATGTCGTTGCGCTCTGGGTAATCGCGGTGCGCATGTGCGCCACGGCTTTCTTTACGCGCTTCGGCTGAAGTCGTCGTGGCCCGCGCTACTTCAATCAAATTAGCCAATTCTAGGGCTTCAACCCGTGCTGTATTAAATACTTTTGATTTATCTCGCAAATGGACGTGCTGCACACGCTCAGCCAGCTCAGTCATCTTTACAACGCCCTCCGCCAATAGATCATTGGTTCGAAAAACACCCACATGGTCTTGCATGGTCTGACGAATATCACCCGCAATATGCTGCGTATATTCGCCAGCCGTACTTGCCTCAAGCTTAGCTAAACGCGCTAGCGCGCGCTCAGCGGCATCCCCTGGCAATGGCCTATGTTCACGTTGGGCGCTCACTTGCTTAATAATATGGTTGCCCGCGGCCCGGCCAAACACCACTAAATCCAGCAATGAATTGGTGCCAAGACGATTCGCGCCATGCACGGATACGCACGAACATTCGCCAACCGCGTAAAAACCATTAATTGGGGCTTGGTTATTGCCATTCCCAGCGACGACTTGGCCGTTAATGTTAGTCGGAATACCCCCCATTTGATAATGAATCGTGGGCACAACTGGAATCGCCTCTAAAATACAATCCACATTAGCAAATTTCAGGGCGATTTCACGGATTGATGGCAATCTTTTAACGATCGTCTCAGCCCCAATATGGGATAGATCCAATAGCACGTGGTCCCGCCGTGGGCCACACCCGCGACCTTCTTTAATTTCTTGATCCATGGCCCGCGAAACAAAATCGCGTGGCGCTAAATCTTTCAAGGTCGGAGCGTAACGTTCCATAAACCGTTCGCCATGGGCATTACGCAAAATTCCGCCCTCGCCACGCACCCCTTCAGTAATGAGCACACCAGCGCCCGCCACGCCAGTTGGGTGAAACTGCCAGAACTCCATATCCTGGAGCGGGACACCCGCCCGCGCCGCCATCCCAAGACCATCGCCGGTATTTATAAAGGCATTCGTTGAAGCCGCATAAATGCGGCCTGCGCCACCTGTTGCAAAAAGCGTGCATTTGGCTTCTAAAATGTAAACTTCGCCGGTTTCCATTTCCAGTGCCGTCACGCCAAGTACATTCCCTTCTTGATCGCGGATGAGGTCAAGCGCCATCCACTCAACAAAAAACTGGGTTTTTGCTTTGACATTTTGTTGGTAAAGCGTATGAAGCAACGCGTGCCCCGTTCGATCCGCCGCAGCGCAAGCACGTTGCACAGGTTTCTCGCCATAATTTGCGGTATGCCCGCCAAACGGACGCTGATAGATCGTGCCATCCGGGTTACGATCAAACGGCATGCCAAAATGTTCAAGCTCATACACTGCGCGGGGCGCCTCGCGGCACATGAATTCAATCGCGTCTTGATCGCCTAGCCAATCCGAGCCTTTGATTGTGTCGTAAAAATGATAATGCCAATTGTCTTCACTCATATTGCCTAACGAGGCGCCAATTCCACCTTGAGCGGCAACCGTATGCGAACGAGTTGGAAATACCTTAGATAATACGGCAACCGACAAACCTGCCTGCGCCAATTGCAACGAGGCACGCATCCCCGAGCCTCCCGCACCGACAATCACTACATCAAAACGGCGGCGGGGCAACGTACTCTTAACAGCGACCATTCTTATACTCTCCACAGAATCTGCACGGCATAACCTGCACAGGTCAGTAGCCATACGATCGTCAATACTTGCAGCGTTAGCCGCACGCTAAGCGGTTTTACATAATCCATCCAAATATCACGCATGCCCACCCAAGCGTGATAGAAAAGCGCCAGCAGCGCAACCAAAGTGGCCGCTTTCATCCATGGCGCAGCAAAAATCGACGTCCAACCCTCATATGAAAAATTTTTTGCAGCAAAAAACCAAATGAGTAGAATCAGCGCATAGATAGCCATCACGGCCGCGCTCACCCGCTGCGCTAGCCAGTCACGTAAACCATAATGCGCGCCAACCACGAGTCGCTTAGGGCCAAAGTTATTGTGCGTTGCCATTTAATAAATTCCGAATAGTTTGAGCGCAATAGCAAGAGTGACTATTGACGAGAGGGCAAATACGACCGCCGCCGTTCTTTTACTAGAGGTTTTAGCCACCCCGCAATGCAGATCCATCAGCAAATGACGAAGACCAGCAAAGCAATGGAATATAAAAGCCCAAATGATCAATAAAAGGCTTAACTTAACCAATGCACCACTCGCAAAACCCTTTAATACTTCAAAGCTCTGCGCTGAAGCTAGGCTTTGCTCAAACAAATACAGAGAAAACGGCAAAGAAAGAAAAAGCAGTGCGCCACTAATACGGTGCAAAATTGACACGATCCCTGGCAACGGAAGCCGGTAACTGAGAATCTGTCCGATCCCAATATTACGAAATTCCGGCCTTGATTTTTTTCTAGTTTCAGCCATACGGTTAAACCTCATTGAATCCACAACCTGAGATTTTAACGCGTTTTTCGTTCATCTGACACTGGGGAGGCTTCGCATAGCTAAAGCTGGCACACAAAACGCCTGTAAATAGGGGGCCAAACAGGCGATAAAGCTTGATATGAACAAGCCGTCTAAAGATTAAAATCTCTAGGACGGCCCAAAGTTGAAAGAATTTATGTCAGCGCTTTCAGGTCAGAAAGACCCGTGACTTTTTTAATTGTATCTAACCCTAATCCTATATTTTGGAGATTTTGAGCAATGGCAAGCGCTTTCAGTTGCTCACCTTCGCGCTGGCCCTCTCGCCAACCTTCTCTCCACCCTGTTTCACGCCCTTCTTCTCGCAAAAGTTGCCCTAATGTTTTCATCTCTCCATCCTCTCGACATTGTCTTACGTTTTCCATCAAGTACTGTAAAAATTGCCCATCATCGTCACGCCCTTCTTCAACTAAATAGTAGATTAATTGTCTAAGTTTTTCAACTGGTAAGGGATAGCATTGCAGCAGTTCGGCTAACTGTGGCGCAAACTGCATTAAACTCTGCGTGCCGATGTATTTTTGCGCAAGCGCTAGCGCCGCCATACGTTTAAAGCGCTTTATTTCTGCGTCTAGAAGGGTGGATAGATCTAGAATTTGGACCGACGCCGGCAGCCCCAAGCGTTTTTGCGCTAACCACTTGCGCTTAAAACAATTCAAATAATTCGTAGGTCCAGGATAAGGCCGTTCGCCCCGGTAGAAAATCATCTCAAATACAGCAGGGAGTTGTTTATGGCCTTGTTCAAGATGTTGCTGCATAATGCCGTTTAGGTAACTTGAAAGCTTAAACGGCGGCAGAGCACTGGCGGTACTCTCGTGTTCCATTAAGATATACAGTTTGTCTTGCCCGTCCGGGCTACTGACTGAATACACGATATCGGCAAAGCGCTGGCTGAGATTACTTTGCACAAAAGCACCTGAAACCAGTTGCAGCGTATTGAAATCACATTCTTTTTGCAGATACAGCGGCAAATGAAGCTGCAAAAACTCTTGCGCTATATCAATATCTTTTAAAAAAGACTTAAACAGCGCGTCATGCGGCATAGATAGCTTTTTCATCTTTATTTGGTGCGCAACAATAAATACGATTACGGATAACCGCTATTATCTTGTGCGCACCAAATGATTTACAGCTAGCCGAATGGCTATATTGATCTAAAACTCTTGTTGTATTTTTTAGTTGATTGCCTCACCCGCTCGATCAACATAGCACCGCCTTTAATTTTCAAGCTCAATAGAATCACTCAAATTAACTTAAGTCATTCTGATAATAAAACGTATCCGTCACATACCAACCACGCCGCACTTCAACTGGCCGGTCACCATAGGTATAAGACACCCGCTCCACACTTAATAGTGGGTGACCAGGCGCCACTCCAAGCGCTGCTGCAACCGCCGCATCCGCTGCTAATGCACGAATTTTCTCTGAAGCGCGAATCATACGCGTGCCAAATTCTGTCTCGAAGAGGCCATAAAGCGGCCCATGATACGCGGCCAATCGCTCTGGCGTTAGCCCTCGAAATAGACTGCCTGGCAACCAAATTTCATCGAATACGGCAATCAACTCACCAAACTGTAAAGTACGTTTGATTAATATCACGGGTTCATTGGGCTTAAGTTCAAGCGGCTGCGCAATCTCGGCCGGCGCACGCAAGCGCCGGCACTCAAGCAAATGACTTGTGTACCCGGCCGGTGCCCCTTCTTCTGAGAGTAAGCGCAAAAAACGAAACTGCGCGCGCGCTTCGCTATGGGTTGCCACAAAAGTACCTTTGCCTTGTCGACGGACCAGCAAATTTTCAGCTGCCAGAACACTGATTGCCTTACGTACAGTGCCTTGACTGACCTGATAGCGCGCGGCGAGCTCAACCTCGCTTGGAATGGGTGCGCCTGGCTTCCACTCGCCTGCTTCTAGACTCTGCGTAATAAGTGCTTTAATTTGTTGATAAAGAGGGCTAAAAGTAGGCGCATGCGACAACCCTATCTGCTCGCTGTTCGCAATTTCAGTAGGGATTCTGGATAAAGTGGGTGGGCTACGATTCATTCTAGTATTGGAGCACAGCCCACTCATACCGTCTACTCTTGTTTTAATTAATATGTCTTATATAAGACACATGATAATATTGACTTTCAAAACAGCGGCTTTTAGACTTGGGACCGATATCAAGCGCCGCGCCGGTTTTACACGCGGATTGTTTAATGACTCTATCAGGAAATAACTATGCCTAAACCTGCAAAGCGTATCGCCATTTCCGGCGCTGCCGGACAAATTGCTTACTCACTGCTCTTTCGTATCGCCAATGGCGATTTACTAGGGAAAGATCAGCCAGTCATTTTGCAGCTATTAGATTTGCCGCAGGCGCAAGCTGCTGTGAAGGGGGTCGTCATGGAGCTTGAAGATTGCGCCTTTGGACTGTTGCAAGACATTATTATTACAGATGATCCTAAAATTGCTTTTAAAGATATTGATTTCGCATTGTTAGTTGGAGCGCGCCCCCGCTCCAAAGGAATGGAGCGTAAAGAACTCCTAAGCGCAAATGCCGAAATCTTTACGGTACAGGGCCGTGCTCTAAACGAAGTAGCCAGCCGCAATGTAAAAATATTGGTCGTCGGCAACCCGGCTAATACCAATGCATATATCGCCATGAAATCTGCACCCGACTTACCGCAGAAAAACTTCACTTCAATGATGCGCCTTGACCATAATCGCGCTTTATCGCAACTTGCTGCTCAATCAAAACAGCCCATCACGGAAATCGAGAAAGTGATTGTCTGGGGCAATCATTCGCCTACAATGTATCCAGATTTTCGTTTCGCTACGGTAAAAGGCGTAAATTTGCAGCAAATGCTCAATGATGAAAACTGGAATCGCAAGGTTTTTATTCCCACTGTAGCGCAACGCGGAACCGCCGTGATCGAAGCGCGTGGCTTGTCGTCGGCCGCTTCTGCAGCAAATGCCGCGCTTGATCATATGCGCGACTGGGTATTAGGCAGCAATGGGCGTTGGGTCACAATGGGCATTCCTTCCAATGGAGCTTATGGCATTCCTAAAGATCTGCTCTACGGTTTTCCAGTGACTACCGCAAATGGAGAATACACTTTAGTATCAGACCTTGAGATCGATGCGTTTTCGCGCGAGCGAATGGATCTTGCATTGCAAGAACTGCTCGAAGAACAAAATGGCGTAAAACATTTGCTTGGGTAGTCAATATTGTTGAAATAAACGGTATAAAAAGGAGACCTATATGAGAAACCTAGTTATCGCCACCTTCATCTATCTCTTCACTAGCGTCCCCGGGGCGCTAGCAAGCGATGCGGTTACACGAGCCACTCCGGCCACAACCTCTTCAAACGCATCCGCAACAGCCGAACGCTTGCGCAAGCATGCAGCGCGCAAAAAAAATGGGGCGGCTAAAGCAAACGCCACGACTGCTCAGCCAGTGAAATGGCTATGCAAAGGCAACCAACCTCTCTGGATCACCGGTGATATGCAGCGCGATCAAATCCTTACCATGCGCTGGAATCGTAAGAACTACCGACTGCCGCGCGTCCAGACCAGTACCGGCGCTGATCGCTTTTATGATCCAGCCAGTGGGATGAGTTGGGTTGTAATTCCATCTAAAGCCATGCTTTTCAATGACAAAGGTCAATATAAACAACGCCTTGCCGATGAATGCAGATCACACGCAATGATTGCGCAGGACATTCCCGCGCCAACCCAGGCGGAGGCAATTCGCAAAACTCGTTAAACAGGCTTTTCGCAAATCAGAGGGCTAGCATTTTCTCAGGCTGCTGCACCCTGCTATAAAACATCGTGCATCAGCATTTGAGGAAAAGCAGCGCAGAAGATTAGCGATTTCCGCGGATAAGGACAAAATGGCTCATTCTCTTTACAACACACTTAAAGAATTCGATAGCGGCACCCAAATTGGTCAGTTTTACTCACTGCCACAGCTAGGTCAGGCGCTTAATCTTAAACTTGAGCGCTTACCCGTCTCAATCAGGCTGGTGCTTGAATCCGTATTACGCAATTACGATGACCGCAAAATTACGCGTACGCATATTGAACAACTCGCAAATTGGCAACCCAAGGCTACCCGCACTGAAGAAATTCCGCTGGTTGTCGCGCGTGTGGTGTTACAAGATTTCACGGGCGTGCCGCTGCTGGCTGATATTGCTGCAATGCGTGATGTCGCTCGACACATGGGGCGCGACCCCAAATTGATCGAGCCTTTAGTGCCCGTTGATTTAGTCGTTGATCACTCAGTTCAAATCGATTATTTCCGCCGTAAAGATGCCCTCGATTTAAACATGAAGCTGGAATTCCAGCGCAATCAGGAACGCTACCAGTTCATGAAATGGGGCATGCAAGCGTTTGATACATTTCACGTCGTGCCGCCCGGCGTTGGCATTGTTCATCAAGTGAATCTCGAATATCTCGCGCGTGGCGTACATCATCAGAAAATTCAGACTGATGCGGAGCATAACGTTATTTATTATCCTGATACGCTGGTTGGCACCGATAGCCATACCACAATGATCAACGGTATTGGCGTCGTCGGTTGGGGGGTAGGTGGCATTGAAGCAGAAGCCGCGATGCTAGGTCAGCCCGTCTATTTTCTGACTCCAGATGTGATTGGCTTTGAGTTAAAAGGCCAATTGCGTGAAGGCGTCACAGCAACGGATCTGGTGCTAACCGTCACCGAGCTTTTACGCAAAGAAAAGGTAGTCGGTAAATTTGTTGAATTCTTCGGCACCGGAGCCGCTTCAATTGCTGTGCCCGACCGTGCCACCCTCAGCAATATGGCGCCCGAATACGGAGCGACGATGGGCTTCTTTCCAGTGGATGATAAAACCATCGAATATTTTGAAAATACCGGGCGCACGCAAGAAGAAATCCAGGCTTTGTGCAATTATTTCAAAGCACAGCATCTCTATGGCATGCCGCAGGCGGGTGAAATTGACTACACGCGCGTCATCACGCTTGATTTAGCTACGGTAAGCCCTTCACTCGCCGGCCCTAAACGTCCGCAAGATCGGATTGAACTGAATCAAGTGAAACAAACGTTTACTGATTTATTCTCAAAATCGGTCAGCGAAAACGGCTTTTCTAAAGATAAAAATGCGCTCGAACAGGTTTATATGAACCGTGACGGCATCAAAATTAGCAATGGGGACATTTTAATTGCCGCCATTACGTCCTGTACTAACACATCCAACCCAAGCGTACTCTTGGCTGCCGGTTTACTGGCCAAGAAAGCGGTTGAAATGGGCTTAAGCGTCGCACCACATATTAAGACCTCGCTCGCGCCTGGCTCACGTGTCGTCACTGAATATTTAACTGCCACGGGCTTACTGCCTTATCTTGAGAAACTGGGTTTTACTCTGGCGGCATATGGTTGCACCACCTGCATTGGCAATGCTGGCGATCTCACACCAGCACTCAATGAAGCTATCCTTGAAAACGATATCGTCGCAGCCGCAGTGTTATCAGGCAATCGCAATTTCGAAGCCCGCATTCACCCCAATCTACGGGCCAACTTCCTCACTTCGCCACCGCTAGTCGTAGCCTATGCAATCGCTGGCACCATCATGCGCGATTTAATCACTGAACCGCTTGGCCAAGGTACCGATAAAGATGGAAAAGTGCGAGATGTTTATCTTAAAGACATCTGGCCTACAAACGATGAAATCCATCAATTACTCAAGGTCGCACTCAATGCGGAAGTATTTAGAAAAAACTACGCACAGCTCACTCAAGAAGGCGATTTGTGGAGCAAAATTGAAGGCACTGAAGGCCAAGTTTATAACTGGCCAAAGTCAACTTACATTGCGCAACCGCCCTTCTTTACTGATTTTAAGATGCAACCTGCAGCGCATCAATCTAGCGTTAAGAACGCGCGCGCACTTGGCATTTTTGGCGACTCAGTTACAACTGACCATATCAGCCCGGCTGGCGCAATCAAAGAAACCTCTCCGGCAGGCTTATGGCTGCAAAAAAATGGCGTGCTTAAAGCCGATTTCAACAGCTATGGTTCACGCCGCGGCAACCATGAGATTATGATGCGCGGCACCTTTGCCAATATCCGCATCAAAAACTTGATGATCCCCCCCCAGGCAGACGGTACGCGAGTCGAGGGAGGCATTACACTGCATCAGCCAAGCGGAGAATTGTTATCCATTTACGATGCCGCCATGCGTTATCTTGAGGAAGATGTGCCCACCATCATCTTTGGCGGTGAAGAGTACGGCACAGGCTCTTCGCGCGACTGGGCCGCCAAAGGTACTCAATTACTCGGCGTAAAGGCGGTGATTGCCTGTAGCTTTGAGCGCATTCATCGCTCCAATTTAGTGGGTATGGGGGTTTTGCCATTGCAATTCATGCCTGGCATAAACGCGCAAACCTTAGGCCTTCAGGGCGATGAAAGCTTTGATCTTGAGGGTTTCGCGCACATCAAACCGCAGCAACAAGTGACGCTCACGATCCGCCGCGCAAATGGCGCGGTACAACATGTGCCTTTGTTGCTACGCATCGATACACCCATTGAGGTGGATTATTATCAGCATGGCGGGATTTTACCTTTTGTGCTGCGCTCGTTACTGGCTGCCTAAACTGCCGTTTCAAGCGGCCTGCCAGATACACGTCTGTGACAGGCCGCTGCCTCTTTACCGCGCAAGCCTCCAATCGTGTGACTCGCTTGAGTATCCTATTTATGAAGATTCTGTACACAAACTTCCACGTGAGCTATGGCGGCGGCCATACAACCTATGTAGCTAGCCTGGCCGAGTCACTCCGCGCGCGTCATGAAATATGGGTGGCAGCCCCTCCCACCAGCAAGTTGTATCTGCTTTGCCAATCCATCCCCAACGTTAACGTAGTCGATATGCCTTTTCCAAGTAAGCCAAGGGAATGGCGGGACATATTCAGTACGCGCAAACGGTTGCGTACGATGTTCGAAAAAGAATGCTTCGATATTGTGCACGTGAACGGTTCACCGGACCATCGTTTGGTCATGTATGCTCTCTTCGGCTTGCATGGGAAGAGGCCGCAGGTGGTGTATACAAAACATAACTCGCTACCCGTCGGAAAGCATTTCGGCAGTCAACTCCGAGTGAAATATGCAACCGATCACGTGATTGCAGTATCACGCCACACTAGTCATCTACTTAATGGTACGCCCTATACTAAGCGAGAGGTGTCGGTAATCCCCAACGGGGTAGATGTAGAGTACTTCCATCCTTTTGACGACGCTGCCTCCCAGCAAGCGCGTTTGCGTATGGTCGGCCCTCAACATGCGGGTAAATTCATTGTTGGGAGTGTTGCAGGTACGGCCGAGTACAAGGGGTGGATCGATATGGTAACGGCAATCTCGAAATTGCCTGGCGCGACGCGCGAAAAGGTACATATCTTGATTGCGGGTGAAAGTCCAAGTGCTTCACAGCGGCAACAAGTGGCACAACTCGGCATGTCTGAGCACGTGACCTTCGCTGAGAACTTATTGGATGTACGACCCTGTATTGCGGCTCTCGATATTGGTTTTGTGCTTTCCTATGCAGAGGCGATTTCTTTTGCTTGTCGCGAAATGATGGCGATGGGGAAGCCCGTTATCGTCACAAATTGCGGGGGGTTGCCAGAGAACATCACTGAGGGCGAAGATGGCTGGATTGTCTCCCAACACGATCCCCATACTCTCTCGAGGTTACTTCAGGAGATTATAGGCAACCCTGAGACCTTGCGAGCGATAGGAGAGTCCGCGCGGCGCAAAAGTAAAATACATTTTGGGAAAATGTTGTTCGTACAAAAGACGGAAGCCGTCTACCAACACCTCATCGCGACCTCCTCACCTCAACTTTGAGTGCGGCCTGCCCAATCAGCCTGCTCTACGTATCATTTTTTACAGAGCCACAGCGACTATTCCAGGCTGAGTGAAGGTTAAGCAAAAGCAGGTCAATAAAAAATGGACGAACTCACGGGCTTATCCAGTGTGCGCAGCAATAAACTCTTTCAAGAACTGCGCATCCGGCGGCACAACCTCAAAGCGCATCGGCAATTTTTCAATCTCGGCAAAGGTAGCCGGCCTCTCAGGATCTCGCCCTAGCGCCTCGCGCATGGCCGCGCTGAATTTAGCGGGTTGCGCGGTTTCCAGCACCACCATCGGCACACCAGGCTCTAGATAACGGCGCGCGACGGTCAAGCCATCAGCCGTATGCGTATCAATCATCGTTGCATAGTGCGCATAGGTCTGCTGGATGGTCGTCATACGCTCTTTATGCGAGCTACAGCCTGAAACAAAACCAAACTGGTGAATGCGCGCAAAATCACCACTGCCGGATAAGTCAAAGCCTTGATTTGCTTCAAGTTGCTGAAATAATTGCCGCACCCGCGCCGCATCACGCCCCAACAAATCAAATACAAAGCGCTCAAAATTCGATGCCTTTGAAATATCCATACTCGGGCTGCTCGTATGATAGGTGCCTGCAGCATCGCGGATGCGGTAAACACCTGTGCGAAAAAATTCGTCTAGCACATCATTTTCATTTGTCGCTACAACCAGTTTATCAATTGGCAAACCCATCATCCGCGCAATATGCCCGGCACAGACATTGCCGAAATTACCCGATGGCACACAAAATGACACTTTAGGCAGCGCCTCAGATCCAGATGCCTGACCTAATTTTGTCGCAGCCGGTTGAGTGGCGGCTAACCAACCCTTAACGTAATAAACAATTTGTGCGACCACACGCGCCCAATTAATCGAATTGACTGTGCCAATCTTATATTGGGCTTTGAACGCGTGGTCGTTGGAGACCGCTTTGACCAAATCCTGGCAATCATCAAATACCCCTGTTACGGCAAGGTTAAAGATATTCGGGTCTTGCAGGCTATACATCTGTGCGCTTTGAAACGGGCTCATCTTTTGGTGGGGAGAGAGCATAAAAACCCGAATCCCCTGCTTGCCGCGCATCGCATATTCAGCCGCGCTGCCGGTATCGCCCGAAGTCGCGCCCAGGATATTGAGCTGTTTGCCTGATTTGGCCAGCGTATATTCAAACAACCGACCCAGCAACTGCATAGCTAAATCTTTGAACGCCAGCGTTGGGCCATTCGATAGCTCAAGCAGGTAAAGGGGCACCCCGTTTTCGATGCCTAAAGCCTTAAGGGGTGTAATTTGCTCAGCCTTTTCAGGCTCACGTGCATGGCGATATATTTGCGCAGTATAAGTACTGTGGGTTAACTCGCGCAGATCTTGGGCAGGAATATCGTCACAGAATTTAGCGAGAATTTCATACGCAAGGTCTGCATATGACAGATCTCGCCAACGCTCAAGTTCGTCCGGTGTAATCGAAGGATAAACCGCAGGTAAATATAACCCGCTATCTGGAGCTAAGCCTGCGAGCAAAATGTCAGTAAAAGTCCGGCGCTCGTTTGCGCAAGCCCCACGGGTGGAAATATAATTCATGCACTAACACCCTTCATTTAATGTTTCAATCCGCAGTTTTGTCATCTGCGGCATAACTGTCGTCAAGGTACCCATTTGCTCTAGCGCGGCACTTATTTGCTTCTCAACAGCCAGATGAGTAATCACGATTAAATCGTCTGTCTCATTAGCGCTCACCGGATCAGGCAAGCGTGATTTTTTTTGCAATAAAGCATCAATGGATACATCATTATCAGCAAGAATCTTTGTAATGTTAGCTAATACGCCTTTTACGTCCATGACACGCAGCCGTAAATAATAGCGGCATTTCACTTCACTGATTGGCAAAACTGCCAAATTTGATAACTGATCCGGTTGGAATGCAAGAGGGGGTACGCGCTGATTTTGGTCTGCGGTATGTAAACGCGTCACATCGATCAGATCAGCCACCACTGCGGAGGCGGTTGGCTCGCCACCCGCACCTTTGCCATAATAAAGCGTCGAGCCCACTGTGTCGCCATGCACAACGACCGCATTCATCGCCCCTTCGACATTGGCGAGCAGATGTTGGATTGGGACCAAGGTGGGATGCACGCGCAACTCGATGCTATCTGCAATCCGTCGCGCAATTCCGAGCAGCTTGATCCGATAACCCAATTCTTCTGCATATTGAATATCAAGCGGGGCCAACTCTTTAATGCCTTCAATATATGCTCTGTCAAATTGGATGGGGGTGCCGAAAGCAAGCGCACTCATCAGCGCTATTTTATGAGCTGCATCGATACCCTGAAGATCCATGGTCGGATCAGCTTCCGCATAACCTAGGCGCTGAGCGCGCTCAAGAGCGGTCTCAAAATCAATGCCATGCTCGCGCATTTCAGACAAAATGAAATTTGTCGTGCCATTGATAATCCCGACAATCCATTGAATTCGGTTAGCGCTTAATCCTTCGCGCAGAATTTTGATAATCGGGATACCACCGGCAACGGCTGCTTCGAATGCTACCATCACCCCGTGCTTGTGCGCCATGGCAAAAATCTCGGCGCCATGCACCGCAAGCAGAGCTTTATTGGCTGTCACCACATGCTTGCGGTTGGCTAATGCACGCAATACTAATTCGCGCGCAATCGTAGTGCCGCCGATCGTTTCTATTACGATATCTAAAGCTGGGTCACAGACCAATGCCTCAGCATCTGCGTCCAACATAACTGAATCAGCCCTGCCTAGTATGGCCCGCGCTTTGTTGCTATCGCGCACAGCGATTCGTTTGATCTCAATGCCGCGTCCAGCCCGACGACTAATTTCGCCCTGATTACGCTGGAGCACAGCAAACGTGCTTTGACCAACAGTGCCGAAACCTAAAAGCCCGGTTTTAATTGTTTCCATCTAAAACTTACCTGTACCTAAAAAGAGATTAACGTACGCTGCCGCAACGTGGATATTTGCGACAGTTTATCGGCCTGTTATATAAATGAACAAGCTGCCAGCAAAACTCACTACACCACTCTTCGTTTGTCTGCTCATCGGCTCGCTCATGCTCAAATACTGTGACCGCATGAGCATTGCTTAATGGGCATCGATAATTTATGAACGTTACCCTTGTGAAGTAGGCTAATTTTGCCAAAACTATAATTTATAGCGAATCGCGCTTTATTTTACACATTAGGACATCTTATAAATAAAAAACATAGACCAAGCAGGAAATCCACGATGAAGGTTTTTTCTTTAGGTGCTTATGCTTTGACGCGCAAATTTTTCCAGCAGCTTACAAGCAAGCCTAACCAGAATAGCCTTTCATCTAGCTCACCACCGCATGCACTACGCTGGTGGCTTTGGATGGACAAGCGGGTCGGCATTGTGCCGCTCCCCGTATACTGCGTCACGATGCTTTGCTTAGGCGCTTTATTTGCGCTGGGTAAAACTCCAACTGATATTTCAGTTATGGCTGCGATCCTCGCAGTGTTAGGCTTTACCTGCGCTGAGTTAGGCGCGCGCATTCCAGGTTTGCGCAGAATCGGCGGTCCGGTGATCGTGACCACTTTTTTACCTTCCTGCCTGGCCTATTATCAATTACTGCCAAATGAACTCATCCGGTCCATTACAGATTTTTGGCAAGCCACTAATGTATTGTATCTATTTATTGCTGCGGTTGTCGTTGGCAGTATCTTGAGTATGGACCGGCAGGCTCTAGTTAAGGGTTTTGCTAAAATTTTTGTGCCGTTAGCCATCGGTTCGATCGCTGCTGCGATTGTAGGCACGCTTACAGGGATGGCGCTCGGTTTAGGGGCGCACCACACTTTCTTTTATATTGTTATCCCGATTATGGCCGGCGGCATTGGCGAAGGGGCGATTCCCCTTACGCTTGGCTACGCCGAGATTTTGAATCTACCACAAGGGCAATTATTCGCCCAGATTATACCCGCAGTCATGCTTGGCAACTTGACAGCAATTATCTGCGCCGCCTTACTTAACCAATTCGGTAAACGTTACCAGCGCTACAGTGGCAGAGGCCGCTTACATAAAGGCGACCATAGCGTCTTGGCAAACCACACCAATCTGCCTACGGCTTCAGTTGAAAATTTTGCGTCGGCTGGCATGATTGCCATTTGCTTATATATATTAGGCATCTTAATCCATCAATTGATTGGCCTGCCTGCGCCAGTCGCCATGCTGCTCCTGGCCGTGCTCGCCAAATTGACTTATGCAGTTTCTCCTAAGTTAGAAGAGGGCGCGCGCACGGTTTATCGTTTTTTCTCTACGACTGTGACTTATCCTTTGTTGTTTGCAATCGGCATTACGATTGCTCCATGGGACCAGTTACTCGTGGCGTTCACGCTGGCTAACCTCATCACCATTGTTGTCACTGTCGTGACCTTGACAATGGTCGGCTTCTTTGTTGGACGTTGGGTCGGCTTGTATCCGATTGAAGGGGCCATTATTAATGCCTGCCATAGTGGGATGGGAGGGATTGGCGATGTAGCCATTTTAACTTCCGCGCATCGCCTGCAATTGATGCCATTTGCGCAAATGGCAACTCGCTTAGGTGGCGCGCTTACGATTACGATTGGGATTATTTTGCTTGGCGCATTACATTAGCCTAGTATGAGCACCTGTAATAAAAAAAAGCGTGTTGAATTCAGTTGGCTCACTTGCGACCCAGCAATGCGCGCAACTCAGCCAGCACTGAAACGCTCTCAGGTCGCACTCCCCGCCACACAAAAAATGCTTCGGCCGCTTGTTCCACCAGCATGCCTAGCCCATCTGCAGTAGACGCGCCATGGCGCTGCGCATAGTGCATAAAAACCGTCTCTTGCGCCCCATACATCATGTCATAGGCAAGCGTATTTGCCCCCAGCGCGCACGCATCGAAAAGTGGCAGCTCCCCCGTAAGGCTGCTGGCCGTAGCATTGATTACAACATCAAACGTGCCACGCGCCACAGCTTCCCCTCCACCGCTCAGCTGACACCCAACTTCTGCAGCTAATTGCGCAAAATGATGGGCAAGCTCAGCCGCGCGCTCGGCCGTACGATTAACAATCACGATCTCGGCAAGTTTGGCCTGCAGCAATGGCAAGAGGGCCCCGCGCGCCGCCCCACCCGCGCCAAGCAACAAAACGCGGTGGCCCGCTAGCGCCAAGCCGAGATTACCTTCAATATCTCGGACCAGACCAACGCCATCGGTATTGTCACCATACAGGCCACCCGCATCAACTCTTAGGGTATTAACTGCACCCGCAGCCGCGGCGCGGGGCGATAATGTATCCGCTAACGCATAAGCATCGAGTTTAAACGGCACAGTGATATTGCATCCGCATCCGCCGCGCGCAACAAAATCTCGTATCGTTTCGGCGCAGCCATCAAGCGGCGCGCATAGGCGCGTATAACAAAGATTTTCGCCCGTCTGCGCGGCAAATCGAGCATGGATCCACGGAGATTGGCTATGGTGCACCGGATTGCCAATCACTGCATAGTGATCAACCGTTAACATCATGGCATTTTTATGGGCAGCTCAGCGCGGTGTCGCCAGATAGATCCGTCTGAGCCTCACTCCCCTCTAATACTTGTGCTAGGCGACATGAAACTTCAAGAGTAAGCTCGTCTAGCGCGAGAATATCGAGCCACAGCTTAGTATCGCGCGCATGCACACCAAGACCAGGCACATGCAGCAATAGCGGGATTTCGTCAAACCTAACCAAATCTCCTTTTAGGACCGTGGCAAGCATACGTTCACGCTTTTCTTGCTTGAGCCAGCGCAAGCACCAAAAACGCTCCATGCGATTCTGGTGATCTGCATAGGCTTGATAAATTTCGTCAAAATTTTGCACAATCACGTACAAATCTGCATCTTTGGGCTTAAACGGAGCCACCAATTTAGCCGCCACACCATGTTGCGTACAGGCTAGAAGTTGCCATTGATTGACTAAATCGATATAGCGCCGCAAGGGTGAGGTGCTCCATGCATATTGCTCAACCCCTAGCCCTTCATGGGGCTCTGGGCCAATTTGCATGCGCGTGCGGTTAACGCCAAATGAGCGTTGCGCCCGATAAATTCCTGGCACATCATATTTAGCCAATACCGCACCCCAACTGCTGTTCACTAAAATCGCTAACTCAGCAACAATCAAATCAAGCGGAGAACCGCGTCGGCGCGGGGTGATCGAGACCGATTCGCCGTCGATAGCAAAATTAAAGTCTGTATAGCGCTGCGTTTCGCGCTTAAGTCCATAATTGATGCGAGCCGTCTGCCGCTTTTCGTAAAGCGCTTGCGCAAATGGCCAAAGTACTGCGATCTCTTTTTTATAGGGATAATCGCCCTCACCTGCTGCAATGGCCTCTGCTGTTACGATTGCATCAAGCCAATTATGGCGCAGATTGTGCGCAATAAATACACGCTCGGCGCGCGTCTCGGTGGCCACAATATCTTGCGTTGCGCCATCGATAATTGCATAAAACGACAGTACCGGCCGGAGCCCACCTTCCTTTAAAGTGAATGTATTAATCAGCGCGGCGGGCAACATAGTGATTTTATCGCCCGGAACATAGACGGTCGATAAACGCGTGCGCGCAATCAAGTCAATCATGTCGTCCCGCGCGACGCCAAGCGCGGGCGCAGCAATATGCACGCCAATCCGCAAACGATCATTGGCCAGCCATTCGACCGAGAAAGCGTCATCAATTTCAGTCGTGCTAATGTCATCGATCGAAAAAGCTTGGACTTCAGTCACCGGTAACTCGTCGAAGCCGCTCTCGGCCGCCGGCCCAGAATATTCGACTGCTGGGCCAAAGCCCGTCCCCTGTGGGAAATGCTCCGCCAAAAAACGGCTCTCATGCAATGCACGCGCAGAAGGAATCGCGCCACAATCGAGTATTAATTGTGCGACTGAAACACCGCAAACACTGGCTGCAGCCTCCAACGCTTTGTATTCGATTGAATTTTTATCGGGTTTGGTTAATAAAGTGAGAACCTTACCCTCAAAAGCCGCCGGTAATCGATGAGCGGTTAATTCAGCTTCATAAGTGGCCTGCAATGCTGCCTGTTGGCTACGCCGTTCAAGAGCGGCCAATGCGGCTTTGAGTTGCTCTTCTGGTGCGCGCAGGTATTGCCCGCGCCCTTTACGACGAAAATAGACAGGGGCGCCATGTAAACGCAGAACCAGTGAGGCTCGCTCAATCGAGGTGACCTGTGCGCCAAAATATTCCACGGCGAGCGCTGCGAAGTTAAATTCATCGCTCCCTGCGCACTCCCACAAAAAATCCAGTTCGATGGCCTGAGCGCACGCCTCAGCGGCGCGCATTAATTCAGCAGCTGTCGGCGCTGAAAACTCAAGTAGCACATCTTTACTTTTTACTTTAATCCGCCGCCCGCCGGGCAATTCAACTTGCAACGTTTCATTCTGGTGAGAGAGTACAGTGCCGGCCTTAAAGCTGCCGGAATCTTCAAAAAAAACGTTCACGCAACCTTCCCTGAATCAAAATCGATTGTGGCATTCTCTTTTTTAGAAAGCATGGCAAGCAGTTTCGCATGAATACCACCAAAGCTGCCGTTGCTCATCACTACAATATGATCATTTGGCCGCGCCGCCAGAACGACCGCGTGCGCCAGCGCCTCAAGATCATTCAAAGGGTAAACACGTTCGCCCAGTGGCGCTAGAGTTTGAGCTAAATCCCAGCCGAGCGCGTCGCGCCCCGCTGATGCCCCATATGCGAAAACCAGATCAGCCTGAGCTAGGCTCTCTGGCAATTGGGATTTCAGCACCCCCAATTTCATCGTATTTGAGCGCGCTTCAAGCACCGCCAAAATGCGGGCCTGGGGCCCGATACGCGCGCGCAACCCAGCCAGGGTCGTGCTAATTGCGCTCGGATGATGAGCAAAATCATCATAGATCGTGATGCCGCCCACGCTACCGTATGTTTCCATGCGCCGCTTCACCCCAGCAAAACGCGCCAACGCCGCAGCGCCGGCGGCCGGCGCTACGCCGACATGGCGGGCCGCAGCCAAGGCCGCTAACGCATTGAGCCGATTATGTTCACCCAAGCTTTGCCAGTTGACCATGCCTACTCGCTGGGTCTGCCAATGCACGGCAAAAGATTGATCCATGACACGCTCATCAACCGGCTCTGCTTGCCAGCCGTCGGCCACCCCAAAAGCTTCAATTTCACTCCAGCAGCCCCTGCTTAACACGCGTGCAAGCGCTGCATCGCGGCCATTCACAAGGATCCGCCCAGCCGCTGGGACAATACGCACTAAATGATGAAATTGCGTTTCAATTGCAGCCAGATCTGGGAAAATATCTGCATGATCGTATTCGAGATTATTGAGCACGAGAGTGCGCGGACGATAATGGATAAATTTAGAGCGCTTATCGAAAAACGCCGTATCGTATTCATCTGCTTCGATCACAAAAAAATTCGATGCCGTGAGTCGCGCCGAAATATTCAAATTAAGTGGCACGCCACCGATTAGAAAACCCGGGTTCAATCCAGCTTCTTCGAGCAGCCAAGCAAGGATAGACGCTGTGGTGGTTTTGCCATGCGTGCCGGCCACTGCCAATACCCATTTTTGCGCTAACACGTGTTCGCCAAGCCATTGTGGGCCTGAGGTGTAAGGCAGACCTTGGTCTAGAATCGCCTCCATTAATGGGTTGCCACGCGTCACAACATTCCCGACTACATAAAGGTCCGCATTGAGTGCAAGTTGGTCAGCGTGGTAGCCGTCGATAAGTTCAATGCCTTGTGCCGCAAGCTGCGTACTCATCGGTGGGTACACATGTGCATCGCAACCGGTCACACGATGACCGGCTTGGCGTGCAAGCACAGCCAGCCCTCCCATGAAGGTACCGCAAATGCCGAGAATATGAATATGCATAAAAAATCAGGTTTGTGCTCAACTCAGATCAGCCAACAAAGACTGATAAAACCCAGAATTGTACCCGAGAGAGGCAACCGCAGAAAACCACCCCGCGCCTGTTCAAGGTGATGAGATTTTCTGTATCATATTGAAATGTTTAGAAAATCTCTGGGTATATCTTTATTGATAGGGGCTGCCGCGGTGATGGCAAGCGCCTCCTTTTACGCCAACGCTCATGCTGGCACGCCTTTATCTGTCCCCGCCAATTGGTGGCAGACTCAATTGCCGCAACTGTCAAACTCTACTGCGCCCATTTCACCCGCGCTCGCCGTTGCGCTTCCCCCCCGCTCTCTTGCGCAATACCGCGGCAAACCCCTGGTGATTCATTTTTGGGCGCCATGGTGCTCGCATTGCATTCAAGAAATTGAAACACTTACCCTGCTGTATAAGGAATATGCGCCTAGCGGCCTTCAGTTTATTGGTATCGCGGTTGATTCAGCGAGTCATGTCTTACAGTTTACGCAAAAAACTTCGGTACCTTATCCAGTGTATATTGCCGGTTTCGGTGGCATAGAGTTGGCACGCGGCTTTGGCAATACGCGCGGTGGACTACCGTTTACAGTTATCCTGAATCAAGCAGGAGAAATTCACTATACTGCGCTGGGTCGCCGTAGCGTCGCCGAGTTCCGCCAACAATTTAATAATCTATAATAGCTATTTAAGCTGACTAGGATACAAAATATATTTTTCCTAATCGAGTCATTTCTTTCCTATTTTTTTATTAAACTAGACAAACTTCGCTATTCGGCTGTAAAGTTCGCCCAATTTCTTTAAATTAGATATTAAATGACTGCTCGGCTACTCGTGTTGCATGGCCCCAACCTCAATTTACTCGGCTTGCGAGAGCCGGAGGTATATGGTCGCCTAACACTCAGCGAAATCGACCAGCGCTTGCAACAACGCGCTGCCTCCGAAGACGCTACAGTGGAGACCTTTCAAAGCAACCACGAAGGAGTATTAATTGACCGTGTGCACCACGCCAAGGCAGAAAATATTGATTTCATTGTTATCAATCCAGCCGGCCTTACACACACTAGCGTAGCGCTACGCGATGCGTTAGTTGGTGTAGATATTCCATTTATCGAAGTACATTTATCGAATATTCACCGCCGTGAGGCATTTAGGCATCAATCATTTCTTTCAAGTCAGGCGCTTGGCGTCATTTGCGGCTTTGGCTGGCAAAGTTATCTATTTGCGCTTGAATTTGCGCTTGATCAACTGAAACCTATTTAATTAGTTATTAGGCGCTGCTGCGGCAGTCATTATTTTCATGGGAACTTATCAATGGATTTACGTAAGCTCAAAACACTCATCGACCTAGTATCAGAATCTTGCATCTCTGAACTAGAAGTGACCGAAGGAGAAGGTAAGGTTCGGATCGTCAAAAATACAGCGCCGGTTTATATGCAAGCGCCTGGACCCATACCGCAATTTAACGCGCCAATCCAAGCCAGCGTGACCGAAGTGACCGCTAGCACTGCGCCAATGTCAAACGCAGAAGCGGCAGCTAGCGAGGTGGTGCAGGGCCATATTGTTCAGTCTCCGATGGTGGGCACGTTCTATCGCGCCCCCTCGCCAGGCTCAGAGCCCTTTGTACAAATTGGCGATAGCGTCAAAGAAGGGCAAACCCTTTGCATCATAGAAGCCATGAAGCTCCTCAATGAAATCGAGGCCGATAAAACAGGCATTGTGAAAGAAATTTTGGCTGAGAACGGTCAACCTGTCGAATATGGGCAACGCTTATTTGTCATTGCCTAAAATCCAATAATGTCATATGTTTGAAAAAATCTTAATTGCCAATCGCGGCGAAATTGCGCTACGCATTCAACGCGCCTGTCGGGAGCTCGGTGTCAAAACCGTGGTTGTCTATTCCGAAGCAGACAAAGAAGCGAAATATGTGCGTTTAGCCGATGAAGCGGTCTGCATTGGGCCCGCACCTTCCGCACAGTCCTATCTAAATATGCCAGCCATTATTAGCGCGGCTGAAGTCACCGACGCTGAGGCAATCCACCCTGGCTATGGCTTTTTGTCAGAAAATGCTGATTTTGCCGAACGCGTCGAACAATCCGGTTTTACTTTTATTGGGCCACGCCCCGAAACCATCCGTTTAATGGGTGACAAAGTATCCGCCAAACAAACCATGCTCAAAGCTGGGGTGCCCTGTGTGCCAGGCTCCGAAGGAGCTTTACCTGAAGATCCGAAAGAAATCATCAAACTTGCGCGACAAATTACTTATCCAGTGATTATCAAAGCTGCGGGTGGGGGAGGCGGACGAGGCATGCGCGTAGTCCATACGGAAGCCGCTCTGATTAACGCTGTCAATATGACTCGTGAAGAAGCTGGGCGTGCCTTCGGTAACCCTAGTGTGTATATGGAAAAGTTCTTGGAGAACCCACGCCATATCGAAATTCAAGTACTCGCAGATTCATTTAAGCACGCAATCTGGCTGGGGGAGCGCGATTGTTCAATGCAGCGGCGACACCAAAAAGTGATCGAAGAAGCGCCAGCGCCCCATATCTCGCGCCGCCTGGTCGAGCGTATTGGGGACCGCTGTGTAGATGCATGTAAAAAAATGGGATACCTCGGCGCAGGTACTTTTGAGTTTTTATACGAGAATAATGAATTCTATTTCATCGAAATGAATACACGGGTACAGGTCGAACACCCGGTCACAGAGATGATTACCGGCATCGACATCGTACAAGAACAAATCCGCGTGGCGGCTGGGGAAAAACTCCGCTTTAAACAGCGCGAAGTCATTCTGAAAGGCCATGCAATTGAATGCCGAATCAATGCTGAAGACGCCTATAAATTTATTCCTTCGCCCGGGCGCATTACATCATGGCATGCGCCTGGCGGACCTGGCATTCGAGTCGATTCACATGCCTATAACAGTTATTTTGTGCCTTCTCATTATGATTCAATGATTGGCAAAGTGATTTCCTATGGCGCCACCCGCGAGCAAGCGATTAGCCGCATGCATATTGCGCTTTCTGAAATGGTCGTGGAAGGGATTCAAACCAACATTCCATTACACCGCGAGATGATGCTTGATGCAAAATTTGTTGAAGGCGGCACCAGTATTCATTATCTTGAAAATAAGCTCGCGGCTAAGCATCAAGCAACGCTTCAAAAGGCCTAACTTAGGTCACCTGGCATGAACCCGCTGAGCTATCGTGAACTCGTGGTCGAACTCGCGCAAACGGATGCACAAGCACTGTCCGATATTTTGCTTGAGTTAGGCGCTTTATCGGTTACAGTTGAAGATGCACAAGCCGATACGCTTGATGAAAAGCCGCTGTTTGGCGAGCCAGGTCATGAACCGACTCATGTTGCGTGGCAACATTCTAAGTTAAGCGTGCTCATTGCTGAGTCCGATGAACCAGCGCTTTTGCTTAGCGCTGCGGCTAATCAGCTTGGTCTAACCTCGCTGCCGCCCTATCATGTGCGTGAAGTACCGCAGCAAGACTGGGTTCAACTGACCCAAGCGCAGTTTGAGCCGATCCCGATCGGCCAACGCATTTGGGTCGTCCCCTCCTGGCATGTGCTGCCCCCAAGCGCGCCTAAAGATGCGTTGCTACTCGCCTTAGATCCTGGGTTAGCCTTTGGTACCGGCAGTCATCCCACGACACGCCTATGCATGGAATGGCTTGAAGCAACCGTGACTACAGGCCATACTGTACTGGATTACGGTTGTGGCTCTGGAATCCTGGCCATCTTGGCTAAAAAATGCGGTGCAGCTCATGTCGTTGGCATCGATATCGACCCGCAAGCGATTGCCGCGGCGCGCCGCAACAGTGAACAGAATCAAGTAGAGGTTCTCTATCATCTCCCGGATGAGGCTCAACCCGCCCAATTCGATCTTGTTATCGCCAACATTCTAGCTAATCCGCTAAAACAGATGGCTTCAATGTTATGTGCCAACATACGCCCCGGCGGCCAGCTTGCGCTTTCTGGCATCCTTGAGCACCAGATAGATGAACTCATACTCCATTATGCGCGTTGGCTTAAGCTATCCGTCTGGCGCACAGCGGAAGGTTGGGTGTGTCTAACTGGCCAACGACTTCCCGCAGATCATTTATAACAACGCTTCAATCGGAGAATTACGATGTCTACAGTCACTTTGGGCGGCACCTCCGTCGGAATCAATGGCACTTTCCCAGCCCCACATCAAATAGCGCCTCCCTTTACGCTGACCGGCAAAGACTTGGCTGAAGTTAAGCTAGCCGATTTCGCTGGCAAACGCAAAATCCTGAGTATTGTGCCAAGCCTGGATACCCCCGTTTGCGCAACCTCGGCGCGCACTTTTAATGAAGCTGCAAGTCAGCTTAAGAATACGATCGTGCTGGTCATCTCAGCAGATCTACCCTTTGCCGCGGCACGCTTTTGCAGTACCGCTGGCATCGAGAATCTGATCACACTCTCTACCTTTCGCCATCCCGAGTTCGCTCAGCAATATGGGGTCGAGATAACGAGCCCGCCGCTTGCTGGTTTAACCGCGCGCGCCGTACTTGTGCTGGATGAAAACAATCAAATTTTGCACGCGGAACGGGTATCTGAAATTAAGCATGAGCCTAACTATGAAGCCGCACTTGCCGCATTGAGATAATTTTATGAGCACTCTTATCTGTGGTTCGCTCGCCTATGACACCCTGATGACCTTTGAGGGGCGTTTTCGCGAGCACATTCTGCCGCAACAAGCTCATATTCTCAATCTTAGCTTTCTAGTCCCTACGATGCGCCGCGAGTTTGGCGGTTGTGCGGGTAATATTGCTTATAGTCTGAGCGCACTCGGCGGCACCCCATACATTATGGCAACGCTTGGCGCGATAGACGCGCAAGATTACCTCGACCATCTGGCGCAGCTTAAATTGCCAACCGACTATTTACGCGTGCTGCCGGGCATGTATTCAGCGCAAGCCATGGTCACCACTGATCTTGAAAATAATCAAATCACGACCTTTCACGCTGGCGCAATGTTGCAAGCGCACGTTAACCAGGTCAGCCAAACGCAGGGCATCACGCTTGGCATTGTAGCGCCCGATGGCGGAGACGCCATGCGCCAACATACCGAACAGTTTGCCGCCGCGAACATTCCTTTTGTGTTTGATCCGGGTCAAGGGCTCCCGCTGTTCCAAGGCGCAGAACTACAAAAGATGATTGAACTTTCCGCCTATCTCATACTCAACGATTATGAAGCACAGCTATTAAGCGATAAAACCGGTTGGTCGATTGCGCAAATTGCCGCACGAGTGCAAGCGATGATTGTCACGCGTGGCGAACAAGGCGCGTTGATTTATCACGAGGGGAATGTTATTACTCTTCCCGCCGTTCCAGTTGAGCAAGTGATTGACCCAACTGGCTGCGGCGATGCATTCCGAGGCGGCGTGCTGTATGGGATTGAGCATGGCCTAGATTGGGCCACAACCGGCCGTCTCGCTAATTTGATGGGCTCAATCAAAGCGGCTCATCAAGGCCCACAAAGCTACTCTCACCGCTGGGAGACAATCCATGAATATTTTAAACACACTTTTTCTTACAGCTTACAGTAAGTAATTTTGGGGAATTTTTGGAGAATAAATGTATGAAACCCATGATTCGCATTACAGCAGCGGCTTTGCTAGCGGGTTCCTTCGCGCTACAGGGCTGCGCCTTACAAAGCTCGTCGGCCGATGTCTATACAGCTCGCCAAGCGCAGCGTGAACAAACCGTGCGCTTGGGCACGATTGAAAGCGTGCGCGCTGTCAAAATCCAAGCCGACAATGGCCAGCCAAGCGGCCTAGGCGCCCTCGGCGGGGGGGCTTTAGGCGCAATTGCCGCCAGTAGCATCGGCGGCGGACGCGGCGCTCTGCTCACAGGCATTGCGGGGGGGCTTGGCGGCGCCGTCGCGGGCAATGCCATAGAAGGAGGCATCGCCAAACGTAATGGACTGGAAATCACCGTACGCCTTGACAATGGTGATATACGCGCAATTACGCAGGAAGCAACGCCAGAGATATTTCGTGCTGGCGAACGCGTACGCCTAGTATCAGGCGGCGGCGTTACTCGCGTCACCCACTAAGAAGAAACCCGCTTTCTATCGAAAGAATATCCCGCTGTCTGGCAAACGCTGACCAGCGGGATATAGGATCGAATCAACACCCGATCAATTAATGCAGTGAGCTGCCTGCAAATCAACTTACACCTACACTGGCCAAAGTTACGGTCGGCTGCCAGTTGGAAACGGCCAAGCAGCCGTCGGATTTAGTGCGGTTTTGACACCTGCTGTAGCGTTTGATGGGATAGCCGCTGAAGTTGTAGGAGTCGGCTTAGTTACCGAGGTGTTTTTTTTGGGCGTCACCGCTTTTTTCACCGCGCTGACTTTTTTAGCCACGGCTTTTTTTACGGCGGTAGCTTTCTTCGCGACCACTTTCTTAACCGCTGCGACTTTCTTCGCGACAACTTTTTTCACGGGGGCCTTTTTAGCCACCGTTTTTTTCGCGGCTACTTTTTTCACGGCAACCTTTTTAGCGGCCACTTTCTTGACCGGAGTCTTTTTTGCCACTACTTTTTTCACAGCAGCTTTTTTAGCGACAACTTTTTTCGCTGGCGCTTTTTTCGCAGCAACTTTTTTCACAGCAACTTTCTTGGCTGGAGTCTTCTTCGCCACTACTTTTTTCACAGCAGCTTTTTTAGCGACAACTTTTTTAGCTGGCGCTTTTTTCGCTACCACTTTCTTGACCGCAGCTTTTTGAGCTGTGGCCGTTTTCTTTACAGCAACTTTCTTTGCCACGGGTTTAGCCACCGTTTTTCCTACGGCGGGTTTTTTCTTGGCAGTCACCATCATTTTCTCCTTCAAGTTTTAGAGAAGAGTCGAACAAATAACACTCTTGATTGAGGCTCGACTTTCGCAAATGCATTTCTTATCTGCTCTCACGAAAAACGAACCATTCATCGACGCAGGCCTTATTTTTGGCCTACGCTAATGAATACCGCTGCACATATATGGCCTCATTTAGGCACTGTATATGCGAAAAAAATGCCGACACCCAGGCCGGCCGCTGCCGAATCAATCTACTGCAAAACCGAGTGTTTTTTTTCATAACAATCTTTGAAGGAGATGTAATTTGTCAGGCTCAGCGCCATCTTGCCTGCGTTACTATTCCCAATTGAGCGCACCGCCAGTCTGATACTCAATGACTCGCGTTTCAAAAAAATTACGCTCTTTTTTTAAATCAATCATTTCACTCATCCATGGAAAAGGATTCTCTTCCTTTGGGAAAAGCGGCTCAAGGCCAATTTGGGTACACCGTCGATTGCAAATAAAGCGCAGGTAACTTTTGAACATTGAAGCATTCAGACCCAGCACACCGCGCGGCATTGTATCTTCAGCGTAACGGTATTCGAGATCTACGGCAGTCTTAAACAGCTCGCGAATTTCTGCGCGAAACTCAGAAGTCCATAGATGCGGATTTTCCAGTTTAATTTGATTAATCAGATCAATGCCAAAATTACAATGTAATGACTCATCACGCAAAATGTACTGGTATTGCTCGGCTGCGCCCGTCATTTTGTTTTGTCGGCCAAGCGCTAAGATCTGCGTAAAACCAACATAAAAGAAGAGGCCTTCCATCACACACGCAAACATAATCAGCGATTTCAGCAAAGCTTGATCTGCCGCTGGCGTGCCAGTCTTAAAAGCAGGGTCAGTTAATGTATGGATAAACGGGAGCAGAAATTCGTCTTTATCACGAATCGACGAAACCTCATGGTAAGCATTAAAAATTTCCCCTTCATCCAAGCCCAGTGATTCAACAATATATTGATATGCATGGGTATGAATCGCTTCTTCAAACGCTTGACGCAACAGATACTGACGACACTCAGGCGCGGTAATATGGCGATAAGTCCCTAGAACGATATTATTTGCCGCCAGCGAGTCTGCGGTGACGAAAAAACCGAGGTTCCGTTTTACTACACGGCGCTCATCTTCAGTCAGGCCATTTGGATCTTTCCAGAGCGCGATATCGCGCGACATATTAATTTCTTGCGGCATCCAGTGATTCGCGCAGCCAGACAAATATTTTTCCCAAGCCCATTTGTATTTAAATGGAACCAGTTGGTTTACATCCGTTTTGCCATTAATAATGCGCTTATCAGCAACCCTCACGCGTTGCTGATCCGGTTGGCGAACTGGACTATCAAACGCCGTCATAGATGACTTTGGTGAAAGAAGTTGCGGCTCGCCAGTTGCGGGAGTTTTGGTCGTGATCTCTTCGTCCCAGTTAAGCATAAATTCCACCATCGATATAAATCGGTTTGTACCATCTTTTCACAAGGGATAAAAGAGTTCGCTTGTGAAAAGCGTTTTTTTAGTGTTGTATGCAACTTGCATACAACACTTCTATGCGCTTAAGCAGGTAGCTAAAATGCGCTCATCGTTTTTTATTGGCAAGCTTCACACTCAGCAAAGTCCGCATCGCCCGGCCGCAACATGCACACTGGCGCCGACTCTTGCTCCGTTGGCGCAGAACCATGCGGGTCAGGATTGTCAGGCATCAAAGCCGATACGGCATTCAACGCACCATGCGCCACGGTCGATTTCTCAACATGGGTCGCGGCCATCGTACGCAGATAATAAGTCGTCTTTAAGCCGCGTACCCAGGCGAGTCGATAAATTTCTTCCAGCCGCTTGCCGGAAACACCCGCCATATAAATATTGAGAGATTGCGCTTGATCGATCCATTTTTGCCGGCGCGAGGCCGCTTCAACTAACCATTTAGGATCCATTTCAAAAGCGGTCGCGTACAGCGCACGCAATTCAGTCGGAATGCGTTCAATGCGAGCCAACATGCCATCGAAATATTTCAGGTCGGCGACCATCACTTCATCCCACAGACCGCGCTCTTTCAAATCGCGCACGAGATAATCATTCACTATCGTGAACTCTCCCGATAGATTCGATTTCACATAAAGATTCTGGAAGGTCGGCTCAATACATGCCGACACCCCAATAATGTTTGAAATCGTCGCGGTTGGCGCGATCGCCACACAATTTGAATTGCGCATACCGTGCTGCGCAATACGGCTACGCAACACCTCCCAGTCAAGCGAACTCGTTTGATCGACTTCGACATAGCCGCCACGTGCCTCAGCCAACAGTTTCAGTGTGTCTTGCGGCAAAATCCCCCGCTCCCATAATGAGCCCTGATAGCTTGAGTAACAGCCACGCTCAGCGGCCAACTCAGTCGAGGCCCAATATGCGTAGTAACACACGGCTTCCATTGAACGATCCGCAAATTCAACCGCAGCCTGCGAAGCATATGGATGGCGCAATAAATGCAAACAATCTTGAAACCCCATGATGCCAAGCCCTACTGGCCGGTGCTTCAAGTTTGAATGGCGAGCTTTTTGCACCGCGTAATAGTTAATGTCAATGACATTATCGAGCATACGCATCGCGGTTTGAATGGTCTTTTTCAGCTTATCGTGATCCAGTTCTAAGCTGCCATCCGCGTGCTGTCTAAGGTGTGCCACTAAATTGACTGAGCCCAAATTGCATACCGCAATTTCGCTCTCATTAGTATTGAGCGTAATCTCTGTGCACAAATTGGATGAATGCACAACGCCAATATGCTGCTGCGGGGAACGGATATTGCACGGATCTTTAAATGTAATCCAAGGATGCCCCGTTTCAAATAGCATCCCTAGCATTTTGCGCCACAATTGAATCGCGGGCACTTTTTTAAAAAGTTTAATCTCGCCGCGCGCAGCTTTTTCCTCATAGCCTACATAAGCGGCTTCAAATTCAGCACCAAATTTATCATGCAAATCTGGGCAACTGGAAGGGGAAAACAAAGTCCAATCGGCCTCTTCCTGCACCCGCTTCATAAACAGATCGGGAATCCAGTTCGCGGTATTCATATCGTGCGTGCGACGGCGATCATCCCCGGTGTTTTTGCGTAACTCAAGAAACTCTTCAATATCTAAATGCCAAGTTTCTAGATACGCACATACCGCGCCTTTACGTTTACCGCCTTGATTCACAGCGACCGCAGTGTCGTTCACCACTTTTAGAAAAGGCACCACCCCTTGCGACTTGCCATTTGTGCCTTTGATATGCGAGCCTAACGCGCGTACTTGCGTCCAATCATTGCCCAAGCCGCCGGCAAACTTTGACAATAAGGCATTTTCTTTTAATGCCTCATAAATACCGTCCAGATCATCCTCTACCGTCGTGAGATAACAGGATGATAATTGCGCGCGCCGCGTCCCTGAATTAAAGAGGGTTGGGGTCGAACTCATGAAGTCAAATTGAGACAACACATGGTAAAACTCAATAGCCCACGCTTCGCGCTCAATTTCATTCAGAGCAAGCCCCATTGCCACTCGCATAAAGAAGGCTTGTGGCAACTCAATGCGCCGCCCTTCATGGTGCAAAAAGTAGCGATCGTAGAGCGTTTGCAGTCCGAGATAGCCGAACTGCAAATCGCGGCTAGCATCAAGCGCTGCCCCGAGTTTTTCTAGATCGAACTGTAATAACTTCTCATCCAGTAGCTCCGCTGCAACGCCCCGTTTAATAAATTGCGGGAAATATTCGGCATAGCGGGTGGCCATTTCGGCAGACGTCACTTCTTCAGCAAGCACTTCACGGCGCACCGTGTGCAACAAAATACGCGCGGTTACCTGGCTATAGGCCGGATCTTTTTCAATCATGGTGCGTGCAGCAAGAATTGCCGAATCATAAACTTGGCTAAGCGGCACCCCATCGTAAAGATTTTTAATGGTTTCCGTTACAATTGGCTCGGCCTGCACCGCACTGCCTAAATCAGCGCAAGCAGAGGCAATCAACGCTTTTAGCTCCGACAAATCGAGCGGTCGCATCGAATCCCCCTCTGTCACACGGATGCTTTCTTCCATGCTTGGCTGCGCCTGAGCGCTCAGCGAACGCTCCTGCGCCCGCTTCTCGCGATACAAGACGTAGGCACGCGCAACGTTATGCTCGCCAGCGCGCATCAGCGCAAGCTCTACTTGATCTTGAATATCCTCGATATGGAACGTGCCGCCAGCCGGCCGACTACGTAGCAGCGCGCGCACCACATGTTGCGTGAGCTGCGTGACTTGCTCACGCACGCGCGCGGAGACAGAGCCCTGCCCTCCGCCCACTGCCAAAAAAGCTTTAGTCATCGCAACTTCGACTTTAGAGGGCTCAAATCCCACCACGGCGCCATTGCGACGAATCACCTTATAGTCAGCTAAAGTGTCACTCTGCGCAGGCAAAGCCAGAGCAACATTTTGACTGGGTGGCAGGCCTGGGTGGTGAGCGGAACGATCCAGCGGCTCGTCCGCTCCGGTTGCGGTTTTATAAGCGGTAGTTTGCATCGGCAAAACTCCTAATCGATTGAATGAAAGCGCGGCAGAACCGCGGCTGAAAATAAGCAGCGGCCTTCAAAGCGATACGTCTTTGCATCTACGCATGAAGGCCGGAAAATACACAAAACACGGATCCAGCATGGATTAATACGGTGTTTAAACCATGAGTTGGCGCGCATTGCAGAGTGACTAGAATACAGATAAAACACAATATATAGTGTCAAGAAAAATCTGGAATACTAAGTATAGTGAATTTATTAGGCACTGGACACCATTTTATTTTTTATTTACGTCCTTGACTTTTTTAATTTGCGTCATCTAGCCAAATGAGCGATTCAATCTCATCCCCTGCTGCGCGCTAAGCTCGTCATTCTCTGTGCCGGGCTCACTTTCATCATGTGGTCAGCACCCATTTAACCGCTGATAAGGAAAATAGTCATCCGTCAGACCGCTCAAATCGCGTAAACACCGCCAATCAAAATGAGGTCCCGGATCCGTCTTGCGTCCTGGAGCAATATCTTCATGCCCGACCAGTGCGCCAATCGGGTAGCGGTCAATCAGTACTTTAACCAACTCCGCAAGCCTAGAATATTGGCTCTCTTCAAAAGGGACCGTATCGGATCCTTCAAGTTCAATCCCGATCGAAAAATCATTACATCGCTCGCGCCCAAAGAAATTAGACGAACCCGCGTGCCAGGCGCGATCCTCGCAGGAAACAAATTGCTGCAATGCGCCGTTACGCCGAATCAGAAAATGCGTAGATACGCACAAACCTCGTATCTTTTCATAATAAGGATGGGCCGCGAAATCAAGTCGATTGCAAAATAAATCCTCGATCTGCGATCCGCCAAATTCATCTGGCGGTAAGCTGATGTTGTGAATCACAATCAGCGTCGGCGTCATGCCAAGCGGCCGCTCATCAAAATTAGGCGAAACTTGCACATCCGTTATTTCAATCCAACCTTGCTCATTAACAATCAGCGGCGTATTCACGCATTGTCCTTTAGCATTGGGTTGAGTTTTATTCATGAACCATAAGCGCTTGAGTGGGCGCTGCCGCATCTGGGTTGGGCCACGAGTCCGCGCGCGCCATTGAGCAAACCCTCATCAACTATGCCACTCGGCGCGGCAATAGCACTTCAAATACAAAATGGCTTCCGACATAAGCCAATAAAAGTGTCACAAAGGCAGCTAAGATCCAACGTAATACGACACGACCACGCCAGCCATAAAATCTTCGGCCGATTAACATAACGCCAAACATGGCCCACGATAAACAGGCAAAAATCGTCTTATGATCAAAGCGCAAGGCGCGCTCAAAGAGCTGCTCACTAAAAAGAATACCTGACAGCAAAGTCAGCGTCAGCAGCACAAACCCGGCCCCCATTAAGCGAAATAATAATTTCTCAAGCGTCAGCAAAGGGGGCAATGAATCAAGCCAATTGCCAAACCAATTTTGTTGCGGCGCGGTGCAACGAAGCGGCGTGCCTGCTATACGATGCAATCTGCGCTCAACCAGCAGCATGAGCAATGCATGGAGCGCCATCAGGGCGAGCAAACCATAGGCAACATTCGCCATGACAAAATGCAATTTGAACAATGGCGTAGCTGCATAAGGCAATAAACGCACGCCACCAAATGCCAGCGGCAATAACGCGGCCAGACCGGCCAGCGGCAGCGCCAATAAAACCAAACCTTCTAGCTCAAAAAAGAAGCTTTCAAGCCAGTAAATACCCATGCCAAGCCATAACATGGCAGATACCGCAAAGGCAAAGCCAAAAATCATTGCATCGGACAAAAAGATCGTGGTGTATAGTAGCCCCCCATGCGCGCTTAATGCGCCTGCCAGCAATAGACGCTCGCAGCTCCAACGCGGCTGCGCTGGCAAGCTACTATATTCAGCGATACCCTTTTGACGCCAATGCTGGCGCCAAGCTACGGACGCGAGGCCGCCATAGAGCGCCGCTGTCAACACGTACAGTACAATAGTCATAACTTAAGTTTACCTGAGTCGCCCATTTCTCAAAAGTTGTTTGTAAATACTACCGTTCACCTTGCTTTTATGTTCGATACCCTCACTCAGCGCATGACGCGCATTGTTAAAACGCTGCGCGGCGAAGCCCGTTTAACCGAAGCAAATACCCAGCAAATGCTGCGCGAGGTGCGCCTGGCTTTACTTGAAGCCGACGTTGCATTGCCCGTAGTGCGCGCTTTAACCACCCGCATCAAAGAAAAAGCCCTGGGCGCCGAGGTGCTTGACAGCTTAACCCCAGGCCAAGCGTTAGTTGGCGTGGTGCAACGTGAACTCACGGCGATCATGGGCGGCGATGAGACCAACCAGACTAGCGAGTTGCAACTTGCCGTCAAACCGCCTGCAATCATTTTAATGGCCGGCTTACAAGGTGCGGGTAAAACCACTACTGTGGGTAAGCTAGCCAAGTTTTTACGCGAAAAACAGAAAAAAAAGGTTCTGACCGTTTCATGCGACATTTATCGACCTGCCGCCATGGCTCAGCTCAAAACCGTGACCGAACAAGCTCAGGCAGATTTTTTTTCAGCCCGACCTGAACAATCGGTACTTGAAATTGCGCAGGCTGCGCTCAATTGGGCGCAACACCACTATCACGATGTGCTCATCGTCGATACAGCGGGCCGCTTAGGCATTGATGAAGCAATGATGCAAGAAATCGCTGCTCTACATGCCGCTTTAAACCCTGCTGAAACCCTATTTGTGGTTGATGCCATGCTCGGGCAAGATGCGGTGAATACCGCTCAAGCTTTTAATACGACACTGCCGCTCACAGGCATTATTTTAACCAAACTCGATGGCGATGCGCGGGGTGGCGCAGCTTTATCCGTGCGTCATGTTACGGGTCGGCCGATTAAATTTGTCGGTGTTGGCGAAAAACTTGACGGCCTTGAGACTTTTCATCCAGATCGCATGGCGAGCCGGATTCTCGGCATGGGCGACCTATTTGCTTTGGTTGAGCAAGCCCAACATAAAGTGGATTTGCACGCTGCGCAACAGCTCGCCGATAAAGTTAGAAAAGGAAATTTCACCCTCGATGATTTTAAAGCACAGCTCTCGCAAATGAAAAATATGGGCGGCCTCTCATCGCTACTCGACAAATTGCCTGCGCAATTCCAAGCCACCAACAATCCACAGAAAATGAATCAAGCCGAAGGCCAAGTGCGCCGGATGGAAGGCATGATTAATGCGATGACCCCACTTGAACGCCGTAAGCCCGAGTTGCTTAAAGCGAGCCGCAAACGCCGCATCGCCACGGGTTCGGGAGTTCAAGTGCAAGAACTCAATCGAATGTTGGCGCAATACGATCAAATGCGCACTATGATGAAAAAGCTTAAGGGCGGTAACTTAGCGAGCATGATGCGCAATCTAAAGGGCATGCTGCCAGGAATGCGCTAAGCGCCAAGAACGTCTTGCACGCTAGCCTTGGGCGTTCAACCCAAAGCTAGCCTAGCTTCAAAGTTGGCGAATAAAAGTCCGCATTCCAGCCAATATCATTTCGACCGAAATCGCAATTAACACCAACCCCATCAAACGCTCCAACGCGATCACGGTACGCGCCCCCATCAGACGTTGAATCCGTTCAGCTAAAATCAACACAAACGCACAAGCCACCATGGTGACCGTCAGTGCGCCAATCCATTCGATGGTCTGTCCAGGCCCCTGAGAAGAGAGCAACATCACCGTCGCCATCGCAGAGGGTCCAGCCAGAGCGGGAATCGCGAGTGGCACAATCAGCGGTTCGCCCACCACCTCCAAATTCATCCGATCGTCTACTGCCGGAAAAACCATACGCAGCGCGATTAAAAACAAGATAATGCCGCCCGCCAATTGCAACGATATGTCCGTCAAATGCAGCAAACGCAAAAAGTGTTCGCCCAGCAGCAGAAAAATCAGCAACGTTATAAAAGCAATGGCAACTTCACGCAATACGACCCGCCCCCGTCGCTCAGTCGCAACATTGCGCAGCGCGTTAATAAAAATCGGAATATTGCCCAGCGGATCAACAATCAAAATCAATAAAATAGTCGCTGTCAAAAAATCATATTGCACAATCTTTTCCTTTTAATCTTTAAGTGCTGCTTGAATCTTAGCGGCGACAATGTCTGCTGCCGCTAAACTATCCAACAACGTCGATTGGGCCTCTCGCCGCCCTTGATATTCATACTGGTTCTCTTTAAGGCTACGCTCGCTAATCACCAGCCGGTGCGGCACGCCGATCAGCTCCCAATCAGCAAACATGACCCCTGGACGCTCGCCGCGATCGTCTAAAATGACGTCAATGCCCAGCTCAAACAACCTTGCATATAAGCTTTGCGCCGCCGCCCGCACCGCTTCGCTACGCTCATAGCCAATCGGGCAAATCACCACCTCAAACGGCGCCATCGCCTCCGGCCAGATAATGCCGCGCGCATCAGAATTTTGCTCAATGGCCGCGCCAAGAATGCGGGTAATGCCAATTCCATAACACCCCATCACTAAGGGCTGCGCTTTCCCCGCTTCATCCAGGTAGGTCGCACCCAACGCCTGTGAATAACGGGTGCCTAGCTGAAAAACGTGCCCTACCTCAATGCCCCGGCAAATGGCTAGCGCGCCCTTCCCATCTGGCGCAGGATCCCCCGCCACGACATTACGCAGGTCAGCCACCATCGGCTCTGGCAAATCACGCCCCCAATTCACTCCCGTTAAATGAAAGCCTGCGTCGTTCGCCCCAACGATAAAATCGCTCATCATAGCGACCGTCCGATCCGCCAATACCTTGACCGGCTTTTGCATACCAAGCGGCCCCAAATAGCCTGGCGTTGTGCCAAAGCATTCGATAATTTCCGACTCACTCGCCAAACGATAGCCTGTAGCGCCTGGCAGTTTGCTCAATTTCACTTCATTTAGGGTATGGTCACCACGCAATAGCAGCAACCAGATTTGCAGCGCCGCAGCGCGATTCTGGTTAGCGGTGGGCGGATTAGCCTCAGCCTGCGTGGGGGCATCAATCGCCAGCACAATCGATTTAACCGTACGCTCAAGCGGAACACCCAGCAGCGCTGCGACATTTTCACATTTTACTGCATCCGGTGTAGCCACTTTAGTCAGGCTTTCTTGCGGCGCTGCGCGTTGCTCAATTAATGGCAGTGCATCAGCGGCTTCCACGTTGGCAGCGTAGTCTGAGGTTGGGCAATAAGCAATGCTGTCTTCTCCAGTTTCGGCAATCACATGGAATTCATGCGAGCCGGACCCGCCGATCGAACCATTATCAGCCGCCACAGCTCGAAACACGAGACCAAGCCGCTTAAAAATACGTTCATAAGCCGCATACATTTTCTGATATGAACGCTCTAGGCCAGCATTATCCGGGTCAAATGAGTAAGCATCTTTCATAATAAATTCGCGGCCGCGCATCACGCCAAAGCGTGGTCGGATTTCATCACGAAATTTGGTTTGGATTTGATAAAAATTCACAGGCATTTGCCGGTAACTTTTAATTTCTTTACGGGCAATATCTGTGATGACTTCTTCATGCGTAGGCCCAATCACAAAATCGCGCTGATGGCGGTCTTTCAAGCGCAGCAACTCTGGCCCATATTGCGCCCAACGCTGTGATTCTTGCCATAATTCAGCCGGTTGCACAGCGGGCATAAGCAATTCCAGGGCCCCGGCTCGATTCATCTCCTCACGGACAATCGCTTCGATTTTACGCACTGAACGTAAAGCCAGTGGCATATAGGTATAGATACCACCCGCGATACGCCGAATCATGCCAGCACGCAGCATAAGCTGATGACTGACAATCTCCGCATCAGCAGGCGCATCTTTAAGTGTATGGATAAAAAAACGTGAGGCCTTCATCTAATTTCCCAGCAGTAGGGTTAAAAACAAGCGCAATGAACTAAGGATCGTACACTACGCCTGCGATTGTTTATAATCGCGTTATTTTAAAGGATTCAAGGGTAGTTGTATGCTGGATCACGATGGCTTTCGTTCAAACGTCGGCATCATTCTCTTAAACGCACGCAATGACGTGTTTTGGGGCAAACGGATCCGCGAGCATTCTTGGCAATTCCCGCAAGGCGGCATCCACTATGGCGAAACTCCAATACAAGCAATGTATCGAGAGTTATATGAAGAAATTGGCCTAAAACCTGAACATGTCAAAGTCCTCGGCCGCACACGCGACTGGTTGCGTTATGAGGTGCCAGACAAATATATTAAACGCGAAGCGCGCGGCCATTACCGTGGGCAAAAACAAATTTGGTTTTTGTTACGCATGGTCGGGCGTGACTGCGATATTTGCTTACGCGCCACTGGGCACCCAGAATTCGACGCCTGGCGCTGGCATCAATATTGGGTGCCACGCGAGGCGGTGATTGAATTTAAACGCGAAGTGTATCAACTAGCGTTAGTTGAATTAGCACGCTTTATCCATCATTTGCCAGCACGCGCAGAGACTCAGCCAATCGATGCGACACCACCAGCGCTAGCAGAAAATGGCCGTCAGCCTTCGCGCAGCGGATCAGGTTAGCTCAATACAAGATTGTCTCGATGAATCAGCTCAGGCTCCAGCATATACCCTAAGACCGCTTCAATTTCGCTACTGGGTCGACGCTGAATGAGCCGCGCTTCGGCACTACTATAATTGGTGAGTCCACGCGCCACTTCTTGGCCCGCTGGACTTAAACACGCAATCACTTCACCGCGCGCAAACACGCCTTGTACTTGCAAAATACCGATTGGCAGCAAGCTTTTCCCTTCTTGCTTGAGCTTAGTGCATGCGCCATCATCCATCACCACATGACCGCGCACCTGCAAATGATCCGCCATCCATTGTTTACGCGCAGCCATGCGCGGCGTGCGCGCAGTCAGTTGAGTGCCAATAGCTTCACCCGCTGCAAGCCTGGTCAGTACCTCGGGTTCGCGTCCACTGGCAATCACTGTGCATGCACCACTATGCGCGGCGCGCTTAGCAGCGAGTATTTTAGTCAGCATGCCACCACGGCCAAGCTGCGTTCCAGCACCCCCAGCCATGACTTCAAGAGCCGGATCACCCGCCTCTGCAACCGCAACGAAAGTCGCATTTGCGCCTTGCCGCGGGTCGGCGGTATACAGACCACGCTGATCCGTCAAAATGATCAGCGCATCCGCTTCGATCAGATTGGTGACTAAAGCGCCTAGTGTATCGTTATCGCCGAATTTAATTTCGTCGGTAACGACGGTATCGTTTTCATTAATAATCGGTACCGCTCCTAGCCGCAGCAGAGTCAGCAGAGTCGAACGAGCATTTAAATAACGTTCACGCTCGGCCAAATCAGCATGCGTCAAAAGAATCTGCGCGCTACGCAACTGGTGCGCGTTGAAATGGCTTTCATACGCTTGCGCCAACCCGACTTGGCCGACCGCCGCAGCAGCCTGCAATTCGTCGATCTCACGCGGACGGCGGCTCCAACCAAGCCGTTGCATCCCTTCGGCAATCGCGCCTGAACTCACCAGTACAACCTCTTTGCCAAGTCTGCGCAAGCCCGCGATTTGCTCAGCCCAGCTCCGCATCACACCATGGTCGAGTCCACGCCCGTCATTGGTCACCAGGCTTGAGCCCACCTTAACCACCAAGCGTTTGGCAACCACAACCACCGGCTGCGGCGAAGTAGGCTTAGAGAGGGCCTGCATCGTCGGCATCGCTTGATACCCCATCCCGAAAACGCGCATCCAGCGCCAGTTGCGCGGCTTCAGCAGCACGGCCAGCAGGACCATACTTTGCAAGATAATCATAAACGGCGTAAGTCAGTGCTTCACAACCCTGCCCATTTAGCGCAGAAATGCCAAATACCGGCCCTTCCCAGCCAAAACGTTTCACAAATTCGGCAATCCGTGCCGCGCGCAAATCGTCTGGCAGCATATCAATTTTGTTAAGCACTAACCAACGCGGCTTAGCATAAAGCTCCGCATCGTATTTACGCAGCTCATTCACAATCGCCCGCGCTTCTGCAACCGGATCCACCCCTTCATCAAACGGCGCTATATCCACTAAATGCAATAACACGCTAGTGCGCTGCAAATGCCGCAGAAAACGATGACCGAGTCCCGCCCCTTCAGCAGCCCCCTCAATCAAACCTGGAATATCGGCAATCACAAAACTTTTACTAGGGCCAACCCGCACCACGCCTAAATTAGGCGCAAGCGTGGTAAATGGATAGTCCGCTATTTTTGGCCGAGCATTGGAAACTGAAGCGATAAAAGTCGATTTACCCGCATTCGGCATACCTAATAGACCGACATCCGCCAGTACTTTCAGCTCCAGGCGAAGCAGGCGATATTCGCCTTCCTTGCCCTCGGTTTTTTGGCGTGGCGCACGATTCGTGCTCGATTTAAAATGGAGGTTACCTAACCCTCCACTCCCACCCTTGGCAAGCGTGACGCGCTGTTCATGTTCCGTCAGATCAGCAATGGTTTCACCGGTGTTAAGATCCGTGATGATCGTACCCACGGGCATCCGCAGCGTAATATCTTCGCCGCTTTTTCCATAACAATCAGCGCCCCGTCCGTTTTGACCTCTGCCCCCCTGATGCTTTTTAGCATAGCGGTAATCAATCAAAGTATTAATGTTACGGTCGGCAACCGCGTAGATACTGCCACCGCGTCCACCGTCGCCCCCATCTGGCCCGCCAAATGGGATGAATTTCTCGCGTCGCATTGATGCGCTGCCATTACCACCATCGCCACCGAAGGCTTCTATCTTTACTTCATCAATGAATTTCATTGCTTTTATTCAATCCACTTTAATGACCTATTTACCTAAAATAGGTTTACAAATCCATTGTAGTTCTAATTGGCCATAGTTTGCACAATTTGGTCCACCTGCACCGCACAGGACAACCCGCTAGAGTCTGCATCTGCCGCGGATTATTTGGGCGCATTAACGCAAAAGGCCCCGCTTGCTGGCGGAGCCTTTTACATTGAGCCGGAAAAACCGGATGATTACGTGTTCTGCGTTAAGCAGCTACGGCAACCACGTTGACCATCTTTTTGCTCGCTTTACCTTTAATCGTGAAGCATACGTGGCCATCAGTCAACGCAAACAGCGTGTGATCTTTACCAATGCCAACATTCTCGCCTGGATGCATACGCGTACCGCGCTGGCGCACAATGATGCCGCCTGCATTGATTGCCTGGCCGCCGTATACTTTGACGCCAAGCCGTTTTGATTCTGAGTCGCGGCCATTACGTGATGACCCGCCTGCTTTTTTATGTGCCATGAATAACTCCTTAGACCGCTTTAACCGTTAATTGCGTCAATGCGCACTTCAGTATAGTTCTGCCGATGGCCAGCATGCCTTTGATAATGCTTGCGACGGCGCATTTTGAAGATGGTGACCTTCTGATGCCGCCCTTGGGCAACCACGGTAGCCTTGACGCTAGCTCCACTCACCAGCGGCGCGCCGAATCGGATTGATTCGCCTTCGCCAATTGCTAATACCTGGTCGAAAGTCACTTCTGCGCCAATGTCTGCCGGTATCTGTTCTATTTTCAATTTTTCGCCAGCTGCAACTTTATATTGCTTACCACCGGTTTTTATGACCGCGCACATTGTGTACCTCATGAATAAATTAAACGTTTATTTAGTTTCTCCGCCTTTTTTGAACGCGAAAAAAGCGCTATTGTAGCGCGATTTGAAAACGGAGTCAAAAAGACCCATTAGGGCCGACTGTCGGGCACGTTAGTTCATGTCCGCTTCCTCTTTTATAAAAAAACCTTAGGCTCATCCACCACAACCTATTTAGCAACTGAATCACTCAATGATAAAATACCCGTCACAAAGAATTATCATACCCGTGGGCTAGGTCAAATCTAGCCTACCCCTGTTGATACAAATGGAGTCCCCGGTGGCTTTAAAACATATTTTTCACCGCATCTTAGCGGCCTTGCTAGTCAGTAGCGGCGGGTTATTCAATAGCGCATACGCTGAGCTTTCCACGCCCCAAGCCCCAGATACAATTGCTGCGCGCGTACAAGCCTGCGCGATCTGCCACGGCAATCAAGGGGAAGGTACCGACAATGATTACTTCCCTCGGTTAGCCGGCAAACCAGCCGATTACCTATACAATCAATTGCAACATTTTCGTGAGGGACGGCGTAAATATGCGCCGATGAATTACCTCGTAACCTATCTTTCTGACGATTATCTACGAGAAATCGCAGTGTATTACGCCAACCTGCATCCACCTTACCCAGTGCCTGAGCCTTCCAATTTACCGCTGTCACAGCTTGAACGCGGCCGGCGGATTGCCCTGAATGGAGATTCGGCTAGAAACGTACCCGCTTGCATTGCCTGCCATGGCGCAAAACTGACGGGAGCGGAACCCGCCATTCCAGGTCTAGTGGGCTTACATGCTGATTACATCAGTGCCCAGCTTGGCGCATGGCGCTCTGGGGTACGCCATGCGGCTGCGCCCGATTGCATGCATACGATTGCGATCCAACTCTCTGACGCCGATATTCGCGCTGTCTCCACCTGGCTTGCGCTACAACCAGCGCCACCCGATGCCACTCCCGCTCCAGCAGGCTCGCTCAAACTGCCGCTCAACTGCGGCAGCCAGCCTCACTGAGTTAAAAGCGCACTTTTAGAAAATCAAGGAACTCAGCATGCAACGCAAGACCTTATTTGGATTGTTAGCCGGCGCAGTAGCAGCGCTTATATTCATTACAGCGCTTGTGCTGCTTCCCACATTCTGGCAAAACAGCAAACCGGCGGCTCATCATAACGCGCCCACTATAGCGCCCGAGAAACAGGCGGAATTGATCGAGCGCGGTCACTATCTTGCGCGCGCAGGTGATTGCATCGCTTGCCATACGGTACGCGGCGGCCAACAGTTTGCCGGTGGCCTTCCTATGCCTACGCCATTTGGTACGCTGTATACACCCAATATCTCCCCTGATGATGAAACCGGGATCGGTACTTGGAGTTCAGACGATTTTTATCGCGCAATGCACAACGGGCGCTCCAAAGACGGCAGCTTGCTCTACCCCGCCTTTCCGTTTACCAGCTACACGAAGGTTACTCGCGACGATTCCGACGCAATCTACGCATATCTCCGTTCAGTGCCCGCGATTAAGCAACCGAACCGCCCTAATGAGATGCGCTTTCCGTTCAATAATCGTAGCCTCTTAATCGGGTGGCGCACGCTTTTTTTCTCTGAAGGAGATTTTCAACCCGATCCAAAGCAATCCGTTGAATGGAATCGCGGCGCGTATCTGGTTGAAGGCTTAGGTCATTGCGCAATGTGCCATACCAGCATTAATGCACTGGGTGGTTCCGACCAAAGCGCAGCCTTTGGCGGGGGGTTAATCCCGTTGCAGAATTGGTATGCCCCTTCATTAACCTCAAACAAAGAAAGCGGGCTTGGCGATTGGAATCTCCAGCATATTGACGATCTGTTAAAAACCGGCGTCTCGCAACGCGGTGCCGTCTTTGGGCCGATGGCTGATGTCGTGCATAATAGCTTGCAATATCTGTCTGATGCAGATATTCGTGCGATGTCGGTGTATTTAAAAGCACTGCCACAAAAGGGCGAGCCGCCTGAACCTGTGCAGCTCGTTACCTCGGCGACATTTGGCGCAAAGCTGTTTGCACAAGGCGAAAAAATCTATGGACAACAGTGCGCAAGCTGCCATGAAGCAGACGGGCGCGGGCAACCCCCAGCCTATCCACCGCTAGCGGACAATCAGTCGATTCAAATGCACTCAGCGGTTAACCCCATTCGGATGGTGCTCAATGGCGGCTATCCGCCTTCTACGACCAATAATCCACGCCCATACGGAATGCCGCCTTTTGCTCAGCATCTGTCTGATGAAGAAGTCGCGGCGGTGGTCACCTATATCCGCATGGCTTGGCACAACCACGGTACGCCAGTATCGCCGCAACAAGTCAATGACTTGCGCTCGGCGCCACTCTAAAAAGAGGCTTAGCGAAAAAATAGATGTTGCGTGAGCTTGGTCAGTGGATAATGCACGCTTGGCAGAATGCGCGCTGGCAAATCAAGCGGCTTAAGCAACATCTTCAAGCACATATCCGCGGATAGGTGACGGCGTACTAGTTTATTGACGCGCGTATTCATTTGCCGCGCATAAGCTAAGTCGCCCACCTGCTGCGGATAACGGATCGCCAGCACATGGCGCAAAGCAATTTCCGTATCATCATTACGAATTTCTAAGAGCCGCCGCACCAGTGCGCGCAACACAGCCCAACGGCTATTTCGCTCAATTTCGTTATATTTCTTAAAATATTTGAAGAAGTATTTATAGTGCCGCACTTCATCTGTGCGGATATTATGGGTGATTTCTTTCAGCACCGGCTCATTTGAGCATTCATTGATCGCTCGATACAGCGTAGCCGTGCCAGTTTCAACGACACAGCGCGCTACCATCTCAAGGGCGTGGGTTTTCTCGAATTCATCTACGGTGCACAATTTAGAATATTCAGCAAAGAAATTCGCAAATGCACGATCCCAGTCAAATTGCGGCCAAACATGGTTTATATACGCCTTAAGTGCGCGCCCATGCTGCAATTCTTCATGCTCCCAGTGCACCCTAAGCCACTCGGATACCTCAGCATCTTCGCCAAAGTAATCGACTAAATTCTTGGTATATAAATCAGAGCCGCTTTCAATAAACGATGAAGCGCACAACAAGAGCATCAACTCTTCACTGCCTCGCACAGCGGTATAATTAATTTGACTGAAGTCAATATCCTCAACGCGCCACGGCAACGTCACAAGATCAACTTCATCAGGGTGTATTCTTTGACTCTCCAAAATCCGACTCCTCTACTTTATTTAAACCAATAGACAGATATAATACGCGTTTTGTGCAAATATGCTCTGGTGCGGCCGCGTTATCCATCTCTAGTTTAGTTCATGTATAAAAAACGCAGTTAGACGCCAGCTCTAACCGCCCCCAGTTTTTACCTCTGAGAACGGCGCCCTTTTATGAATAAGAAAGTCTATATTAAAACTTTCGGCTGCCAGATGAATGAATATGATTCTGACAAAATGGCCGATGTGCTAACAACTGCAACCGACCTTTTCGAGCACGGATTGGTTAAAACAACCTCAGCCGAAGAGGCCGATATTATTTTATTTAATACGTGTTCAGTCCGCGAGAAAGCGCAAGAGAAGGTTTTCTCAGACCTTGGCCGCGCACGCATCCTAAAAGAAGCCAAACCGGAACTTATTATTGGTGTCGGCGGCTGCGTGGCAAGCCAAGAAGGTAAAGCGATTGTAGCCCGCGCGCCTTATGTCGATCTGGTCTTTGGCCCACAGACACTACATCGACTACCCAGTATGATCGAACAACGCCGTCGCACAGGCCGCGCTCAGGTCGATATTTCATTTCCAGAAATCGAAAAATTCGACCATCTGCCACCGGCTCAAGTAAACGGCCCAAGTGCTTTTGTGTCGATTATGGAAGGGTGTAGCAAATATTGTAGCTACTGTGTTGTACCCTATACCCGCGGCGATGAAGTCTCGCGGCCATTGCCTGATGTCTTAACTGAAATCGCTGGCCTGGCTGAACAAGGCGTACGTGAGGTCACCCTGCTAGGCCAAAATGTGAATGCTTATCGGGGGCTTTGGCAAAGCCCCCTGGGCGAGCCTAAAGCAGCCTCCGCAGCGGAAGCCGAGCACTTTGAAACCGCGGATTTTGCTACTTTAATTGAATATGTTGCCGAAATTCCCGGCATTGAGCGCATCCGCTTCACAACGTCCCACCCCAAAGAATTTAGCCAACGCTTAATTGATGCATATGCCAGTACGCCTAAGCTGGTCAATCACTTACATTTACCGGTGCAACACGGCTCTGATCGGATTCTGGCCGCCATGAAGCGCGGCTATACTGTACTTGAATATAAATCCATTGTGCGTCGCTTACGTGCGATTCGCCCTAATATTTCACTTTCGACGGATTTTATCGTCGGCTTTCCAGGCGAAACCGAGACAGATTTTAAGCAATTGATGGCATTGGTTGACGAAATCGGCTATGACACGAGCTTTTCATTTATTTATAGCCCCCGTCCTGGCACCCCAGCCGCCAATCTAGCGGATGACACGCCACATGAAGTTAAGTTGGCACGTCTGCAACACTTACAAGCGGCAATTGAAGCCAATGCCAAAAAGATCAGCGCTACCATGGTCGGCACGACCCAATCCATATTAGTTGAAGGGCCATCGCGCAAAAATCCGGCGGAGCTTTGCGGGCGCACAGAAAATAACCGTGTCGTCAACTTTCCCGCGCCACTTCATACGCATCACCGTTTAATTGGGCAAAGCATTGAGCTAGTCATTGAAGACGCTTATACGAATTCGCTGCGCGGGAAAGTTGTGACATCATGAAACGCGCCCCTCGCCTACAACTTACCGTACAATTCGTTGCCAGCAACAGCGTATCGCATCAAGCGCTACTGCCGCGCACCACGCTCATACACTGGATTAAGACCGCACTTTTTGCGGATGCCGTTTTGACGTTACGCTTGGTTGACGAAGAAGAAGGCAGAATGCTAAATCGCACTTGGCGCAACAAAGATTACGCAACGAATGTTTTGACTTTTAATTATGCAGAAAACCTGGGTGACCCAGTCACTGCCGACCTGGTGCTATGCTGTCCAGTCATTGAGCAAGAGGCCAGCGCGCAAAAAAAACCGCTTGTGGCCCATTACGCCCACCTGATTGTGCACGGGGTTTTGCATGCGCAAGGTTATCAACACGACGCTGACGAGGAAGCGTTGATTATGGAAAATCTGGAAACTGAACTACTGAACAAACTTGGCTTTGATAACCCATATTGCTAAATAAATATTGCAAATGATGAACCAACTAGGCAATGCGCCCGCTACGCCAGCTTACCCATCACTGCTTGGCGAAGTCTGCCCGCTCACCCATGAAGAATTAGAGCATTCGCTACATACTTCGATAAAACAATGGGATCGAACTTCCGACCTCTGGCTTTTCGCCTATGGTTCGCTGATCTGGAAGCCTGATTTGCCCGCTGCTGAATCATGCAATGCCCGCGTTTATGGCTACCATCGGGGCCTATATTTGTGGTCCTGCCTCACTCGCGGCACGCCACAGATCCCTGGCCTCGTGCTAGCGCTTGACCGGGGCGGCTCATGCGCTGGCCTGGCTCTTAGAATCGCTACCGATGGCGCAATGCCTTATTTAGAAAAATTGTGGCAACGCGAAATGGCGATGGGTTCGTACCGTCCCGTTTGGCTCTCTTGCCAACTCGAAGATGGCCGCCGTGTACGCGCCCTCACCTTTGCTATGCAGCGCAATAAACCCACTTATGCTGGACGCCTACCAGATCATATGGTACGTACCGCTTTTGAACATGCCCAGGGCCACTGCGGCACGACGCTTGATTACGTAGCGCGTACGGTTGAGGCACTCCGCGCGAGCGGCATCCCTGACCGGACGTTGGAAGCGCTGCTCAAGCGTTGCCAATGTAAAAAAGCCGAGTACTAGTGTATCCTTTTAGCTTCTTATTTTTACGATTCTTACTTTTACGCGTAGCCTATAGCTGCAACGCATCCCTATGAACGATGTCTCCCCCAGTCGTAAACTCACCGGCAAACCTCGCTCATTGCTTGAGCGTCTAACGGATCTTATTTCTCCTGGACCTGATTCGCGTAGCGAGCTACTCGAAGTCCTCCAAGAGGCGCATAACCGCAATCTAATCGATGCAGACTCGCTTTCAATGATCGAAGGCGTCTTTCAAGTAACTGATTTATGCGCGCGCGATATTATGGTGCCACGCGCACAAATAGACGCGATCAATATTGCGCATAGTCCAGAAACCTTTATCCCCTTCGTGCTTGAAAAAGAGCATTCGCGCTACCCGGTCTATGAAGGCAATCGGGATCACGTAATCGGCATTCTACTAGCGAAAGATTTACTGCGCTTTTATGCCGAAGAGGATTTTGATGTCCGCGGGATGCTGCGCCCGGCGGTTTTTATTCCTGAATCAAAGCCTCTTAATGTGCTACTGCGCGATTTTCGAGTAAACCGCAATCATATTGCAATTGTGGTTGACGAATATGGCGGTATCGCCGGCTTAATCACCATCGAGGATGTGCTCGAACAGATCGTTGGCGATATTGAAGATGAATACGATTTCGAGGAAGAAGAAGATAATATCATTGGCTCACCAGAGGGCCGCTGCCGTGTCCGTGCTCTGACTGAAATTGCGCAATTCAATAAATTCTTTGGCACGCAATATAGTGATGAAGAAGTCGATACGATTGGCGGCTTGATTACCCATCGCTTTGCGCGTGTCCCACATCGTGGCGAAACGGTGCGCATTGATAACCTGATCTTTGAAGTTTTGCGTAGCGACGCGCGCCAGGTTCATATGCTGCTTGTGCGCCGTACATCGCAGACGGCCCCATCCGAGGCTGAACCCTATTAAGCCCTCATGGCTGGCAGTTGCCGCACGTTAATTCCAATGCTACCAGCTCAAGCACGCGCTACGCCAGATTGGCAACAGCCCTGGCCTCTCCTAGTCGCGATCTTGGCTGGGCTAGCCCATACTTTGTCATTCGCTCCTACCCCATATGGGGGCTGGCTTGAAATCGCCACGCTGACCTGGTTTTATACACTGATTGCCTATAGGCGTACGCTATGCGCCACTTTAGTCAGCGCCTGCGCCTTCGGTTTTAGCCATTTTGCGAGCGGCGTGTTTTGGCTCTATATCAGTATGCACGTTTATGGCGGCATGCCCGCTATCATCGCGCTCACAGCCCTGATTTTATTCGCTTTGTATCTAGCCGCCTGGCCGACCTTAGCGGCGGCCTTATGGTATTTTTGCAGTGCTACACGCTCAGATATAATGGCAGCGCCCCCCTCTATTCACTGGCGCAGTAGCCTAGCGTTTGCCAGCGCATGGGCTCTTAGCGAATGGTTGCGCGGCGTGATACTCACAGGCTTCCCATGGCTAGCCAGCGGTTATGCGCAAGTTGCGGGTCCGTTCGCGGGTTATGCCGCGGTCATCGGCGTTTATGGGGTAGGTTGGCTGCTGGCTTTTAATGCCGCACTCATAGGACAAATGCTCATAGCTGCATTTAAGCGAGGCAAATGGGTTCTGTCTGCGCCTTTGATAATATTTGTCACATGCATAACCGGCGGCAGCGCCGCCACCAAAGTGGCTTGGACAAATCCAGCCCCTCACGCACCTCTTACCGTACGTCTTCTGCAAGGGAATGTACAGCAAGAAATCAAATTTGAGCAGCAAGGCGTTGACATGGCGATTGCACTCTATCAAGAACTTATCACGGCTCAACCGGCTGACTTAATCATCACCCCCGAAACTGGAATCCCTGTCTTAGAGCAAGATATACCCGAATCTTTTGCCTACACGATACGAGATTTTGCTGACAAAACGGGTTCAGCCATTATTTTTGGCGCAGCTGGTGCAACTCTCACGCCCACAGGTCCCGTTGATTTGACCAATAGTTTGTTTGGAGTTACCCCACGCTCACCGATTCTTTACCGCTACGACAAACACCACCTCGTACCATTTGGCGAATTCATTCCGTGGGGCTTTCACTGGTTTGTTGCATTGATGAAGATCCCTCTAGGTGATTTCGCGCGCGGACCCGCCATCCAACAGCCTTTTTTCGTTGGCGCGCAACCGCTAGCGCTCAATATCTGTTACGAAGATATTTTCGGCGAAGAAATTGCCCGCACTTTGCGCCAAACACCAATACCAGCAGGCATCCTCGTCAATGCAACCAACCTCGCCTGGTTTGGTGACACCATTGCGCTTGACCAGCACTTACAAATTGCACAAATGCGCGCACTTGAAACCGGCCGCCCAGTGCTACGCGCAACCAATACCGGGGCAACCGCAATCATTGGCTATGATGGCCGGGTTGAGAAAAAATTAACGACCTTCAGCATTGGCTCACTTGAAGCGCGTGTGCAGGGCAGGGTCGGAGTTACGCCCTATATTACTTATGGGAATATGCCCGTATTGGTTGTTTCGCTTCTGCTACTCGCGATTTTTGCAGCACAACGTATCAAGATGCTGTACATCCGCTGATACGGCGCTTTAATACTAAAAAACCTCATCAAGAGTTTGCGCCATAAAAATACGTTCGCCCCATTGGCGCAAAGTATCTACATCGGCTTCATCCAATTTCTGCAGATAAGGTTCAGCTAAGTTTTTAAACTTACACTTTAGCTGGGCTAGCAACAAATTACTCAACATCTGCCGGTTTTCTTGCCGGCCTTTTTCAATCCCTTCTTTAAGTCCTTCTTTAAGCCCTTGCTCCATACCGATACGTTCAGCACTCGTAATATATTCCACTTCCGACTCCTTCTCGAATTGTTTAATTGAACTATTATAGATAATTTCAAACTCTTTGGGTAATGTTAAGATCGCATCAATAAACCGATAAAGGTTGAGTATGCGCTCGCGCGCTAAGCCTTTTTGGTAAAGAAAACGCGTTAACGGTCAGCATGCGTGTGCAATGGAGTAAGACACGCTGACACACCATGTGCGTCTGGAGGAAAAAGCCTGCCATACCTATTCCTCAGCGGCTAGTTTTGTAATCAATGAGGTTACTAGAAAGGTGATTATCCTTTCAATTTGTCAGAAATACATGTATATTTTCATACATGAATACGACTATCAAAACCGTCAAATTGATTCGCCAGTGCATCGAGAGAATACCGCTCGGAGAGCCTTTTACCCCGAACATTCTCTTGGCATACGGTACACGTGCAGCTGTCGATCAAAATCTTTCCAGGCTAGTTAAAGCTGGAATCATCGAACGCCTAACTCGTGGTGTCTATGCGCGCCTTGAAGTGAGCCGCTTTGTAGGCAAAGTAATGCCAGAGCCGATGAAAGTAGCAGAAACGATTGCCAAAACTCATGGCGCTGTGGTCCAAGTTCATGGCGCAGAAGCTGCGCGCAAATTGGAGCTAACTACCCAAGCTCCGATTCAAACGGTATTTTCCACATCCGGTCCGTCCAGGCGGATTCAAATAGGTACGCTAGAAATTCGTTTACAGCATGTTTGTCAGCGCAAGTTGGCTTTGGCAGGCCGGCCAGCTGGATTAGCTCTAGCTGCGATGTGGTATCTCGGCAAGAAAGAAGTTACTCTGTCCTTGATCGAGAAAATCCAACGTAAACTATCAAGCGAAGAATTCGAGATACTCAAATCCGCGGCCAGCGTCATGCCTGCATGGATGAGTAACGTTATGTCTCAATATAGAAAACGCGTAGTAAGTTTATATGCCTAAATCTTTTTTGCACCTTTCTCCTACCGAGCAATCTCAAATTTTGCGTGGCCTTGCTGCGCAATTATCTCGCGCGCCTAACATTCTTGAAAAAGACGTATGGGTGTGTTGGGTTTTGCAAGCTCTGTTTACTATGCCTGATAGGCTGCCTATGGCTTTCAAAGGTGGCACTTCGCTGTCTAAAGTTTTCGGGGCGATTGCACGGTTCTCTGAAGACGTGGATATCACACTCGACTATCGCGGCTTAGACGGCGTTTTTGATCCATTTGCTAAGAATGTATCCAAAACCAGACTGAAAAAATTTAGCGATGAACTCAAAATTTTTGTACGTGATCATGTTCATCACATCATAGCGCCGTATTTTCATAAGAAACTCACCGCGGAATTCAACCCAGGCAGCTATAAAGTTACCGTCAGCGATGATGGCGAGCAACTGCGCGTGTACTATCCAACCGTGTTTGAGACTCCTGGTAGCTACATTGGTAATAGTGTGCTGATCGAATTCGGCGGACGGAACATTACTGAACCCAATGAAGAACATGAAGTACAGCCAGATATTGCAAAGCACATTGCCGCACTCGATTGCCCCTACGCTCAGGTAAAGGTGCTATCGCCTATGCGCACGTTTTGGGAAAAAGCTACGCTGATGCATGTGGAATGTCAGCGTGGTGAATTTCGATCTAATAGCGAACGCCTGTCGCGTCATTGGTACGATCTAGCCATGTTGGCCAACCTTGCAATCGGGCAGAACGCATTGGCAGATCGTGGTTTGCTGGCGGATGTGATAAAACATAAAAAAGTTTTCTATAACACTAGCTATGCCAACTATGACGCTTGTCTTGTTGGCCAATTACGCTTACTACCGAACGAAACGGCCCTACCCGCATTACGTCAAGACTTTCAATCTATGATTGGTGCAGGCATGTTCATAGGAAACCCACCCTCTTTTGACACCATTATCGATTGTTTGCGTGCTTTAGAGAAGGTTATCAATAAGGACGGGAGAAAGTAGAACGGATGGTTATATAGCTGCGGTACCTAGCTGTTGCAACCTGCAATCAGCGCGATTTCCGACCCGAAATAACTGCAACTGACGGAGCATCCAAACCCACATTAACTGAAACTTAGCCTGCATTTATCCGAGTTAACCTTGTATTTGAGTTAAGCAAAAATCGCCAAGCCAAACAATAAACGTTAAAATCTAACGTTTTAGCTTACCTGCGGCAAAGCCCGCTTAGCATAGTGAGTTTTGCGCTTTTCTAAGCCCCCTGCTTATATACGAACGCCCGGATTTTTAAATGCTTACTTTTCAGCACATCATCATGACTTTGCAAACATATTGGGATGCACAAGGCTGCGCCTTGTTGCAACCCTATGATATGGAAGTAGGCGCGGGCACCTCGCACACGGCTACCTTTTTGCGCGCCATCGGCCCCGAGCCTTGGCGCGCAGCTTATGTCCAGCCATCACGCCGCCCTAAAGATGGCCGCTATGGCGAAAATCCAAACCGCTTACAGCATTACTATCAATATCAAGTGGTGTTAAAACCCGCGCCAGAAAATATTCTGGACTTATATCTTGGCTCACTTAAAGCGCTCGGGCTTGACCTCACCCAAAATGATGTACGTTTTGTGGAAGACGATTGGGAGAATCCGACCTTAGGCGCCTGGGGTTTAGGCTGGGAAGTCTGGCTAAATGGCATGGAAGTCACACAATTTACTTATTTCCAGCAAGTAGGCGGTCTTGATTGTAAACCCGTGTTAGGAGAAATCACTTACGGTATCGAACGGCTCGCGATGTATCTGCAACAAGTCGAAAATGTCTACGATCTGGTTTGGACTGAACAGCCCAAACCCGCACTGGCTAGCGCTGACCCCAACGGCACTCAAAATCAACCCCATAGACTGACCTACGGCGATGTTTTTCATCAAAATGAGGTGGAGCAGTCCAATTACAATTTTGAACAGTCGAATGTCGAACTGCTCTTTAGCTTCTTTAGTCATTATGAAACAGAAGCAAAACGCCTGATTCAAGTCCAACTAGCGCTACCCGCGTATGAAATGATTATGAAGGCCGCCCACACGTTTAATTTACTCGATGCGCGCGGCGCGATTTCAGTGACTGAGCGAGCCGCCTATATGGGCCGCATCCGTGCCTTGTCTCGACAAATTGCGCAAGCTTATTATGATTCTCGTGAGAAACTGGGCTTCCCAATGCTTACGCGCACTCCCATTTCAACCTCGGCCTAAGTAGGCCATGTATTCATTCCCGTCCCCATGAGTCAATCCGCTACCCATACTTTACTCATTGAACTGGTCACCGAGGAGCTACCACCCAAAGCGCTGGTGCGCCTTGCTGATGCATTTGCCAATGGCCTAGTTGAAAAACTTAACGCATCTGACCTGATTGCTGGGACGCCTGATTTTGAGTCGCATGCAAGCCCACGCCGTTTAGCGGTAGTGATCCGCCAAGTTCGCAGCGCCGCCCCTCCTAAGCGCGTGCGCCAGAAAATCCTGCCCATCTCCATTGCACTTGATGCGGCTGGACAAGCGACCCCCGCTCTCACTAAAAAACTCACTAAGCTCGGTATTGCCGATTTAACGTTAGCAGAACTTGAGCGTGCCCTCGATGGTAAAACCGAAGCACTCTTTCTAAACCATACCGTACCTGGCGCCGTGCTAAGCGAGGCGTTACAAATAGCACTGAATGAGACCTTAGCGCAGCTTCCGATCCCCAAAATGATGCGCTATCAAGCTTCTGATGGTTCTTTCGTACAATTTGTGCGGCCGGTACATAAGCTGCTGGCGTTACATGGCGCAACTGTGGTGCCAGTCAGCGCTCTCGGGCTTAAGGCCGGACGCACAACGTTAGGGCATCGATTTTTGTCAACCCATGAAATCACTCTCATGGACGCGGATGCTTATAGCAACACACTCAAACAAGAGGGCCGAGTACTCACACACTTTGAGACCCGCCGCGCAACCATCCGCAGCCAACTCCTTGAACAAGCTGGCCCAGCACACATTAACCTGCCCGAGTCTTTACTCGATGAAGTCACCGCACTCGTCGAATGGCCCGCCGTGTATTTATGCCACTTCGATCCGGCATTTCTTGCAGTACCGCAAGAATGCCTGATTTTGACCATGCAAACAAATCAAAAGTATTTTGCGCTCACCGATGCCAACGGCTCCCTCCAAGCGCGCTTTTTAGTCGTGTCAAATCTAGAAACCACCACTCCTGAGAAGATTATTCAAGGCAATGAGCGCGTTGTGCAGGCGCGCCTGGCCGATGCAAAATTCTTCTTTGAACAAGACTGCAAAAAGCCGCTTAGCGAGAAGGTAGCGCAGCTTGCTAACGTGATCTACCACCATAAACTAGGTTCGCAATTACAGCGCGTAGAACGTATCGAAGCCATCGCCACAGCCCTTGCTTCCCAACTGAAAGCCGACCCTGTACAGGTGGCACGCGCGGCACGCTTGGCGAAAGCGGATTTATTAACCGCGATGGTGAATGAATTTCCCGAGCTGCAAGGCACCATGGGGCAATATTATGCGCGCCACGACGGCGAACCTATGGAAGTGGCGCTTGCCTGCGCCGAACATTATCGGCCACGCTTTGCCGGCGATACCTTGCCAACTTCAATCACGAGCACAATCGTGGCGCTTGCCGATAAACTTGAGACCTTGGTGGGCATCTGGGGCATTGGGCTGGCGCCGTGTGGCGACAAGGATCCGTTTGCCTTACGCCGTCACGCACTCGGGATCTTGCGTATCGTGCTGGAAAAAGCCTTGCCACTCGATCTGGCGCAACTTTTACGCGCGGGTTTCGCGTCATTTGCTTCTGTGCCAGAAGTCACCGATCCAAGTGCTGAGCTATTGGTTTTCTTGCTAGACCGGCTACGCGGTTTATTACGCGAGCGCGGCTATCACGCCAATGAAATCGAAGCGGTACTGAGCCATGCGCCAACGCGTATTGACGATCTACCGGCACGACTTGAAGCCGTGCGCGTATTCGCTGCACTGCCGGAAGCACAGGCGCTGGCTGCGGCCAATAAACGCATTACCAATATTTTGAAAAAATCGGCCGAGCCCACTGCCGCAGTACAGCCGACCTTACTTATTGAAGCCGTCGAAAAAGATCTCTATGTGCAACTCGAAGCCCTCACGCCATTGATCCAAACACAGTTAAGCGCCCAACAGTACACTCAAGTACTGATCACGCTGGCTCAATTGCGCACCAACGTCGATTCATTCTTTGATAAAGTGATGGTGAATGCAGAAGATAGCGCTTTGCGGACGAACCGACTCGCGCTGCTAACGCAGCTCTGGACCCTCATGAATTGCGTGGCGGACCTTTCAAAACTGGCTACCGGGTAGTCGATGAAATATCTACTGGTTTCTAGGGCTAAGCCACCTAGCGCGGCCCAACTACGCCACATAATGAAAAATGACTCTGTTTAACCATGAGCACAGCTAAAAAACTCGTTATCCTCGATCGCGACGGTGTGATTAATCATGATGCCGATGAATTTATCAAATCACCAGACGAATGGCACCCGATTACGGGTAGTCTTGAGGCCATTGCACGGCTTAATCAAGCCGGCTATCGAGTCGTCGTCGCGACCAATCAATCAGGCGTTGGACGCGGTTTGTTTGATATGGCGACATTAAATGCGATTCACCTTAAAATGCATCAAGCCGCGGCTGCATTTGGCGCGCGCATCGATGCCGTATTTTTTTGCGCCCATACCGCCCATGACAATTGCAATTGCCGCAAGCCCAAACCCGGTATGCTGCAAATGATTGTCGACCGCTTTAACATTGAACCCGCCGTTACGCCTGTAGTGGGTGATGCGCAACGCGATCTAGCAGCAGGAGCGGCGCTCGGTTTTCCCGTGCACCTGGTCTTAAGCGGCAAGGGCCGCGCAACTTATGAGGCGGGTGCGCTACCCAACGGCACTAAAGTCCACCAAGATTTATGGGCTTTCGCGCTTGATTTTCTAGCCAATACTACCGGTTAAATGACTATGTGGCCCGCTCAACCGTTCGGCATTTTGCTTCGCTCATTACTGTTCTCGCTCTATTTGGTGATTTTCACTATTCCATACGCGCTGGCGTGCTTTTTAGTTTTCCCTTTGATGAATGCCCAGCGCCGTTACGCAATGATAGCGGCTTGGTGCCGCGTGACCTTATGGATGCTACGCTTTTTGAACGGCATCACCTACCATTTAGAAGGCTTTAATAACCTGCCTAACGGCCCTGCCGTATTATTATCAAAGCACCAATCTGCCTGGGAAACGCTCGCCTTTCCCGCTCTTTTGCCACGTCCGCTATGCTTTGTTTTTAAGCGAGAGCTCGTGTTTATACCCTTTTTTGGCTGGACCCTAGGCATGTTGAAGATGGTGCAAATTGACCGCCGCAAAGGCCATAGCGCATTTGCCTCGATGCTACGCCAAGGACGTGCGCGGCTGGCCGAAGGCGCATGGGTCATTATGTTTCCAGAAGGCACCCGTACCCCCGTTGGCACCCGAGGTCAATACAAAGTAGGCGGCGCGCATTTTGCAGTGAGCGCTGGCGTTCCGGTCATTCCAATTGCGCACAATGCCGGATATGTATGGCCTCGCAATTCTTTCATAAAATATCCAGGCGTCGTCACCGTCTCAATTGGCAAACCGATCCCAACCATAGGCCGCACGCCAGCCGAAGTCAACGCAGAAGTTGAAACTTGGATTGAAACCGAGATGCAACGCCTCGCGGCCATAAATCAGCGCCTTCTCGTTTAAAACAGCATCTATCCGCCAAAGTTCAATCAGCGGATAAGTGCTGCGCAAGCGCCACATATTCAGACACGGCAACCTCTTCTGCACGACGCGCAAGATCAAAACCCACTGCCTCAAAATCAATCCGCGCACGATAAGCCGCCAATGCATTTCGCAACATCTTGCGCCGCTGCGAGAAAGCCGCCGCCACCAGCTCTGAAAAACTGACCCAATCTACTGTGGGCAAAGCATGCAACGGGCGCGGCACCATTCTAATGACGGCGGAATCCACTTTAGGAGCTGGTGCAAACGCAGTAGGCGGAACATCAATCAGCTTATCCAGTTCATAACGGTACTGCAACATGACCGATAGACGCCCATACGCTTTACTTCCTGGGCTGGCCACTAAACGCTCAACCAGTTCGCTTTGCAACATAAAATGCTGATCCGCAACCCAGTCCGCGCAACTTAATAAATGAAACAGCAATGGGGTTGAGATGTTATAAGGCAAATTACCCACAATACGCAGCCGGGCCGGCGCAACCGTCTGCGCCATTGCGAAGGCTCGAAAATCAAACGTCAAAGCATCTGCCGAATGCAAGATAAGCCTAGCGCCAAAACGTTTTTGCAAGCGCACAATAAGGTCGCGATCCAGCTCAATTGCGTGCAATACGCCGGTTTGACCTAGGCGAGCCAGCAAGGGCGCTGTCAAAGCGCCTAAACCAGGGCCAATCTCGATTAAACATTGATCTGACTGCGGCGCGATGGCTGCCGCAATCCCTTCGATAATGCCCGTGTCTACCAGGAAATTCTGCCCAAAGCGTTTACGAGCAATATGCCCTTGATACCGCTGATTATTCTCTGCGCTAACGCTGTTCTTCTGCATCAGACTAAAACTCTCAAGTTGGACTCCGGGAAACGGCGATAACGCGCCATTGTAATTGCAGCGTTAATTGCTTCTAACAAACTCGCCGGATCAGCCTGACCGGTACCGGCCAAATCCAATGCAGTGCCATGGTCGACTGAAGTACGTATAATTGGCAAACCAAGCGTCACATTAATGCCCGTGCCAAAAGTTGCATATTTCAGCACCGGTAGCCCTTGATCATGATACATCGCAAGCACGCAATCTGCCTGATCCAAATAGCGTGGCTGGAACAATGTGTCTGCCGGATAAGGACCACGCGCACCAATCCCTAAGCCCTGCACATACTCTAGTGCCGGGCTAATAACCTCAATTTCCTCATGCCCCAGGTGACCCTGTTCACCCGCATGTGGATTCAATCCTGTCACTAAAATGCGAGGTTCCTGGAGGCCAAAGTCACGACGCAAATGAGCATCTATAATGCGTAGCGTACCAATCAGTTTGTCTATCGTCAGCGCTGCGGCCACCTCTTTGAGCGGCAGATGAGTCGTCGCCAACGCCACGCGAAAAGCCTGACCCGGCCGACATGAACTTCGAGAGGGGGAAGAACTAGGCGGGGACACTGACATAGTGGGCGCAACCGATTGCGCTCGCGTAGTATGCTGGCCCGCCAGCATCATAACGACCTGCGCAGTCCCCGTGCGCGTAGCCAAATATTCCGTATGGCCAGTAAATCGAATGCCGGCCTCATTGATCACACTTTTTTGTAGCGGAGCTGTCACAATCGCATCAAAAGACTTGGCCAATGCCCCTGCGATAGCGACATCAAGCAACGCAAGTACATAGCGACTATTCGCTGCGTTGAGCCGGCCTGCTGTGACCGGCGCGCTCAGTGCTTCATGGCGCACCCCTATCCGCCCGGTCGCCAACAGCGCTCGCCAGTTAACCCCGACCACCTTGGCGCGCATTTCCAGTAATGCACTATCGCCGAGCACAGTAAAATGTACATCAGGCCAGAGAGGAGACTCAACTAACAGCGCATGTGCTAAAGCCAACAGGGTGAGTTCCGGGCCAACTCCGGCTGGCTCGCCCGTGGTAATCGCAATTTCAAGCGCAACGTCTGTATGCATAAGTTAAGCCCAAACCAAGCGCATCCAATTACAACGCTGCGCTATCCGTTTTATATAGAATAAAACTGCTGTCTCGCAACTCTCGCAGCCAGTCCGCATAGGCTTGTTCAGCTTTGTGCATGCCAAGCGTTTGCCGCACGTCTTCTGGCTGGGGAAGAGATTTTTCAGCGCTCTCAGCAGCCTGATGATTGGCCAGATAATTCGCCACTTCCGCATCAGAGACAGTAATTTTTTGATCCACCTCTTTTTGACGTAAACGACTGAGAATCAGCTCGTTCTTTACGTCAGTGACAAAGATGGGCCAGGCTATGCCCCGCTCCTTTAACCAATCACGATATTTTTCAAGCGACAATCGATTGGCCTGTGCGATTTGCTCAAGCGTACGATCAATCGTTTCCTCATTAACCGTAATTCCCTCCTGTTTTGCCGTTTGCAATTGCAGGCGCTCTAGTACCATCTGCTCGAGTACCTGGAGCTTTAAATGTGCAGCAGGCGGCAGAGGAGCCTTCGTCTGCTGTAGGCGGCGTGTCACGAGCTCCAAACGGGCCTCTAACTCGCGTTGGGTAATGACTTCATGGTTCACAACCACCTGTACCCGATCCACCTCCTGAACCGCAGAAGACAAAGGTTTTTGCGGTTTCGCCATAGTAGGCATAGAAAATACCAACAAAACTGTCAAAAACGCTACAAAAGATGGTCTAACCCAATCAAAAATTCGCATAAACAATTCACTTACTCATAATTTGAAAAACGCGATGGCGGTGGCGGTGGCGGTGGCAGTCCAACATATCCCGGCACACTCGTGCGCAATTGCTCAATTAACCCATTGTCAATTCTCGACAACCCTTTAAACTCGAGCTGCGCCAGCACGCGTGTGCCAGTCGCATTCGCGCCACTTAGCTCAATCCCATTAGCAAAGCGCTGGATCGCCAAGCCAAACGCCCAACAATCCGCATCATACTGAAAACCGAGTAGGCTATCGACTAAACGGTGGCTATCGAGGCCATAATTAAGTCGCCCTACTCCATATAAACGCCGGCTTAATGGCCACTGCGCAGAAATCACGGCTTGTTTAATCGGCTGATAATTAAGCGTTGGATTGGCACGCGTATAACGATACGCCAAATTAAACACTTTACGATCAGCAGGGCTCCAGCCAAAACCAAGATTGGAACGGATCAATTCATTATTATCCGCATTAAATTGCACAGCGGTTTCCGAGCTGAAACCCGCCCCTAACCTAAACGCCGCGCCTAATAATAAATCGGAATGATTGGCCATCCGATTCGGCTGATTGGGCAGTAGAGTGACTCGCTGTTGCTGAAAATAATACTGCTGCGCCGCCACTAAACGTCCACGCTCGTCTCCCGTTACTGAATCACTAAAACGTGTCGTTATACCTGCCGTCAAGCGATTGGTGTCAGCAATCCGATCATTCCCTACAAAGGAGTTTTCAGTATAAATTTCAGCCAAACCAAAATCAGCCTCCGCCGTATCGAAGAGCGGCATGAAATTTTGCTCTCGATAAGGTGTATACACATAATATAACCGTGGCTCAAGGGTCTGAATATACTCTTTTCCGAAAAAGCGCACCGAACGCTCAAAAATCAGCCCGCTATCTAAGCTCAAAGTTGGAATTGCCGTATTAAGATGGCGCGGTTGGGAAGCGCTGGCCATTGAAGCAATCGCACTCAAATCATATGCAGCCAAATGATATTGCAGTTTTGGCACAATAAAATAAGCTGTGCTAAGTAACGGATAACTTAGATAGGGACTCAAAAAAACCCGATCACCTTCCGTTAAATCTGCCGTCGTGATTTTGAAACGCGAATAATTCGCTTGCGCGCCAAAGTCGAAGCCATATGCGTCATAACGCTCATATTTAACATTTAATTCGGGTTCTCGCCCATACGGTGCAAATGATGGCGGCAAGGTCTGCCAACGCTGCACGCGCGCCAGCGCGGACCAAGGCCCGCGGTTATACGTCAAACCCGCTTCTTGTTGATAGAGCAACTGCATGCCGTTCATAAACATATTACCGGCCGTTAAATCCTCCGGATAAGTATAATCCGATACACGATTATAGTTGACATAAGCCCCTAAGCTATTGCCCAGCTCCTGCGCGTGTTGCACACGAATTGCATAACGTCTGCTCTGCATGACTTCATCATGAGGCAAATATTCAACGTTGATCGAGCCTGAGTAAGTGGGAGACAAATAACGGTAATCCGCGCCAAGTTGCATGCCACGGCGCGACATATAACGTGGATAAAGCGTCAAATCACGGTTGGGGGCAATATTAAAATAATACGGTAGCGTAGCATCAACTCCCGCCGTCGAGCCCAACGCAACCACTGGCGGCAACAAACCAGAAACCCGTTGATTAGCCAATGGGAATGACAAATAAGGACTCGCAAAAAGCGGTACCTGCTGAAAGAACAATACACCATTACGCGCCACGCCTAAGTTATTCGCCTTATCAAGTTCAACGTGGCTCGCCTTGATATTCCAAGCCGGCTGCAAACATGGACACCCTGTATAGGAGCCCCGCGTAATGACTATGCGCTCTGGATCCAGCACATCAATCCGTTGCGCGTTACCTGAACCACCAGCAGTAAAGCGATAGCTAGGCGAAAGCATATAGCCCTCATTTTCCTTAATCTTTAAATGCGCTTCAGGTCCGCTAAAAGTATTACCCTTATTGATAATACGCACATTACCGTAAGCATCCGCTTGATCCGTAGCCGCATCATAATGCAACCGATCACCTTTGATCACCGTAGTTGAAGTGCGCACCTCAGCCGAGCCCGAAACAGTTACCTCTTGCTCGCCCTGCGCTTCGACTTGATCGCCCAACACAAATCTTGCCGCGCCCTGACCCGGATGCTCTTCAAGCCGCGGCGCTAGCGTCAGCCCCGAAACGGGCGCGCCCGCGCTGATCACCAGCTCGCGTGGCTGGCTAAAAGCGGTAAGCGGCGCACTCGCTGGCAACGCCAGCAAAGCAATCAACAAAGATGAGAGACGCGGATGAGTAGATTGAGGCAAAGTTAACAAAGAAATTAAAAACCGTTACTGCTGCGTCAGATGTCTAAAAATTGATTTCAAACAGGTCTTAGCCGAACAGAACGCAAAAAATAATCGGGTATTATATAAGCAAGATAGATCTCTTTTCGTTATATTTTGATGACATACCCTTCCCCGGTTGATACTCGCCTAACGTTACTTTCAGATTGGCTAGCAACTTTACCTAAGCATTATCAATTAGATTTAGCTTCACTTGAACCCGCTAGCGCAGACGCAGGAGCACGCCGTTATTTCCGACTTGCTAGCGCCGGATTACAAAGTTCAACTCTACTTGCGGTAGATGCCCCGCCCCCTCAAAAATGCGTTGAATTCGCCGCAATTGCATTACTCTTAGCCCAAGCAGGTATCCATAGCCCCCAAGTCTATGAAAGCGATTTCACCCATGGTTTTATGCTCATCACTGACCTTGGTCGCACCACCTACCTTAACCTTATTTTAAGCGCATCAGATCCTCTAGAAACGTGCCCCTTGTTCGACGCTGCGCTCAATGCGCTGATCCGCTGGCAATGCGCAACGCGCGCAGAGGTTCTACCGATTTACGATGAAGCTTTTGTGCGTCGAGAACTTGAGTTATTTCCCACCTGGTATCTTGAGCGCCACTTGGGCATCACGGTGGATCAGACCCTGCGCGCAACGCTCGACTCCATCTTTACCCTATTGGTTGAAAACGCGCACGCGCAACCCCAGGTCTTTATGCATCGAGACTATATGCCACGCAATCTCATGGCATCTCCTCCCAATCCAGGAGTCATTGATTTTCAAGATGCGGTGCTAGGCCCGATTACCTATGATGTCGTCTCTTTATTCCGCGATGCCTTTATTAGTTGGGATGAATCATTTGAGTTAGATTGCATTGCCAAATATTGGGAGCGAGCAAAAAAAGCCGGCTTACCGGTGCGCACCGACTTTGCACAATTTTACCGTGAGCTGGAATGGATGGGCTTGCAACGACATTTAAAAATCTTAGGACTTTTCGCACGACTTTATTATTTAGATGGCAAAGAAAGCTATTTAGCTGACACACCAAGGTTTATCGTTTATGTGCGTAATGTCGCGCAACGCTATCGTGAATTAGCACCATTGTTGCCGATCTTAGACAAAATCGAGGATGCAAAGATTAAATAATCAATAGCCTTTTATATCTGAGTTTTCCAAATTCCTAGCTCTGCGAGGCCCAGCGCATGGGTGATGTTATATCGCGCCACGGCCTGCGCGGCTGTCGCGTTAGGGCCGATCATGTTGCGCGCGAGCTGATAAGCCAACAAGTTTAAAAATACGCGGAGTTTTTCTTGAGTCATAGGTCCATCCGCCGCTTATTGTTCAAGCCACGCGCCAACCTTACAATATGGGCTTCATGAATAAAATAATTCTCGACTCCAAAGCGGACTCGTAGCTTTAATATTACGGAATTCGCCACGCTTCGAGCACAATGCTATTTTTTCTACGATGATTTCTTCTCAAACCGCTATGATTTTCGCTGCTGGACGTGGCGAACGTATGAGCCCGCTCTCCGATTTTTGCCCCAAGCCCCTACTCACTGCGCGAGGCAAGCCACTTATCGTATGGCAAATTGAGCGCTTAGCACGAGCCGGGTTCACGACCATCATCATCAACCATCATTGGTTGGGAGAGCACATTGAGGCAGCACTCGGCGATGGCTCTTGCTGGGGCGTGCAGATTCGCTATTCCGCTGAAGTTGAGCCACTAGAAACAGCCGGCGCGATTGCCCAGGCCCTCCCTTTACTCGAGGCACAACAAAAGCCCTGCACCTTCGTTGCCGTGAGCGCCGATATTTTTACCGATTATGACTATTGCGCGCTGCATCAACCCATGCAACGGATGCAAAATTTGTCTGAACCCCATATGCATCTAGTGATGGTCCCGAATCCTGAATATCATCCGAACGGCGATTTTGCCCTTGAAAAGGGCCGGCTATCGCTTCACGATGCTGCGCGTTTGACCTTCGGCAATATCGGCGTGTACGATACTCGGATGTTTTATGACCTCAAGCCTGGCACGCGCTGCGCACTCACCCCGTACTATTTAGCTGCGATTAAAGCACAGTGTGCAAGCGGTGAACTGTATCAGGGCAATTGGGCCAATGTGGGGACGCCCGCACAACTCCAACTGCTCAACACCCAATGACAAAAACCCTGCCAGCGGTTTATTCTGAGAACACGCGCTAAAACAAACCATGTCCCGCTCGCTCAGTCCCCCTTTTGATTTCGATCTCACCATTATTGGCGCCGGGCCAGTTGGCCTTGCCCTAGCGGGCTGGCTGATGCGCCGCAGCGCAACGCGCACAATGTCGATTGCGCTGATTGATGCCAAACAACCCTCCTCATCGCAGCACGATCCGCGTGCCTTTGCGCTCTCGCAGGGCAGTCGCAGCCTACTTGCACCACTAGGCTGGCCAGCGACAGCGGTACCGATTAAACAAGTACATATCTCGCAATGTGGACATTTTGGACGTACGTTGATCGACTGCCGTGAACATCATTTACCAGCACTAGGCTATGTTGTCCGTTACGGCGCGTTGCTCTCTGCGCTCGAAAATGCACTGCCGCTCCACACACTACAACGCGTTACCCAAACCAAGGCCGGCGTACCTATGCAAGATGCATATGGCGTCACACTGCCGCTTGAAACCGCCAACGGGGCACGCACGCTACGCACTCAGCTTTTAATCCATGCCGAAGGCGGCCAATATCACGCTCAATCTTCTGCTGCACTCAACACCCCATCCAGCAATACTCGCGCTTATCAGCAAGTCGCGTTGGTCGGCGTCATCAGCGTCGATACACCACAGTCTTATATCGCGTGGGAACGTTTTACTGACGAAGGCCCACTGGCACTGCTTCCTTTAGGGGGCGAGCGCAACGCAAGCTATGCGCTAGTTTGGTGTGGCCACCCCGACAATACGCAACGTCGGCTGCACGCCAACCAAACCGACTTTTTAACCGAACTAGGCACGCTATTTGGCTCACGTCTCGGACGGTTTACCGAAATCAACGGGCGGGCGGCCTTTGCACTGAACTTGAGCACGGCTGCAACGCTTACCGAGCATCGCACCGCGGTAATTGGCAATGCAGCTCAAACCTTGCATCCAGTAGCCGGGCAAGGGTTAAATCTAGGCTTACGTGACGCGTATACATTAGTCGAGGCTTTGTCCGAAGCAGGCCCGACACCCGCAGCTCTAGTCCAATTTGCACAGCGCCGACGCGCTGATCGGCAATTAACCATCACCGCTACCGATTTATTGGCACGCATTTTTACGAGCAGCTTTGCACCGCTATTTAGCCCATTACTTGCGCCCAGCTATGGACTTGCTTTGACTGCACTGGATTGCTTTGCACCGCTCAAACGTAGATTGGCACAACATATGATGTTTGGCCAGCGGAGCTAATTGAATCAGGAACTACCTATCAAATCTATCGTTCGCTCTCTATTTGAAAATATTTCTCGCTTAAGCCCCGTTATTTAGCCATCGTTGTAGCCGACAATTCATTTTTCATGATCGCGTCTAACACGTCAACAATAGGCTGCCGCTCTGCTGGGGAAAGTAGCAAAAGACTCTCGTCCAACAGCGCATGTGCCTCAGGCTGTGCTTGCTTATCCATTTTGATGTTTTCGACTAAAGACATTAATATAGAAGCGCGAGAGATGCTAGATAAACGCGGCAGTTGTCTTTCCAGCGTTTTAACAATCGCCAAAGTTGCACCGAGCGGCTCCCAACATTCAGATTTACTGATTAACTCAATTAATACCGATTGCAATGATTCATCAGGAACTCTATCTAAAAAATCCAATTCCTTAAAATTATTAAGAAAAATATCTAACGGGAGCCCACCCGCACTCGACCTGGGCATTTCCTGCAGTAACTTTAATAACACATCTTTAAATAAAACCGAATCAGTTAAACCTGCCAGCCATATGCAACTTATATTATAATAAAACTGCTCTCTTACGGCATCAATTCCACTCACACCACTTAAATCTCCGATGGTGCCAATTAATAATTTAGCGCGCTCATTTTCAGGAAGATTATCTATAAATTCTATTATAACCTCCACTATTCTCCCTCTCGCCCACCTGGGATCCAAGGGATTAACTTGCATATTTATTTCAGAATTATTTAGATCCGGCCTTATTAACCGGTCTAGCTTAGGAAAAACTTTTTTCACTAAGCCATTCAATAAAACAGGGAAATCTTCTTGAGGCATCCTTGGTAACTGCTGTTCTAGTAATTTGAAACCATAGACAGCATGCTTATTTGGCAAGATATCTTTCCAATCAGCATCAAGACATCTTTCGGTAACATCTAGTAATACAGAGCTGAGCTCTTTATCAGGAATAAAATCCGCATAGGCCAATAGTCTCGAGCCTATTTCACTCTCTAAAGCCAACTCCGCTGATAAAACCGATGCATCTCTTGACAAAAGTGAACCTTTAAACTCAAGAATAGTTGAAATCAGGAGCTTCAATACCGCGCTACTCGGGTCCTTATCGAGGCATCTTTCGGCCGCTTCTAACACGACAGCATGGACGACTTGCTTAGGAATTAAGTTGACCAAAGCCAGTAACTTGGAGCTCCCACTTTCTTCCTGGGCTAATCCCGCTTCATTTCCTTCCGTTTCGATTTTCCAACCACACAGGGTCAGTACTCCATTCCACAAATCAGGATCAGGTGGCATACGGCCCAGATTTCTCATAAGCTTTTGTTCTATCCACTCTTTAGTTTTCGGCTCTATCTCAGCAAAACGTGAGCATGTATCGACATTCTCTAGCATTTGCTTATATTCAGAAAATCCTTTTAACGATGGCGTTAATCGAATATATTGTTCAACTAACTCTTTATTCTTATTCTTACTTTGCTGAGCTATGTTGTCTGAGGGCAGCTTAAGTGCAAACTGCCTAAGGTCTTTTCTCTGCTCCAATATGCCCAGCTGTAATGATGATGGAAGCCGTTGCAAAAAATGAGATGCACTCTTCTTATTTTTTTCGCTGTCAGGAGCGGGAATATCTTCACTCAATGCAGATGCACAGATTTCTCTTGTCTCATCATCCATCCGTTCCGAGATTTCATTGAGAATTTCCCTGGGAAACTTAAACGATAAATTAAATAAATTACTCACAATTTAATTTCCCAAAATATTAATTACCATAAAAAACCAATCCTTCACATCAACTAACGGAGCAGCTCATGAAAAATTACAAAGCCTCTTAATCAACATGTGACAATAGTAATTAAATAGCAGCCTTAATGCAAAATGAAAGGAGATATATAGCATATAAGATATGTGCTACATACCAAATCCATTAGAAGAAAAAATGTCATAAAAAACGAATAGAAAATAATGAATAGCACAATACAATGAATTAAATACACCAGCCACCACTTAACCAAAATTTAATTTTAATATTAAATGCAATTTAATTACCGTTAAGAATTCAAATTCTCACATATTAGACACCTGCATCTCAATACGAGCCAACTTATTAAAATGATTGCCGCACAAGTTTAAAAATGGCGTTAAGCTTTCTTTCTAAATAGCAGAGCGCAAAACAGAAAGGCTAAAATTATTGTAAATATTTTTAGGGCCGTTTTTTGCTTAGAGTTGATGGCTGGGTGTGCCAATAAACGTTGAATAAGAGTTTCTGGTTGGGCTCGTTTAAGCGGCGCAGGGGCCAGCAGACCACTTCACACTCACCGCCCCCCCTGCTTTACTATCAATATATTTTCTTCATAGAAGATTTCAAGCGCAGGAGTGCAAAATAGCCTGCAGGTTAAGTTAGAATGTACTCCTTTTTTCTCCGCGCTCCCTCCCTCTGCTGTAAGTTTGAATATATGATGCCGAATCCTGTTTCATTGATGTCGTTCTACCCGCTCTGCGCCAATCACACGCGTCCTTTTAATCACTTTCAGAGTCGTTGCACTGCATCTCTTATCACGTTACTTCCTCAAACTCAGTGGCGAATTGTATGAGCAAAGGTGAAATCGAACAATGCGTACACAAAAGTCTAGATAGCTACTTTGCAGATCTGGACGGCTCAGACCCGCATGACCTCTATAAAATGGTTATCACATGCGTCGAAAAACCCCTGTTTGAGTATATTATTGCTCGGACCGGCGGAAAACAGCTGCTAGCGGCCAAATACCTTGGCATGAACCGTAATACTTTGCGTAAGAAGCTACAACAACACGATTTGCTGTAGCAATTCAGCCGCCCCTGTTTTGGCGGCTAGTTTTTCTATTTCTAATAAATAATGATCAAACAAGCACTCCTTTCTGTTTCGGATAAATCTGGCATTATTGAACTTGCGCGCGCGCTTTCTTCACTTGGCATAGCCATTCTGTCAACCGGCGGTACCGCTAAACATCTAACTGAAGCAGGCATAGCTGTTACTGAAGTTGCCCATTACACGGGCTTTCCCGAAATGCTGGATGGGCGCGTCAAAACTTTGCATCCCAAAATACATGGCGGCTTACTCGCGCGGCGCGACCTTTCGGCCCATATGGCGTCATTACAAGAGCACGAGATTGCAACCATTGATCTACTGGTCGTGAATCTTTATCCATTCGCCCAAACCATTGCGCGTGACGATTGCACACTCGCCGAGGCAATTGAAAATATCGACATCGGCGGTCCGGCGATGTTGCGCTCGGCCGCTAAAAATCATCGTAATGTCACCGTCATCGTTGATCCGGCTGATTACAGCACCGTGCTTGACGAAATACGCGCGCAAGACACGCCTACGGTGAGTTACGCCACGAATTTTCGGCTTGCGGCCAAAGCCTTTGCGCATACCGCTCAATACGATGGAGCCATTACAAATTATTTAAGCAGCTTGGGCGACGATTTGACGCATGCTACACGCAACGCATACCCAGCCGTGCTCAATTTAGCCTTTGAGAAAGTGCAAGATCTACGCTATGGCGAAAATCCACATCAGCGGGCTGCGTTTTACCGAGACCTTACTCCTCCTAACTGTACGCTCGCAAATTATCGTCAACGACAAGGCAAAGAACTTTCTTATAATAATCTCGCCGATGCCGATGCCGCCTGGGAATGCGTTAGAAGTTTCAACGCCAACCCTACCGAGGCCCATGCCTGTGTGATTGTTAAACATGCAAACCCGTGCGGCGCAGCACTTGCAGACAGCGCTGCGGCCGCTTACACCAAAGCCTTCCAAACTGACCCAGCCTCAGCTTTTGGCGGCATCATCGCATTTAATAGCGAAGTCAATGCCGTCACTGCGCAAGCTGTGCTGCAACAATTTGTTGAAGTGCTGATTGCACCTGCCTTTAGCGCTGACGCGAAAGAATTGCTGAGCGCCAAACAAAACCTGCGAGTGCTTGAGATTCCACTTGGACAGACACTCAATATTTTTGATTTGAAGCGCATCGGTGGCGGTCTATTAGTGCAATCGCCAGATGCAAAAAACATTCAATTGCATGAACTACGCGTAGTCACCAAGCGACATCCAACGCCCAAAGAAATGGAGGATGCGTTATTCGCCTGGCAGGTCGCTAAGTTTGTTAAATCGAATACTATCGTGTTTTGTGCGCAGCATATGACACTTGGCATTGGCGCAGGTCAAATGAGCCGCATTGATGCCGCTCGCATTGCTCGTATTAAAGCAGAAAACGCTGGCTTAAACCTAGCCGGTTGCGCGGCCGCTTCGGATGCATTTTTTCCGTTTCGAGATGGGCTGGATGTGATCGTTGCTGCTGGCGCAACTTGCGTTATTCAACCCGGCGGCTCGGTACGCGATGATGAGGTCATCGCCGCAGCAGATGAGCATAACATCGCTATGGTATTGACCGGCACACGTCACTTTCGGCATTGACTGAGGCAAGCGCGGGTCAGGCTGATTTTGACGCACCTTCTTTTTACGCAAAGCATGCAATTGAATGGGTAGCATAAAAATCATCGGCATTGACCCCGGCTTGCGGGTTACGGGTTTTGGCGTGATCGAACAAAACGGTCAGCGCTTAAATTATATCGCCAGCGGCGTTATCAAAACCCCCAATGCCGATCTGCCGCAACGGCTCGGCACAATTTTTAAAGGCATTGCCACGCTACTGGGTGAGCATGCGCCGATGCAAGCCGCCATTGAAAAAGTCTTTGTCAATGTGAATCCGCAATCTACACTATTGCTCGGCCAGGCGCGTGGCGCAGCAATTTGCGCCCTGGTGGCAGAGGGCATGCCGGTTTATGAATATACCGCGCTCCAGCTCAAACAGGCCGTTGTGGGCCATGGACGCGCCAGCAAAGAGCAAGTCCAGCAAATGGTTGCAAGACTCTTGCAGTTAAATAACTTGCCGGGCCCAGATGCGGCTGATGCGCTTGGCGTTGCGATTTGCCATGCGCATAGTAGCGGCGCGCTGAGTACGCTGGGCGGACTTGCGCCTGCGCTCACCCAAAAGGGGTACCGTCTACGCCGCGGTCGGCTTGTCGGTTGAGAAAATCATTGTTTTTAGCCGGTTCGTCACAGGAATTGATCAGACTCCGCTAACGGTTTGCCCCGAATGCGCTACACTTACTGTTTAAATCCGCTTTTATTGTTCTCATGATTGGTCGCATCGTTGGCATTTTACTGGAAAAAAATCCACCGCATCTACTGATCGATTGCCATGGCATTGGCTATGAAATCGCTGTGCCGATGAGCACTTTTTACACGTTACCCGCAGCGGGCGAGTCAGTGGTACTGCTCACACAATTGTTAGTGCGCGAAGACGCGCATTTACTCTATGGTTTTGCGACTGCGCCAGAGCGCTCGACTTTTCGTGAATTGCTTAAAATCAACGGTATCGGCGCGCGTATGGCGCTTGCCGTACTCTCCGGCATGAGCGTAAACGATTTAGCGCAAGCCGTGACCGCGCAAAATACAGCTCTGCTCACCCGCATACCGGGCATTGGCAAAAAAACCGCCGAGCGACTGTTGCTTGAATTAAAAGGCAAACTGGGCATTGAGCTAGGCGCTGTAGCCGGCAATGCGCTCAACGCAAACACGGCCGATATTCTTAACGCCTTGCTTGCACTCGGCTATTCGGAAAAAGAAGCGCTGTTGGCAATTAAGAGCGTACCCGCTGGCAGCAGCGTGTCGGACGGCATTAAACTTGCCTTGAAAGCGCTCTCAAAAACATAGTTTAGATCCGCCTTAACCGTTTACCACCCGCTCAATCATGATCGAAACCGACGCTCTTTCAGGCCCCCGCCTAGTCGCTACAACCTCTACCTCGCCTCATGAAGAGGTCTTTGAACGAGCACTCAGGCCACGCCAACTCAATGACTATATAGGTCAGCAAAAAGTGCGCGCGCAACTGGAAATTTTTGTGCAAGCCGCCAGAAAACGCGCTGAAGCGCTCGATCATGTGTTGCTCTTTGGGCCACCAGGGCTCGGCAAAACTACGCTCGCCCATATCATCGCGCGCGAAATGGGCGTCAATTTGCGGCAGACCTCAGGGCCAGTGCTTGAACGCGCAGGCGATTTAGCCGCTTTGCTCACCAATCTCGAAGCCAACGATGTGCTTTTTATCGATGAAATTCACCGACTCTCTCCAGTCGTCGAAGAAATTTTGTATCCCGCACTCGAAGATTATCAAATTGATATTATGATCGGCGAGGGCCCTGCGGCGCGCAGCTTGAAACTAGATTTACAGCCTTTCACGTTGATTGGCGCAACGACGCGCGCGGGTATGTTGACGAATCCACTACGCGATCGCTTTGGCATTGTTGCGCGGCTTGAATTCTATGATGCAGCAGAGCTGGCGCAAATTGTCCGCCGCTCAGCGCAATTGCTTGAGGTGACCATCGCGGACGATGGCGCTTTTGAAATCGCGCGGCGCGCGCGCGGCACGCCACGTATCGCAAACCGTCTCTTGCGCCGCGTGCGCGATTATGCCCAGGTCAAAGCGGACGGCGAGATTACGGTGGCTATCGCGGATGCCGCTCTTTCCATGCTGGATGTCGATCCAGTGGGTTTTGATCTGATGGATCGCAAATTACTTGAAGCCATTTTACATAAATTCGATGGCGGGCCCGTCGGCGTAGACAATCTTGCCGCGGCAATCGGCGAAGAGCGCGATACAATCGAAGACGTACTTGAACCTTATTTAATCCAACAAGGCTTTCTACAGCGGACACCGCGTGGGCGAATTGCGACCTTACTGACCTACCGACATTTTGGGCTCGCGGCACCGGAGGGTGGACCCATTCGAGAACTCTGGGATACCCAAGAAATTGAGTAACTTTAACGCTTTTAGAAACGGCGCTAGGATATACAGTAAGGTCGTACTGCACAAGATAAAAATCAGGCTAACACCGTAACGCGTGCAAAGCGCCGCTTGCCGACCTGCACGATATAGATCCCAGCTTCTACTTTAAGCGCTTTATCAGACACCGCTGCACCATCAATCCGTACCCCACCTTGCTCAATATTGCGCATGGCTTCCGTCGTCGATGGCGCTAAGCCGGCTTGTTTTAACAAAGCGCCAATCGCCAGCGGCGCGCCATTTAGCGTAAGCGCCGGAATATCCTCTGGCACGCCGCCACGCGCACGGTGATTAAACTCTTCTAAGGCGCGCTCAGCAGCGGTGACAGAATGAAAACGAGTGACCATTTCTTGTGCGAGCAAAACTTTAAAGTCACGTGGATTGCGTCCGGCGCTAGCTTCACCTTGAAACCCTTCAATCTCAGCTAAACTGCGAGCTGACAACAGCTCATAATAGCGCCACATCAAATCATCTGAAATGCTCATCAACTTACCAAACATATCAGCGGGTTTTTCCTGAATGCCAATATAATTGCCTTTGGATTTGGACATTTTCTCAATGCCATCTAACCCTTCTAGTAGAGGCATCGTTAGAATACACTGAGGGACTTGCCCATATTGTTTTTGCAATTCACGCCCAACCAACAAATTAAACTTTTGGTCCGTGCCGCCGAGCTCGAGGTCAGCTTTTAAAGCCACTGAATCGTATCCTTGCATTAATGGATATAAGAGTTCGTGAATCGAAATCGGCGTATTACCCTGAAAACGTTGTGTAAAATCATCGCGCTCAAGCATCCGCGCAAGCGTATAACGTGAGGCAAGCTTAATCATGCCATCCGCGCCAAGCGCCATTGACCATTCGCTGTTATAGCGAATTTCAGTCCTAGCTCGGTCTAATACCAGCGAGGCTTGCTCAAAGTAAGTTTTTGCGTTGGCTTCGATTTGCTCACGTGTAAGCGGCGGGCGAGTCACATTGCGCCCAGACGGGTCGCCAATGAGTGAAGTAAAATCACCAATTAGAAAGATGACGGTATGCCCCAAGTCCTGCAATTGGCGCATTTTATTGAGCACCACCGTATGCCCTAAATGGATATCTGGCGCAGTCGGATCAAGTCCGAGTTTAATGCGCAAAGGTATGCCAGTGGCGGCGCTACGCGCAAGCTTTTGGATAAACTCTTCTTCGATCAAGAGTTCATCACAACCGCGTTGCGTAATCGCCAGTGCGGCTTTTACCTCATCAGTAATGGGTGCGGAAAGTACGGATTGGGTAGGAGAGTGCTGAGTCTTCACGCTAAATCAAATGGGTTAGTGAATGTTATTGAGAAACAAAATAGGCCGAATCGAGTATATTGACACAAATTCTTAAGGAGTGCATTTTGGCACAAAGTATTTATTTGGGCCTAATGTCTGGCACAAGTTTTGATGGCGTGGACGGGGTCGCCGTTCAGTTTGTACCCGACCAGCCACTACAGGTACTCGCTGCTTCAGCGCGGAACTTTGAACCGGCGTTACGTGAAGCGCTGTTTGCCCTGCAAACGCCTGGGCATAATGAGATCGAGCGAGAAGCGCAGATCGCCAATCAATTAGCCCATGACTATGCGCTAACGACCAACGAACTGCTCAAACAAGCTGCGCTTAAGCCTAGCCAGGTACAAGCGCTTGGCGTGCATGGACAGACTATCCGCCATCAGCCCACCTTAGGCTACACACGGCAAATTAATAATCCAGCACGGCTGGCAGAATTAACCTCCATCGACGTCGTGGCCGATTTCCGTAGCCGAGATATTGCCGCAGGTGGGCAAGGCGCACCCCTTGTTTGCGCTTTTCATGCAGTACAGTTTGGCGCGCCTAATGAAACCCGCGTGATTTGCAATATTGGTGGCATCAGTAATATCACCATTCTCACGGCAGAGGATACAACCGGTGGTTTTGACTGCGGCCCAGGTAATGCCCTGCTTGATTATTGGGCAAATTTGCATCTTGGTACACCCTACGACACAAATGGCCGTTTTGCGTTAAGCGGAAAGGTCCATCAGAATTTGTTAGACGCTTTGCTTGCCGGACACTACTTTGCTCTCCCTCCCCCCAAAAGTACGGGACGTGAACTGTTTAATCCCTCTTGGCTGAATATCCGCCTAGAAAAATTCGATACCTTGCCGCCTCAAGACGTACAAGCCACGCTCACCGCCTTGACCGCACATAGCATTGCGCGAGCCATCGCACAATTTGCCAGTCAATGCCAAGCGGTTTATGTCTGTGGCGGCGGCGCGCACAATCCCGTGTTGATGCAAATGCTAGGCACCGCCCTTAACAGCGCTGGTATGACGCACACCACCCTTTCTACCACGGATACGCTTGGCGTACCCGCGCAGCAGGTTGAGGCCTGCGCCTTTGCTTGGCTTGCCATGCGTTTTGTCACACGCGCCCCGGGCAACCTAGCCTCAGTGACTGGCGCAGCAGGGCCGCGGATATTGGGTGCACTCTACCCGCGCTAGGCTGCATATGTGAAACAATCTACGGTTTATTCCGCTCTATGCCTCTTCTATAGGTTCCGCGAGCGGACTCTCTTCGACTGGCATACAGGAGCAAAATAAGTTCCGATCGCCATAAGCGTTGTCCGCCCGACCAACGGGCGGCCAATATTTATGCTTCAACACGATCGGCTGCGGCCACACGGCAGCTTCACGCGAATAACTATGCGGCCAAGCACTTGCGGTCGCCACTTGAGCCGTATGCGGCGCATTTTTAAGCAGATTGTCTACACGATCAGCCCGAGCCTCTTCAATCTCGCGGATTTCAGCGCGAATTGCAATCATTGCATCAATAAAGCGATCAAGTTCGGCTTTAGATTCCGATTCAGTTGGCTCGATCATGAGCGTACCAGGCACCGGAAAACTCATTGTCGGCGCATGAAAACCATAGTCAATCAAGCGCTTAGCCACATCTTCCACCGTAATGCCAGTGATCTCCTTCAAAGGCCGCAGATCAAGGATACATTCATGCGCTACTTTTGCCCGCGGGCCGCTATACAACAGCGGGTAGTGCGCACCCAGCTTATGCGCCAAATAATTTGCCGCCAAGATCGCGCATTCAGTCGCCGCAGTCAGACCCGCTGCCCCCATCATGGCGATATACATCCATGAAATGGGCAAAATTGATGCTGAGCCATATGGCGCGGCTGAAACAGGGCCTACGTCACCGGCCTGGCTTGGCGTCGCGCCATGGCCTGGTAAAAATGGCGCGAGATGCGCAGCCACGGCCACTGGACCCACACCCGGTCCGCCACCGCCATGTGGAATACAGAAAGTTTTATGCAGATTAAGATGCGAAACATCACCGCCAAACTGACCGGGAGCACATAAACCGACCATCGCATTCATATTCGCGCCATCGATATACACTTGGCCACCATGCGTATGCACAATCTCGCAAATTTCTCGCACATTGCGCTCAAATACGCCATGCGTAGATGGATAAGTAATCATTATCGCGGCTAACTGCGGCGCGTATTGCGCGGCTTGCGCGCGTAGATCGGCAAGATCAATATCGCCATTTGTAGCACAGCGCACGACGACCACCCGCATACCCGCCATGTGCGCCGAGGCTGGATTAGTGCCATGCGCGGAGGCCGGAATAAGGCAAACATCACGCAGCGCTTGCCCACGCGACGCATGATACGCGCGAATCGCGAGTAACCCCGCGTATTCACCTTGCGAACCCGCATTGGGCTGCAACGAGACTGCAGCATAGCCGGTGCAAGCAATCAGCATCTGTTCTAATTGCTCAATCACCGCGCGATAGCCTACCGTCTGCGACGCGGGCGCAAACGGATGCATCTGCGCAAATTCAGGCCAACTCAGGGGCAGCATTTCCGAGCTTGCATTCAGCTTCATCGTACATGAACCCAGCGGAATCATCGTGCGATCAAGCGCTAAATCTTGATCCGCCAAGCTCCGTAGATAGCGCAGCATTTCGTGTTCTGTGTGATAGCGGTTAAAGACTGGATGCGTTAAATAATGGCTTTGGCGCAGCAACGAGGTCGGTAGGCGCGAACCTGTCGTAGCGTCCAACGTCTCAATCTCGGGTAATGAAAACCGAGCGATTGCCCCCGCTGCGTCGCCTTTAACCGCTTCGCTCAAGGGTTTAGCTACCCCCTCCGCGGTCCGGCTAACGGCGCTAAATACCGTCCATAGCTCAGTCAAATCTGTACGCGTTGTGGTTTCATCGAGTGACACCCCGACCTGCGTTGCATTAATCCGCCGCAGGTTGATCCCATGCTGCTCAGCTTGCACATGTATCTTCTCGGTTAAGGCACCGGTCTTAATCGTCAGAGTATCAAAGGAGGTCTGATTCACCATCTCAAACCCGAGTTGCTCAAACCCCGCGGCCAGGATTTCCGTGAATCGGCTCACGCGCAAAGCAATAGCGCGCAGACCTGATGGGCCATGATAGAGCGCATACATACTCGCAATAATGGCTAGCAGCGCCTGCGCCGTGCAAATATTTGAGGTGGCCTTCTCACGGCGGATATGCTGTTCGCGGGTTTGTAGTGCAAGCCGCAACGCAGGGTTGCCTTGTGCATCCACCGTGACGCCGACTAAACGTCCGGGTAAATGACGTTTATATTCATCGCGCACCGCAAAATAGGCCGCGTGCGGACCGCCAAACCCCATCGGTACGCCAAAACGCTGGGTATTGCCCAGCGCAATATCTGCCCCCCATTCACCGGGTGGCGTTAATAACGTTAAAGCCAGCAAATCTGCGGCCACGGCAACCCGCGTTCCGATCGCCTGGAGCGCTTTCACGAGTGCTTGATCATCACGCACCGCGCCATCAACCCCTGGATACTGCAGCAATACACCAAACGCCTGGGCTTGAAGCGCCGCCGCGGCAGGTCCGACGACGACGTCGATGCCTAGCGCCTGCGCTCGCGTTTGCACCACCGCAATGGTTTGCGGCAACACATCTTCAGCCACATAAAATATCTGTGATTGGGTGGTACTAACACGCCACAACAAGCCCATTGCCTCGGCTGCCGCAGTGGCCTCGTCAAGCATCGATGCATTCGCCAGCGCCAGACCGGTTAAGTCGGTTACCATCTGCTGAAAATTCAGCAAAGCGGTTAAACGCCCTTGTGAAATTTCTGGTTGATACGGTGTATAAGCTGTATACCAAGCCGGATTTTCTAGCACATTGCGCAAAATCACGCTGGGGGTATGCGTGCCATAATAGCCCTGCCCAATAAAAGAACGCAATACCTGATTTTGCGCTGCCAATGCGCGCAGTTCAGCCAATGCTTGCGCTTCGCTTTTAGCTTCACTGAAAGCGCCTAATGGCAATCCATCATGGCGTCGGATATCAGCCGGGACAACCGCGTCAATCAAGGCTTTACGTGAAGTAAAACCAAGCTCACCCAGCATCTGCTGTTGTTCAGCGTCACTTAAGCCAAGGTGCCGTTTGGCAAAGCTGTCGTAAGCTTCGCATGCCTGGAGAGAATGAGGGGAGTCGACTAAATTAAGGGAAAGAGGTTGCATCGGGAGTTGAATTGAATTTCAGATTCTGCTTGACGGAGGCTATCGCAAAACTAAGTAAGCGAATACCACGCAGGATTCACTATGCGAATTTAAAAACTGACTTTAAGCGTTAAAGTCAGTTTAATTTTCTGGCAACTAACCACCAATCGATTGGCGGTATGCTTCAGCGTCCATTAATGACGCAAATTCTGCCTCATTAAAAGGCTTCATTTTTAACAGCCAAGCCGCATATGGATCAGCATTCACCGCGCCGGGCTCATCTGCTAACTTCTCATTTATTTCAAGTACCTCGCCAGATATAGGCGCATAAATATCCGAGGCCGCTTTAACTGATTCAATCACCGCTAATGCTTTGCCAGCAACAATTCCTGTGCCTTCCGTGGGCAACTCTAAAAAAACAATATCGCCCAGCGCTTCTTGCGCATGGTCAGTAATTCCGATCGTGACAGCACCATCGGGCTCAACCCGCACCCATTCATGGGATGCCGTATATTTTAAATCTGCTGGGAGTTTCATTGGTTATTCCTTTTGCTTAAATATGCATCATCGGGAAATTTAACATCCATTGACTAACGCTTTGCCATGACGTACGAAAGGCAATTTCACAACCTGCGCAGCGCATGGTTTGTTACGAATTTGGACCTGCACCGTATCCCCTACCTGCACGCCTAATGGCAGACGCGCAAAAGCAATCGACCGTTGCAATAGAGGTGAAAATGTACCACTTGTAATTTGCCCCGGCCCAGCGGCCGTCAGCACCTTCTGCTGCGCCCGCAAAACACCACCCGGCTCACACAGTATGAGTCCAGCAAAAACCGCCTGGCAACCCGCGTGTAATACCGCTCTTTTACCCACAAAATCTCGCGCTGAGACTAGATCGACGGTCCATTCTAAACCAGCATCCAGTGGCGAGGTGTTAAGGTCCATATCTTGGCCATATAAATTCATGCCGGCTTCGAGCCGCAGCATATCGCGCGCGCCCAAACCACAAGGACGCACACCAGCCTCAACCAGCTTGGCCCACACATCGCTTGCCGCCTCCGCCGCAAGCATCAGCTCAAAACCATCCTCGCCAGTATAGCCGGTGCGCGCGAGCAACATTTCCCCATACGGCGTAATTGGCGCAAGCGCAAACTCAAATGGCTTTAGCGCTGCGGCCGCACTACGCACTGTAGGCGCTAGATTCAGGACTTTCTCACCCGCCTGTGGGCCTTGCACGGCAATCATCGCCAAATCGCGGCGCGGCATCAGTGTCACGCCAAATTCACCTTCAGCGTTTAATTGGTTAAGCCAGACCATGTCTGCTTCGGCCGTCGCCGCATTTACAACGACACGAAACAGGTCTTCACGAATAGAGTAAACAATTAAATCGTCAATTACCCCACCCTGGGCATTGAGCATGCACGAATAAAGCGCCCGCCCCAGGGTTTTAAGTTTGTCAATATTATTGGCGAGCGCATAGCGCAAAAATGCGCGCACATCATCACTGCCGACCGTACCACCCACATCGATCACACACATATGAGAGACATCGAACATGCCCGCCGCCGCGCGCACCGCATGATGCTCATCTAGTTGTGAACCATAATGCAAAGGCATAGCCCACCCGCCAAAATCAACCATACGGGCATTAGATGAGCAGTGAGTAGCGTAAAGAGGTGTTTTTCTTAAATCGATCATTCAGCGCAGCCTGAGAATATTTGGATCCAGTCTGTAATATTATACCGCTGAGGACTGACCAAAATTAAACATCTTGATCAATGCAAAAATCAACGATAAGTTATCAAAATTGATAACTTATCCATAGAATCGTGATAAAAAATCACCATCTTGATGCCAAAACCGAGCGTAATGTTGCTGAGCTACTGCATATCTTAATTATCGATGGTATTGCTCGCTGCACTCATTGGACGATTAAAGACTGAGTATTCCAAGGCGAAATTTGTGGTTCTTAAAAACCCAGCACGCTCAACGTATTGAGCAAAAATTCAGCGACCCCCACTATTTTGTAAAAATGATGGAGGTTCGCGCCAAGCTCTATAACAAATCAACCAGCGACGCTATAAATGGATTGCGTGAGTTTGCTCAACATAACACGGACATATTAGTCAAACGCGCCAAGGTAGACCTTAGACCATGGCTGCCGGAACATATGTGGCAGCACTTTTGGCCCAACACCTTCTCAACCGGAAATGGAAGGGGTCCTCGCCTTTGGCCGCCCCCGCACTTGGTATGCAAAATTTTCTCCATGGGGGGAAAAAATTTATGGATTATCGGCTCTAACGCCAGAAAGCGCTTTGCGTGATTGCTATTTATATGCCCACAAGACGGATATGTGGTGCCCAAAAGAAGACGATCTGGATCTGCCAGAAAAATTTTACGCCGCTAAAAGCGCGTCTCGCGCGCGGCCCGTAAAAAACTATCCAGCAGCGGCGTGCAGTCAAGTAACTCCGGCCCAGAAGCACGATGAAATTCAGGATGCCACTGCACCCCTACAACAAATGGCGCTTTGTTGTAACGCACCGCTTCAATGATATCGTCACCCGCTGAGATGGCTTCGGCTGACAGATCGCGCCCCAGCGTTTTCACCGCTTGATGATGGATTGAATTGACGGTTGCATCGCCCGCTAAAAATAGCTTGGAAAAGGACGAGCCAGTAGGAAAATTAACCGTATGATGATGCAAATCATATCGATCGTTCACATGCACGCCCGCCGTGGGGACATCGCTCGCAATGTCTTGATACAAAGTCCCGCCAAAGGCCACATTAATCAACTGGCAACCGCGGCAAATACCCAACACAGGCTTCCCTGCCTCAATAAATTCGTGCAAGAGTTCAAGCTCATACATATCGCGCACACGATCTCCTGGCCACTCAGGGCGTGTCGCCTCCGGCGAATACGATTGCGGTGAAACATCAGCGCCCCCTTGCAGTACCAGCCCATCTAATTGCTTGGCGTAATCGCGCAGCCGGATATTGCTAGGATGTAACATGCCCTGATGACCCACGGTCGGAATCATAAACACCAATACATCGCGCGACATCACCCAATGTGCAATAGACTCTTCCAAATACTGCAGGGTTTTGCCACGTAGCCCTTTGCCGCCTGGTTCCGGATGAAAAATCCGCGCCGAGATACCGATGCGCAAAGTGCGTTGTGTAATTTGCTGCGTGGCGCGGCCATATAACATACGCAAACGCGCGACAACACTACGCCCAAAGACCGACCAGGCTGAATCATTTTCTTTTGCATAAGAAGCGGTTGCAGAACTCTCTAGCGCCAAGGCTGGCTCAGCAGTTGTCGCAGAGGGTTCAACTACGGTCGATTTTGAGTTGTCGTTCATTACAAAATTGCCTATTCAAATGAGCACTCTCTATTTTCTAGCGGCCGGCGGAAAAAACCACACGCTAACCATGGTCTTGATTATCATGAAAAGTTTCACGCAACACAATTTGTAATCTAGCATGAACCCGCACAAACCAGCGCCACAGTACCACAAGTAAAAGCGCGGCGCAGGCTAAAACTGCAATCAATAAATCGACTGGAGGTAGAATCCGTCCGCTTAAAGCCACCACCCATAAAAATACGCCAAACATCGCAATCGCTGGCACAAGTTCAGCCAGCGCATAACGGATACTGGTCGTAAAACGCCCGGTGACCGCTGGTCGCACGCTAATTTCGGCTAACAAAAGCGCCAGCGATTTAAGCTTACGGTAGATTGCAACCAAAAAAGGCATCGAGATCGCCAGCGCCGCACTCCACCACAAAACGTTTTGGATTCTCTCATCCGGCACCCGAGCGTTAACCCAGTCATCAACCCGGATCGCAAAATAAGAAACCCCGATAAAGATAGCCGCAACCAGCGCAAGGTTAATCGCAATCTGTAGCACAATATTGCGTACCACTCTAAACACCGCGGCATTATCGCCAGTGGGCTGCAAGTTGGATAACCATTGCGCGTAATTAGAAAATAAGCTGACCACTGGACGCGGCAAAATCTCCGCAATACGCTGCGTCAGAGGATCGGCAGCCCGAATCAGATAAGGCGTAAACAACGTTGTTAGCGCAGAAACCGCAACCGCAACCGGATAAAGAAAATCGCTGGTCACATGCAAAGATACACCCAACGCCGCAATAATGAACGAAAACTCGCCAATTTGCGCCACGCTCATCCCCACTCTCATTGAAGTGCGGCCATCGCAACCCGCGACGAAGGTGCCAAGTCCGCAGGTGAGAATTTTGCCAAATACCACTGCCACCGTAATCACTGCAATCGGCCAAGCATGGTCCACCAGCGCGCGTAAATCCAACATCAACCCGATCGTCACGAAGAAGATTGCGCTAAACATATCGCGGAGCGGCGCAACCACCCGCTCAATCGAATGGAGCGCGCGTGATTCAGCCATAATTGCGCCGATTAAGAAGGCTCCAAGCGCAATACTATAATCCAGTTTAACGACGATTAAACAAAACCCAAAGCACAAGCCAAGCACTGTAATCAGCAGCATCTCATCGCGTTTAAAACGGGCCACATATTGCAATAAACGCGGCACAAGCAGTAGCCCAAGCACCAATGATACGACCATAAACAACATGAGACGCGCAAGCGTGATCACTACACTGCCCGCATCTACCGAACCACTACTCGCAATCCCCGAAAGCAACGCAATCATCGCAATCGCAAGGATATCTTCAACAATTAAGATACCAAATACAGTTTGCGCAAAACGCTCACGCTTTAAACCCAGCTCATCTAGCGCCTTGACAATAATCGTCGTAGACGAAATTGCTAGCATGGCCCCCAGAAAAAGCGCATCCATGGTTTTCCAGCCAAAGGCGCGGCCAATTTCATAGCCGAGCCATAGCATCAGAACAATCTCCGATAATGCGGCAACAATCGCGGTTACGCCAACTTTAACCAGCTTGCGCAAACTGAATTCAAGCCCTAGCGAAAACATCAGAAAAACTACGCCAAGCTCGCCTAGCGTATGAATCGAGGTTTCATCGCCAATTAACTCAAACGGTGGCGTATGGGGTCCAATAATGACCCCCGCGGCAATGTAACCCAGCACAACGGGCTGCTTAAAACGATGAAAAAGTACGGTAACAATCCCCGCGATCAGCATGATCACCGCCAGATCATGAATAAAACCAATGGTATGCTGCATGCAGTATATGTCCTTGAAGGCAGATACAATAATGTAATTAAATTAAGCCACCGCGCTAAAAAACAGCGCTTATCCCCGAACTATAGCTTAAGCGAACAGCGATTGTGGTCACTTCGCGCTACAATAGTTTTTAATTTAGCGATTCCATTTTATCCATTTTCATGAATCCAAGGTTCAACTGGCTCCGCTCACCCCGTTTACTTGGGCTAAGTGGCCTAATTAGTATCGCATTTCTAAGCGGTGCATTTTATCTTCAATTTTTTGAAAACGAAGCTCCGTGCCCATTATGCATCTTACAGCGCTATGCCTATATATTGATTGCGCTTTTTGCGCTAACCGGCGCTAGCGTGCGCCAACGCCGCCTGAACTTAGCGCTACACGGATTCACCCTGATTGCAACCATCGGCGGCATCGTTGCAGCGGCGCGCCAAATCTGGGTCCTTAAACATCCATTCTTTAGCTGTGGCTTCGACATTTTTCGCCCGATTGTCGACAACCTTCCCTTGGCCTGGATTCTACCGTCCGCGTTTACCGCTAGCCGATTATGCGAAGTACCCTATGCACCGATTCTCGGACTTTCGCTGCCAACTTGGTCGTTAATCGGCTATTTGTCGATCTTTGCGTTGGTGAGTGTTAGCCTCATTTCATCATGCAAACTTGGCAGCGCAGCAAAAAGCTCGTTATAATCGCCGCTCTTGCCGGAATAGCTCAGTTGGTAGAGCAGCGCATTCGTAATGCGAAGGTCGGGGGTTCGACTCCTCTTTCCGGCACCATTTGTCATAAATGGTAGTCACAAAACTCTCTTGAAAAACCCGCCAGTCACGCATTCAAAGTGTTTGGCGGTGGCGGGCCTCATGTCAGTTTAAATCAATTCCAATACCTTCTTAACCAACGCATCAATTCCTTGCGCAACCCCTACGATTGATGCATCTTCGCGCATATACCCCGGCGTAGTCACTACTTTGTGCTTACTGTCGACCACAATCGCATCCGTCGCGCAAATCACATGCTGCCCACCCACCTTCTCAATCATTGCCGCCAAATGACTGTCATTACCAATGGTTAGGCGCACAGGTTGATCAGTCAGATTTTTGAATAATTTAGGGAGGAGTGCCGGAGCAATACAGATAAATCCAGTGGGTTTGCCCGCTTTATACATTTCTTGGATTAATTGACTAAGCTCTGGCTCAATCAAGCAATCGCTTCCCTGCGTAGCAAAGTCACTTAAATTTTTCGCCACCCCAGAACCACCCGGTAAAACTAGAGCATCTAACAGAGTAGGATCCGCGTCGGAAAGAGCCTTGACTTTACCGCGAGCAATGCGCGCCGACTCCACTAAAACATTACGTTTTTCGGTAGTCGTTTCACCCGATAAGTGATTGATCACATGAAGTTGCGGTTTATCTGGCGCAAAACAAATAGCCTGCGCACCAGCGCGTTCTATAGCCAACAAAGTGAATACGGACTCGTGTATTTCGGCACCATCAAAAACACCGCAACCACTTAAAACTACGCCAATTCGTTTCATCGCACCTCCCTTTTGATACGCTTTTCGATATACATGGTGATTCCTATAGGTGAATTTTATTTATCAAACAAGATATTGGATACCGCCGATGCTAGCCTTCATCAAAAAGACGAGCCTGGTTCGTGTAAAAATGCTTCTTCTTCGGCACTGGACACTCGCCCCAAAATAGCATTTCGATGCGGATAGCGCCCAAATCGCGTCATCACCTCTGCGTGCTTAAGCGCCCAGGTTAGAGGAGCACTTAGACCGGTTTCAGACTTAAGCACCTCGAACAAGCGCACAGATTCACGCTGGCCGTGCATAGACTCATCATGCTCAAACGGCATATAAACAAACCAACGGTGATAGGGCGTTGGCAAACAGCGATCTTCGGCACTGCCAACCAGCGTCAGCGCGACTTCAAGCGCACGCGCATCAGAGGCAAATGCACGCGCCGTACCGCGATATAAATTGCGCGAGAATTGATCCAACAATACGATCAACGCACATGCCCCCAATGGGGTCCTGGCCCATGCATCGCATTGTCCAGCCATAGCGCTCTCATGCACGGCCTCAAAGCGGCTACGAATCACCGCATCTATTGCATCAGATTGGCTAAACCATAAAGCGCGGTCGCCGCCATATTCTGCCGAGCCTGGCGCGCCAAACCAAAAATCAAGTATCTCACATGCACCTGGCGCCAGTATTGCCCGCTCTTGTGCAGTTTCGTCAAGGGATTGCTCAGATTTAGCATTCATCGTATTTAAGATTAGCCTATGGAGTTAGAGTAAATGTCATGACGACCCAATTATTATCCGTCCAAATTAGAGCATGCGCTATTCTATAAACTTGCCCCCGTATCACTCAATCCAAAACCTTATTTAGGCTCATCCATTCTTAACGTATGGGCCTGCGTAGGAAAAAGTATAGCAAGGCACTGTGAGAGAGTTGATCTTTGTAAGGCTCAAGCGTTAGCGTTTACTCAACTCATGGCCAGCAAGAATGTGCAAGCTAGATGCAGCCAAAGCGATTAAAAATGTAGCTCAAGCAAAATGAAATAGAGAGGGAAAAATCCCCCTCTATCAAGCACGTCAGTTGATGTCAGTGAGTGGCTGTAGCAAGCCGTTCTTGAACATAAGCGGCAAAACGTGCGTGCAAGCGTGTTGTAGGATGCACTCCGTCAGCAAACATATAAGTTTGATCTGCATTTGGCACGGTGTAGATGCTAGGCGAGCAGAAAAGCGAACTGCCGAATTGCGGCGGCAAGAGCTGAAAATTACATGCGACACCTGTATTACCGACACTGAAACCTTCTGCTTGATAAGAAGCCAGCATCCGATTAAAGAAGCTAAACGCATCAACCGTAATGATGACATTAGCCACCGCGGGTTGCTGTGCTTGTAGCGCCCGCGCCAGCGTATCATTAAATAACACCGTCAATTGCGTCAAGGCTACACCACTATCCGGCCGGGTTATACCGAATGGCGTTCTACCGACATCGGATACATTAACCACAACCACTCGGCGCGCCCCTGCTTTAACCATCGACTGAGCCACTCTAGCAAGCGCATTCGCTGCCGTCGTCACATTATCAGCCGCCGTAGTAGGAGCCATTTTATTTTCAGCGACGGCTTTTTCATTTATCTTGATATCATTGCCACCACCATTCAGTAGAATAATCTGATTCGGTTTAAAGTTGCCATGTACATCTAGATAACTTTGGACTTGAGCCGCCACCGGCATGGTAATTGCCCCTAAATTATTGGGCTGATGGCCCTCCCCCGTAGGATCGATCACCCGAGAGCCGCCTTGCGCATAACCGTAGCCATCAGGATTGGCTGTAATGGGTACGCCAAAGCCGCCGGTAAACGCCGGACTGAGTGTCGCACCATAATAACTCGCCACCACTTGCGTCCATACTTGCCCTGGGTTGGTGGTAAAGCGCCCGCCCCCAAGGTTTGAGGCTATCGGTGCATATGTCCCTACATCTGACAAGCTATCGCCAAATGATACGATTTGATAATGGGTAGCCGGCGGATTGATAATGTCATCAGGCATTATGCCATCTCCTCCGCCACACGCTGTGAGCACCATTGGTATAGCAAGCGCCAGAGCACTGAATACGCACCGCAGGTTCTTTCCGTTGCTGATTTTTTTATGCGTCCGCGCCACTCGCAGATGCGCCTTGGAAGGATCAAAAGCACCATGCTGGTAAAGATCGTGATTCATATTTGCAAAGCCACACTTAACAAATGAATGAACCGGTTAGCCAACAGGGGCGTCCCCGGAGGACGGTGATGCATAGTGCTCATCACGTGCCATGTCACAATGAATAAAGCAGCTATCTAGCCCAATTATTGGATTTGGAGATTGGCGTTACAGATAGCGCGCGAAGAATTGTGGCGCAAAGCGCAGTAAGAAAAAGTGAGGGGCTGTTGCAAAACGTAACGAGCCAATGCGAATCCAAGCGTTGGCTTTTCTTGGCAGAGCGTAACGTGCAGGTTTGGGTGGCAATCGACCGTTTAAGCCGAGTGCTCGTTGCAATGATGCAATGTATTCAAGTGACAGATCAGAGAGAAGATACGTTATCTTTTTAATGCAATCTTTGGTAGACCCATTCAAGGAGTGCATCATGAGCGGCCTGCGCAGCGGGTGCGCGTGGATCATTAATCATACTGACAACAATATAGCTAGCGCCGTTTGCTGCGCTCACATAACCCGCTATCGCGCGCACCTCATTAAGCGTACCGGTTTTGATCCGTGCTCGCCCCACCAGCGGCGTATTGAGCAAGCGATAGCGCATGGTCCCATCCACGCCTACAATCGGCAATGATTCTACAAAAGCTTGAGCCACTGAACTTTGATTCGCCGCCCGTAACAATGCGGCTAACGAGCGGGCGCTGATGCGCGCTTCATTTGACAGACCTGAACCATTAGAGATAACCAGCTCAGGCATGGTGAGGCTCGTGCGGTGCAGCCATTGTTTAATCGCCCCCACTGATTTGGCGAGATCCGCTGGCGGCTTAGCGCTTTGTGCGCCAATCGTCAAGAAAAGATTATTCGCCATCGAGTTATTTGAGAATTTATTGATATCTTGCACAATCTCAGCCAACACCGGCCCTTTATGCAACCCAACAAGCTTTGCTTCGTTCAAATGCGGCCCTTCGCGCACGTGTCCGCTGAAAGTCCCACCTGATTGCCGCCATAAAGCCAAAAAACCTCTCGCGAAAAACTGCGTATGATCCAACACTGAAACACTTTTCACCCGAGTCCCGCAAGCCAATGGGTACTCACCAGAAAACGCTACGCGCGTGCTGCCGTCCGCTGTAAACTGCACGGCAGGAACAACCGCAGCAGGCCCGCCCGCACACGCGCCAGGCGTGATGTGCAAAGTATCGGTAATATATAACTGCTCAAGCGGGGGTGTAGCCATAATCAGCATTTCCCCATTGGCTTGTGGCGTAAGCGTGAAAGTGAGCGACTTAAACGCATATAACAAAGGATCCGGATTCACTTTATAGGGCGCATTCGCATTCTCATCAAACCACTTGACATAACGCGTCGAGTCGGCGAAATAACTTTTATCTAACACCAGATCTCCCTCAATACTCACCACCCCGGCTTGACGGATTTGTTCAACCAGGTCAATTAACTCTTCGGGAATCAGTTTAGGATCGCCGCTGCCTTTGATATATAAATTACCTCGTAATATGCCATTTTTGAGCTCGCCATCCGCATAGGCTTTGGTCTGCCAACGAAAATCCGGGCCTAGTATAGAAAGCCCTGCGAAAGTCGTCAGCAACTTGATCGTCGACGCAGGAATCATGGCTCGCTTAGCGTTCACCGAGAGAATTGGCCGTGCTTCATCAATCCGCTCGACCACCACGCTCATAGAAGATGGCAGCACGCCTGCCTGCAACAAAGCGGTGCGCACCGTAGGAGGTAAGACACCGGTCGCAATTACAGGGGCTTTGGGGTGAGGGGGTCTCGCATGCACATTGGCTATATTTATAATGGCGCCTAAGCAAATTGACGCCAATATAAGAGCCACGCGACACCCAACTTGGGCTACCCGCGGCAATCGACGTAGGGTAGAAAATCGCATTATCAAAATGACTAAGCTCCGCTTGGACGAAGACTATAAAGATACGCAGCAGCCTAATGCAAAAAACCTTTGGGTGCAATCAAAAGACTCTTGCAAAAGTTTCAATCCTGGGCAGATGCGAGCATCTGCTAGTAAAATATCGTTTAAAAACGATTATGCTTAATTATTCATATAATATTTCTCATGCCAATCAAGCCTACTTATCACGCAAGATCCAACTGGAGTCCTGCCATTACCCTGATCGCCGCACTCAGCATTTGCTTAGGAGGCTATAGTGCTCAGGCTCAACCCAGCCATGATAGTTCCTCCGGCCTGCCACAACCCCAAAGTCAAGGCAAGGTCATCTTTATTTCAGGCGGGGTTGGGCCAAATGAGTCAAAAGCGATACTCAATGTAGTCAAACGTTGGCCCCTATTACTCAGCTTTAGCAGCCCAAATCGCGACTATTTAACTGGAGTGCGCGTTTATATTACAGATCAACATGGCGGCGAAGTACTACAAGCTGATTCGCGCGGCCCTTATATGTTGGTGAACTTGCCCTCAGGCGAGTATATTGTACGGGTGCGTTATCAAGAAAATGAACAAACCCAGCCGATTAAAGTGGCCGGCAAAGGCGAAGCGCGCATCACTTTTTTATGGAACGCTTAACCTTAAACATTTTTCTGATCGCGTTTCTCACACCAGCGAGAAACGTTATTGCGTCAAGTCAAACGCTGCGGCAGCCCGACTCAAACGGTCATTGAGCGCAGCCCACTCTGCTGCAGCCGGTAGTTTTTCGATCAAGATACGCTTAGCATCCGTATTTTCCAGTTCGCGCAGCAGATTATAGAGCTTACGTGCATACGTACGGGGTTCTTCTGGCGCAAGAATAATACGCACTTCGGCGCATTGTGCCCACGGTGTTGCGCACCGCTCAGCCAAAGGCGCGCGCGCAATCACCACAACCGGTTGGCCTTGAGTGCGCACTCTCAGCGCTTGCATGATTTCATCTGCCGTGAGTAAAGCGAGCGGGATACGCGGCGCATAGTGCGCACGTAGCGTACCCGAAACGCGTGGTGCGCTCTCGCCACTCTTTGCAGGCAACGCTTCTTTTTCTTCTTCTGCCGGTACTGCATTGAGCTGCATAGGCAATTGCGGCATTTCCCCCAACACTTCAGCGAGCTGCTCGGCGCTAATGCCCCCGGGGCGCAACAGCGCTGGAAACCCCCGCGATACATCTAAAATGGTCGATTCAATCCCGACTGCGCATGCCCCACCATCCAGGATGGGTACAGTGGCTCCGAATTCATCGTAGACATGTTGGGCGCGCGTTGGACTAACGCGGCCAAAGCGATTAGCGGACGGCGCTGCCACCCCTCCTTGCCCACGCTCACGTTTGCCGCCTGGCCCGCGAAAAGCGCATAACAACGCCTGCGCCACCGGATGCGCCGGACAGCGCAGCCCAATTGAAGACTGACCACCGCTTACCGCATCTGGAATATGGGCAGCACGTAAGAGAATCAGGGTCAGCGGCCCAGGCCAAAATGCATCAATCAACGCCCGCGCGCTCGACGGAAGCGCTCCACTGACCCAGTAAGCAAGATCTGCATTGGGAGCAAGATGCACAATCACCGGATGATTCAAAGGTCGGCCTTTAGCTGCATAAATCCGCGCAATTGCCGCTGGGTTCTCTGCATCCGCGCCAAGGCCATAGACAGTTTCAGTTGGAAACGCAAGCAACTCCCCTCTTTCAAGCACGTGAGCTGCATGCGCAATGCCGCTTCCGTCAACGGGCAAAGCTGTAGGTGGGCTACCCCCTGAATCAGACAAGATGAACTTGGACAAGAAGTTATCGTGCATGGACGAAACCTCCTAACCTAAATCGGCAAACAAAATTAAAAAAAACGGTTAACACAGTATGGCACATAGAAAAAGCACTCGTTAGCCCACAATACCATGAATTTTACTTCCAGCGGTGTCTGTGAGAGGTGGGCCAGATTTAACCAAAGTAAGCTGTTAGTGATCAATTTACTACAAAATGACGGTTGCTCTAAATGAAAACCAAGCAACGCCTAAACCAGCAGTCTAATAGATGTACAGCACGTTCGTTTTTAAGTCGTGGCAGTTGAAAAATCGACCTTCAGCAGAAAACTGGAACAGCATAATGAAATTAAGTAAACAAACCATGTACGAGCGGAGCGTTGCCAAAGACCAAACGTATGATGGGCGGTTTTTCACTGGCGTGCTGACCACCGGCATTTACTGTTTGCCATCATGCCCTGCGCGCAAACCTAAATTTGACAATGTACGCTTCTTTGCTAGTGAAGCTGAAGCAATTGCTGCCGGCTTGCGCGCCTGCAAACGATGTCGCCCAGATCTTTTTGCGCGCGGCAAGCGTTGGGATGAGGCCCTCTATGAAGGCTTAATTGAACGCCTACGCGCTGAGCCTAGCGCATTTAAGGATGTGAATAGTCTCGCCGCAACCGCAGGCATTGGCATCACAAATTTAGCGGATCTCATCCGCACTCATGCCCATCTAACCCCGGCGGCGTTATTGCGCCAAGAACAAGTCTCTTTCGCTTGCCAACGTTTAATTGATTCAAATGAGCGGGTGATCGATCTAGCTCATGAAGCCGGTTTTGAGAGCGAGGCCACCTTCCATCGGCAGTTTCTGGCCACGACCGCAATGACGCCAGGCGCCTATCGGGCTTTACGCGAGTCAAAGAGTTTCTTATTGCAACTCCCGGCAGATTTTCGGGCACTTGATGCGCTCTGTTACCATGGACGAGATCGCGAGGGCATCTTTGAACACGTCTGTGGTCAACAGATCTCTATTCCACTCAGACTCAACCGCCTATTGGTGAAGCTCAAGCTCACCTTGCAAACGTCAGGTGCTTGGTGTGAGGTTGAATATGATGGCGCACCTGCGCCGCAAACGATGGTTAACGCACATGTTATCGCTATGCGCATGTTAGGTTTATATAGTGACAACGCCAGTTTTGAGGCAAGAGCCAATAAACAAGAATATGTGCGAACGCTCGTTGCAAATCACCGTGGTCTACGCATTCCTCTAGCGCCAGGCGCTTTTGAGGCGCTCACATGGGCCATCATCGGCCAACAAATTAATCTAGCTTTTGCGGTACAACTACGGCGCGCCCTGATCAAACACGCCGGTGACCCAGCTGGCACAGGCGGTCAATATACTCATCCATCACCCGAACGCATTGCTGCGATGGATCCCTCTGAATTAACCGCGTTACGTTATTCACGCTCTAAAGCAGAATATTTGATTCATGCTGCGCAAACCATCTGCTCCGGGCAATTGCCATTAGAGCGCTTAGCGCAAGGCTCGGCTCAAGTCGCGGAACGCACCTTACGCAGTGTACGCGGTCTGGGACCATGGACCACGCATTACACTTTAATGCGCGGTTTAGGGTTAGCCGACTGCATGCCGGCTGGCGACAGCGGATTGGCGATAGGACTACAACGCCTATATCAATTGCCACTGAGGCCAAGCCTAGAACAGATGACTGCTCTAATGGCCCCTTTCGCCCCACATCGCAGCCTCGCTACCTGCCATGTTTGGGCCAGTGTAGCAACACAAGCCTAAGGAGCGATACCATGCAATCTCAAACACATTATTTTGGCGGAAAATTTTCCACTCCACTAGGGCAAATGACGGCTATCGTTACCACCGAAGGCGCTTTAGCGCGACTGGCATTCGCCGGAGAAACCCAGGCCGCGCGTCGTTTGTTGCAGGGGATGAATGTCGAATGGCAAAATGCTAAAACAGCCTTTGTCCAACAGCAAATTGAGGAATATTTCTTAGGTCAACGAGCACAATTCGACTTGCCGCTCGCGCCATTAGGCACGGCTTTCCAGCTGCGCGTTTGGCAACAACTCACCGCTATTCCGTACGGCACAACTCTGAGTTATGGCGAGCTGGCCCGTATCCTAGACTGCCCAACAGCGGCACGTGCGGTAGGCGCGGCCAATGGCGCAAACCAGATTGCTGTGATCATCCCCTGCCATCGAGTGATTGGAGCAAATGGCAGTTTGACGGGCTATGCAGGGGGGCTGCATCTCAAGCAGGCCTTACTTACGCTAGAACAAGCGCATTAAAATTGGATATGGGGCCGGCTATTTATTGGTATTCAGCTATAACAAGGTTTGGCCTTTTTAATGGTTGACCCGCTGGCTTGGCCCCTTAAATAACCAGACACAATCATTCACTTAAATTTGTAGCTCTCAAAGTAATGGCGTGGCAGAGACTTTGTAAAAACCATGAAGCGCGATTACATCACTCCTCATGCCAAAACCGGATGCCGTAGCCGCAGCGAACAACTTGGCCATTGCATTTGAGCATTACAAAATGATCAACACCCTCATAGCGCATTGCAATACCGTTCCCGGCATAATTTCAGGAATCAGATAAGTTGAGTAATCCAGGTGTGATCTAGTCTCTGGTTATAGAGCGACCGATTCCAATTTTTTAAAGCGGATAATGCTTTATCGACTTCAAGATCGATGCCATTACACCCGCTTAAATCTAACCTTTTTACATTAGGCGTCTTATTGAGAAGCGCGGCAATCGCCTCTCCAGAAAACCCCGAGTCTCTTAGATCCAAAGACTCCAATTTTTCAAAAGCAGGTAGTGCCTTAAGGGCTTCGAGATCGATAGCATGATACTCGCTTAAATCTAACCTTTTTATATTAGGCGTCTTATTGAGAAACGCGACAATCGCCGCTGCAGAAAACTTCGAGTATTTTAGATCCAAAGATTCCAATTTTTCAAAAGCAGGTAATGCCTTAAGGGCTTCAAGATCGATGCCATTACACTCGCTTAAATCTAACCTTTTTACATTAGGCGTCTTATTGAGAAGCGCGGCAATCACCTCCCCAGAAAGCCTCGAGTATTTTAGATCCAAAGACTCCAATTTTTCAAAAACCGGTAGTGCCTTAAGCGCCTCAAGATCGGTGCCATTACAATAGCTTAAATCTAACGTTTTTACATTAGGTATCTTATTGAGAAGCGCTACAATAGCCGCTTCAGAAAACTCCGAGTCGCTTAGATCCAAAGATTCCAATTTTTCAAAAGCAGGTAGTGCCTTAAGGGCTTTAAGATCGATAGCATGATACTTGCGTAAATTTAACGTTTTTACATTAGGCGTCTTATTGAGAAGCGCGGCAAGCGCCGCTGCAGAAAACCCCGAGTCTCTTAGCTCCAAAGACTCCAATTTTTCAAAAGCAGGTAGTGCCTTAAGGGCTTCAAGATCGATAGCCTTACACCCGCGTAAATTTAACGTTTTTACATTAGGCGTCTTATTGAGAAGCGCGGCAAGCGCCGCTGCAGAAAACCCCGAGTCTCTTAGCTCCAAAGACTCCAATTTTTCAAAAGCAGGTAGTGCCTTAAGGGCTTCAAGATCGATGCCATTACACTCGCTTAAATCTAACCTTTTTACATTAGGCGTCTTATTGAGAAGCGCGGCAAGCGCCTCCCCAGAAAGCTGAGAGGCCCTTAGATCCAAAGACTCCAATTTTTCAAAAACCGGTAGTGCCTTAGGGGCTTCAAGATCGATAGCATGACACTCGCTTAAATCTAACCTTTTTACATTAGGCGTCTTATTGAGAAGCGCGGCAAGCGCCTCCCCAGAAAGCCGAGAGGCCCTTAGATCCAAAGACTCCAATTTTTCAAAAGCAGGTAGTGCCTTAAGGGCTTCAAGATCGATGCCATTACACTCGCTTAAATCTAACCTTTTTACATTAGGCGTCTTATTGAGAAGCGCGGCAAGCGCCTCCCCAGAAAGCCGAGAGGCCCTTAGATCCAAAGACTCCAATTTTTCAAAAGCAGGTAGTGCCTTAAGGGCTTCAAGATCGATAGCATGACACTCGCTTAAATCTAACCTTTTTACATTAGGCGTCTTCTTGAGAAGCGCAGCAATCGCCTCCCCAGAAAGCCAAGAGGCTCTTAGCTCCAAAGACTCCAGTTTTTCAAAAGCAGGTAGTGCCTTAAGGGCTTCAAGATCGATAGCCTTACACCCGCGTAAATTTAACGTTTTTACATTAGGTGTCTTATTGAGAAATGCGACAATCGCCGCTGCAGAAAACTTCGAGTCTCTTAGCTCCAAAGACTCCAATTTTTCAAAAGCAGGTAGTGCCTTAAGGGCTTCAAGATCGATGCCATTACACTCGCTTAAATCTAACCTTTTTACATTAGGCGTCTTATTGAGAAGCACGGCAATCACCTCCCCAGAAAACTTCGAGTATTTTAGATCCAAAGACTCCAGTTTTTCAAAAGCAGGTAGTGCCTTAAGGGCTTCGAGATCGATAGCATGATACTCGCTTAAATCTAACCTTTTTACATTAGGCGTCTTCTTGAGAAGCACGGCAATCACCTCCCCAGAAAGCCGAGAGCCGCTTAGATCCAAAGACTCCAATTTTTCCAAATCAGGTAGTGCCTCAATAACCTTAGGATCGAGCGCTCCGCGCCGAAATCTGAGTTTCAAATACCTTATGTCTGTAGGTAAGTTTTTCAAATTTTCATTTGTACATGCAGTATTTCCTAGAACGAGTTTGGCTCTCCATCTCGTTTTTTTGAGTAAAACCATTACCTCTGCAAAATCTTTTGGGCTATCACTATCCAAAGTAATCAATCTCAGCTCTGGACTGGCCATACTATCCATCTCTTTGGAGCTCCTACGTACACTTTTAATACCTTTTGCGTCTACGTACTTGAATACGTTTCCCCACACTTCAGGCGGACAGCGCGCTATCGCTGACATAGCTTGACCGTTAGCTGCAGGTAATGATGTTGCACGCGGTAAATTTTCTTGTGGCAGTAATTGCTTCCTAGGTAATACATCTGCAACCCAAAGCTGATTTTGTCTATTTTGATCAATCGAATTTTCAGAGGAAGCCTGTGTGACACTAGGAATTAGCCCTGGCAGAGAAGGCGACAGTTTACAAAGTGAATGCATATTTTTCTCGCATTGTAGAAAATAGTTAGAGTTTTGCAGCAAGCAACAGAAAATCCTGTCGAGCAATATACAAAGAGTTTTCGAGTATTAAAGCTTCTAGTGCGAAGTAAACTATATCTAGCCGAAATAAAAACCGCAGTCACTATTGAGATACGCTATCATCGTGGATTGGCCCCTTAAATAACCGGACACAGTCATTCACTTAAATTTGTAGCTCTCAAAGTAATGGCGGGGCAGAGACTTTGTAAAGACCATGAAGCGCGATTACATCGCTCCTCATGCCAAAACCGGATGCCGTAGCCGCAGCGAACAACTTGGCCATTGCATTTGAGCATTACAAAATGATCAACACCCTCATAGCGCATTGCAATACCGTTCCCTGCATAATTTCAGGAATCAGATAAGTTGAGTAACCCAGGTGTGATCTAGTCTCTGGTTATAGAGCGACCAATCTAAGCCGAAGAGATTCCATTTTTTTTAAAGCGGGTAATGCCTTAAGGGCTTCAAGATCGATGCCATTACACCCGCTTAAATCTAACGTTTTTAAATTAGATGTCTTATTGAGAAACGCTATAATAGCCGCTTCAGAAAACTCCGAGTTGCTTAGATCCAAAGATTCCAATTTTTCCAAAACAGGTAGTGCCTTAAGCGCCTCAAGATCGATGTCATTACAATAGCTTAAATTTAACGTTTTTACATTAGGCGTCTTATTGAGAAACGCGACAATAGCCGCTTCAGAAAACTCCGAGTCGCTTAGATCCAAAGATTCCAATTCTTCAAAAACCGGTAGTGCCTTAAGCGCCTCAAGATCGATGTCATTACAATAGCTTAAATTTAACGTTTTTACATTAGGCGTCTTATTGAGAAACGCGACAATAGCCGCTTCAGAAAACTCCGAGTCGCTTAGATCCAAAGATTCCAATTCTTCAAAAACCGGTAGTGCCTTAAGCGCCTCAAGATCGATGTCATTACAATAGCTTAAATTTAACGTTTTTACATTAGGTGTCTTATTGAGAAACGCGACAATAGCTGCTTTAGAAAGCCCGGAGCTGCTTAGATTTAAAAATTCCAATTTTTCAAAAACCGGTAGTGCCTTAAGGGCTTCAAGATCGATAGCCTTACACCCGCGTAAATCTAACGTTTTTACATTAGGCGTCTTCTTGAGAAACGCGACAATCGTCGCTTCAGAAAACTTCGAGTTGCTTAGACCCAAAGATTCCAATTTTTCAAAAACCGGTAGTGCCTTAAGGGGTTCAAGATCGATGTCATTACAATAGCTTAAATTTAACGTTTTTACATTAGGTGTCTTATTGAGAAACGCGACAATAGCTGCTTTAGAAAGCCCGGAGCTGCTTAGATTTAAAAATTCCAATTTTTCAAAAACCGGTAGTGCCTTAAAGGCTTCAAGATCGATGTCTTCGGACTCGTTTAAATCTAACCTTTTTACATTAGGCGTCTTCTTGAGAAACGCGACAATAGCTGCTTTAGAAAGCCCGGAGCTGCTTAGATCCAAAGATTCCAATTTTTCAAAAACCGGTAGTGCCTTAAGGGCTTCAAGATCGATAGCCTTACACCCGCTTAAATCTAACGTTTTTACATTAGGCGTCTTATTGAGAAACGCGACAATCGCCGCTTCAGAAAACTCCGAGTCTCTTAGCTCCAAAGATTCCAATTTCTCAAAAACCGGTAGTGCCTTAAGGGCTTCAAGATCGATGCCATTACATTCGCTTAAATCTAACCTTTTTACATTAGGCGTCTTATTGAGAAGCGCAGCAATCGCCTCTTCAGAAAACTCCGAGTCACTTAGATCCAAAGACTCCAACCTTTCCAAAGCAGGTAGTACCTTAAGCGCTTCAAGATCGATAGCCTTACACCCGCTTAAATTTAACGTTTTTACATTAGGTGTCTTATTGAGAAGCGCGACAATCGCCGCTTCAGAAAACTTCGAGCCGCTTAGATCCAAAGACTCCAATTTTTCAAAAACCGGTAGTGCCTTAAGAGCTTCAAGATCGATAGTCTTACACCCGCTTAAATCCAACGTTTTTACATTAGGCGTCTTCTTGAGAAGCGCGGCAAGCGCCTCCCCAGAAAGCCTAGAGCCTCTTAGATCCAAAGACTCCAACTTTTCCAAAGCAGGTAGTGCCTTAAGGGCTTCAAGATCGATAGCCTTACACCTGCTTAAATTTAACGTTTTTACATTGGGCGTCTTCTTGAGAAGCGCGGCAATCACCTCCCCAGAACGCCGAGAGCCGCTTAGATCCAAAGACTCCAATTTTTCCAAATCAGGTAGTGCCTCAATAACCTTAGGATCGAGCGCTTCGCGCTGAAATCTGAGTTTCAAATACCTTATGTCTGTAGGTAAGTTTTTCAAATTTTCATTTGTACATGCAGTATTTTCTAGAATGAGTTTGGCTCTCCATCTCGTTTTTTTGAGTAAAACCATTACCTCTGCAAAATCTTTTGGGCTATCACTATCCAAAGTAATCAATCTCAGCTCTGGACTGGCCATACTATCCATCTCTTTGGAGCTCCTACGTACACTTTTAATACCTTTTGCGTCTACGTACTTGAATACGTTTCCCCACACTTCAGGCGGACAGCGCGCTATCGCTGACATAGCTTGACCGTTAGCTGCAGGTAATGATGTTGCACGCGGTAAATTTTCTTGTGACAGTAATTGCTTCCTAGGTAATACATCTGCAACCCAAAGCTGATTTTGTCTATTTTGATCAATCGAATTTTCAGAGGAAGCCTGTGTGACACTAGGAATTAGCCCTGGCAGAGAAGGCGACGGCTTACAAAGTGAATGCATATTTTTCTCGCATTGTAGAAAATAGTTAGAGTTTTGCAGCAAGCAACAGAAAATCCTGTCGAGCAATATACAAAGAGTTTTCGAGTATTAAAGCTTCTAGTACGAAGTAAACTATATCTAGCCGAAATAAAAACCGCAGTCACTATTGAGATACGCTATCATCAAATTAAAATACTGACCTTGTCCCCGTTTAGCATATCCCTTATCCGAACGGATTATGCTGCCAGCGTGATCTGACGGGCAAGCCAATCTTTCTCAAACGTCGTCGGACTTGAGGGTAACCCAAAGTCGGAGGTCGAGCACCCGAGCTCACAGATCCGGACGTGAACGTTCTCCATTCATCTGGTTCTTCTGCCCCCACAACAACAGCCGATGCGCAAACACCGTATATGCGCACGAGCCAACTCGCGGCCGAGCTGCCGAAGGGTCGGATATTATGTATTGAGTTCGAAGATTATTTCAGAGATGATTATCTGGCAAAAGAAAGGCATGAAATGGATAAGCAGTTTGTCCAATTGATGCTTAACACCGAACATCATTACCGGGAGGCATTCATATAGACATTATGCCTGTTGCACAATATTTAATTGAAGGAGGCCTACAGAAAGGCTAGTCACAAAGCTTTCTGACAATACAATCACCGCGCTTATGCCAGAAAATAAATCATACCGCAGGTGCTAATCAAACGGATATTGCCCACCCGCTTTAGTTGGTATCATCTGTAACAGCCGCGCACTTTCACACGCAGCAGCAGCAGCTTCGTCCAAGGTTGCCGCAGTAAGCGTTAAATGCCCCATTTTACGGGCTGGACGTGCGTCCTCTTTTGCGTAGAGATGGAGCCGTGCCGCTGGCAATCCAATCACATCATGCCATGGCGGCGTTTGCTGATGCGCCCCTCCAGCAAACCAAAGATCTCCTAGCAGGTTTAGCATAACCGCCGCCGAATGCTGTCGTGTGTCACCCAATGGCAGCCCTGTCATGGCTCGTACTTGCTGCTCAAATTGGCTGGTAGCGCAAGCATCTACCGTGTAATGACCCGAGTTGTGTGGGCGTGGAGCCATCTCATTGGCTAATAATGAGCCATCTTCCAGCACAAAGAATTCAACACAAAGAACCCCCACATAGCGCAACTGCTCGGCAAACGCCAAGGCCGTGCGAGTTGCAGCATCAGCCCGTGCTGGCGGCACATTCGGCGCCGGGGCAACCGTTTGCATCAAAATGCCATGCTGATGCGTATTGCGTACCAGTGGGTAAACAGCAGTTGCACCCTTTACGCTGCGCGCAATCAATATAGAGACTTCATACGCAATCGGCACCTGTTTCTCAAGCACACAAGCCACCTCACCAAGCTCAGCATAAGCATGCTGTAGTTCGGCTACGCTCGCCACCTTAATTTGGCCCTTGCCATCATAGCCAAGGCGGGCGGTTTTTAAAATACCCGGTAGAACTGAATTGAGCTGTTGCTGGCTAAACTGCGTAAGCTTATCTGCCGACTCTATGATGAGATGAGGCGCAACCGCAACCCCACAGCTTTCCATAAAACGCTTTTCTGCAATCCGATCTTGCGCAATCGCAACACAGTGACTCGCCGGGCTAACATAGATTGTGCGCGCTAGGTACTCAAGGCTTACCGCTGGCACGTTTTCAAACTCAGTTGAAACCGCTGCGCATAGCTGAGCAAATTCAGCCAACACGGCCTCATCCTCGTAAGCTGCGCAGAAATGACGGTCCGCTACTACGCCTGCTGGACTCGCTGGATTCGGGTCCAGCACGGCTACCCGGTAACCCATGGTTTGGGCCGCAAAACAAAACATGCGGCCAAGCTGGCCGCCACCCAGTATGCCAAGCCACGCGCCAGGCAAAATTGGAAAGCTAGGAGCAAACATTAGAATTAGAGATTAGGCAGAGTTGCAGCACACGCAGCATCATGTTGTTGCTGGCGGAACAGTTCAAGTTTGTGAGCATATTCAGCAGAAACATTAGCCAATAGCGCGATGGCAAATAAAGCGGCATTGGCAGCACCTGCTTCGCCGATCGAGAAAGTTGCCACCGGCACGCCCTTTGGCATTTGCACAATGGAATGGAGCGAATCAACCCCTCTCAGATATTGACTTGGCACCGGCACGCCCAATACCGGTACCGTGGTTTTTGCGGCGAGCATACCCGGCAAATGCGCCGCGCCTCCAGCACCAGCAATAATTGCCACCAGTGAGCGCGCGCGCGCATTCTGCGCATAAGCTAGCATCTCGTCAGGCATACGGTGGGCAGAAAGAACTTGAGCTTCATAATGCACCCCAAACTCTTTTAAAATGTGCACCGCATGCCGCATGACTTCCCAGTCCGAGGCGGAGCCCATTACCACGCCTATCAATGGCTTCTGTCGCTGGTCATTTTCCATCTGCTTAGCCTTACATTAGCTGGTTAAATTTCGCCCATTAAACGCTCAAGCGCTTCGTGATATTTTGCTGCTGTTTTTTCGATCACAGCGGCTGGCAATGTAGGGGCAGGTGGAGTCTTTGACCAAGATTGCGTCTCGAGCCAATCACGCACAAACTGCTTATCAAACGATGGGGGATTTTCACCCACCTGATATTGGTCAGCCGGCCAAAAGCGCGATGAGTCCGCCGTCAAGACCTCGTCCATCAGGTGCAAAACCCCGTTCTCATCTAAGCCAAATTCAAATTTAGTATCAGCAATAATAATCCCGCGGGTTGCCGCGTATTCCGCTGCTTCACGGTAAAGCAGTAAGCTAAGATCCCGGATTTGCGCCGCCAATGCCGGCCCAATTAATGCTTCAACCGCAGCAAAAGAAATATTTTCGTCATGCTCACCAAGATTAGCTTTGGCCGCTGGCGTAAAAATCGGCTGCGGCAATTGTTGCGCATTTTTCAGGCCAGCGGGTAGAGCAATGCCACATACCGCTCCGGTGGCTTGATAATCTTTCCAACCACTACCCGCTAGGTAACCACGCACCACAGCTTCAACCAAAATGGGCGTTAACCGCTTAACCACCACTGCGCGACCTTTAACCTGTTCAAGCTCATCAGGAGCAACCACGGTTTCAGGCGCAATCCCGGTTAAATGGTTGGGCACGTGATGCGCAAAGCGCGCAAACCAGAAATTTGACATCTGATTAAGAACCCAGCCTTTACCAGGAATGGGTTCATTCAGTATCACATCAAACGCAGAGATGCGATCGGTCGTAATAATCAGCAACTTATCTTTGCCTAGCGCATAATTGTCGCGGACTTTGCCGCGGTTTAATAGACTGAGCGAAGAGAGTGCCGACTGATAAAGCGTAGAGGACAACATAAAAAATATTTTTGCCTATGTACAAGTGCGCTAAGTCTTACCGCACCTGTTGCGCAAGCTCGCCTTTTTGATAACGTTGCGCCATTTTTTCAAGCGGCATGGATTTAATTTTGCTCGCCTGCCCTTCACAGCCAAAAGCGAGATAGCGAGCTTTGCAGATTGCTTGCGCAGCAGCACGAGCAGGCTTTAGATATTCACGGGGATCAAATTTGCTGGGGTTTTCAACTAAGAAGCGGCGTACTGCCCCCGTCATAGCCAGCCGCAAATCCGTGTCAATATTGATTTTACGCACACCGTGTCGAATTCCTTCTTGAATTTCTTCAACCGGTACGCCATACGTTTGTTGCATGTCACCGCCAAATTCTCGGATTTCAGCCAATAATTCCTGGGGCACCGAAGATGAGCCATGCATCACTAAATGCGTGTTTGGCAAGCGCCGGTGAATTTCTTTGATGAGCTCAATCGCCAAAATATCGCCAGTTGGCTTTTTAGTGAATTTATAGGCGCCATGCGATGTGCCAATGGCAATCGCCAGCGCGTCACATTGGGTCTGCCGGACAAAATCAGCCGCTTGCTCTGGATTGGTTAAGAGTTGTTCACGGCTCATTGCGCCTTCCGCGCCATGGCCATCTTCTTTATCGCCGCGCATTGTCTCTAGCGAGCCTAAGCACCCTAATTCAGCCTCGACTGTCACGCCAATAGCATGCGCAAAATCGACCACTTTTTTTGAAACTGCTACATTATATTCATAAGAAGCAATGGTTTTACCATCTTCCTGCAGCGAGCCGTCCATCATAACGCTCGTAAAACCGCTACGAATCGCGCTTAAGCAAACGGCTGGCGATTGACCATGATCTTGATGCATGACCACCGGCAAATGAGGGTAAGCCTCAACCGCAGCTTCAATTAAATGGCGCAAAAAGGCTTCGCCAGCGTATTTGCGAGCACCCGCTGATGCTTGCATAATCACGGGCGCATTGACTTCATCAGCCGCCGCCATAATCGCTTGTACTTGCTCCAAGTTATTTACGTTATAGGCTGGCAGCCCATAACCTTCTTCGGCAGCATGGTCAAGCAATTGGCGCATGGATACGAGAGGCACGTGCTTTCTCCTTAATTCAAATCTATAAAATTATGTTGATGCATCCACTCACTGGCGCACAACCCAGCGCGCCGAATCGCCATGGCAATTCGGAGTGACGCAACCCATCCGTAAAAATCAATCTACCGATTCTAAGCAAGTCATAAGCGCCTCTACAGCAGGCAGCGTTTTGCCCTCCAGGAACTCAAGAAAAGCGCCACCGCCGGTTGAAATATAACCTATTTGTTCAGAGACGCCATATTTTGTGATCGCCGCCAGTGTATCGCCGCCCCCTGCGATGGAAAATGCAGCCGAGTCAGCAACCGCTCGCGCAAGCGATTGAGTCCCTTGACCAAAGGCATCAAACTCAAACACTCCCACGGGGCCATTCCAGATGATGGTGCCAGCCTTAGCCAATAGCGCTGTCAATTGACCCATGCTGGTGGGACCCAGATCGAGGATTAAGTCATCTTCCGCCACCGCATGGGCTGGCTTGATTTCGGGTTGGGCTGTGGCGCTCAGCGTTTTTGCCGTCACGACATCAAGCGGAATCGGTACCGCTGCGCCACGTTGTTGCATCAAGTCAATGATGGCCTTAGCTTCACTGACTAAAGCCGCTTCAGCAAGCGATTTGCCGATTGGCAAACCCGCCGCTAACATAAATGTATTCGCAATGCCGCCCCCCACAATCAACTGATCGACTTTATGCGCCAGTGACTTCAAAATGGTGAGTTTGGTCGATACTTTTGAACCACCAACGATTGCCACAAGCGGCCGCTTAGGTTGCTCAAGCGCGCGTTTCAATGCGTTTAATTCGCCTGCAAGCAAAGGCCCTGCCGCCGCGATCGGTGCATATTTTGCGATACCATGCGTGGAGGCTTGGGCCCGATGCGCAGTACCAAATGCATCATTAATATATATATCGCATAGCCCCGCCATTTTCTGGGCGAGAGCATCTGCATTCGCTTTTTCTCCTGGATTTGCCCGGCAATTCTCAAGCAGCACGAGCTGCCCAGGCGCAAGCTTAACGCCTGTTTCAACCCAATCTCTGATCAATGGCACAGTACGGCCCAATAGCTCGCCCAAGCGCTGAGCGACAGCCGCTAAAGAGTCTTCTGGTTTAAGCTGGCCTTCAACCGGCCGCCCCAGATGGGAGGTCACCATCACCGCGGCTCCAGCAGCAAGGGCTGTAGTGATCGCGGGTAAAGAGGCACGGATGCGTGTATCGTCCGTAATACGGCCCGTCTCATCGCGCGGCACATTCAGATCGGCGCGGATAAACACTCGCTTGCCGGCCAATTTGCCAGCAGCAATCAAATCAGTAAGGCGCAGAATCTCAGGCATTAGAGGCGTAGTGCAGATCGAAGCTGCAAAAGAGTGAAAATCATTAAACGTCAAACACAATGTGCGCCAAACTTGCTTGGCAAAGCATCATTGTTTCACTGAAAAAGGACGATATTTTACCTGTATTATGTAAGAACATCTACTTTGCAGAAAACTGACATCTTACTCCGCACACAAAAGATCGGAAGCTTTTCGATAAGCGACGAAAAATAGTCAGCGCTAACGAGGTGTCTCTCGGCAGACTAAGGAAAACTTTTAACCATTTTTCGCGCTGCGCTAGATGAATGCAATAAAGCCTGATTTATAATAAGAAACCTTAATCTTCAAAAGCTGTATTTAGGATACCTCATTATGTCAATGGCAGACCGCGACGGCAAAATCTGGATGGATGGTCAATTAGTTGATTGGCGCGCAGCTAATATCCATGTCCTCACCCATTCTTTGCACTATGGCATGGCCGTGTTTGAGGGGGTTCGAGCTTATCGAACGACGACTGGCACCGCGATCTTCCGCCTCAACGAACACACGCAACGCCTCTTTAATTCGGCAAAAATCTTCCAAATGACTTTGCCGTTTGATCAGCAAACTATCTTCAATGCTCAGTGCGAAGTCGTCCGCTCGAACCAACTTGAATCATGTTATATCCGCCCGATTGCTTGGCTTGGCGCTGAAAAACTTGGGCTTTCAGCCAAGGGCAACACGGTTCACATTGCAATCGCCGCTTGGCCCTGGGGCGCCTATCTCGGCGAGCAAGCATTAAGCAGCGGCATTCGGGTTAAAACGTCATCGCTACAACGGCACCATGTCAATGTTTCACTGGTTCGCGCAAAAGCGAGCGGCTGGTATGCTAATTCAATTCTCGCTCACCAAGAGGTCAGCATTGACGGCTATGATGAAGCGCTTTTGCTCGATACCGATGGTTACGTATCAGAAGGCTCGGGCGAGAATGTATTTATCGTTAAAAAAGGCCGGCTTTATACTCCAGACCTATCCTCTTGCTTAGATGGCATTACGCGCGATGCTGTGATGACGCTTGCGCGCGCTCATCAAATTGAAGTGATTGAGAAACGCATTACCCGCGATGAAATGTATTGCGCCGATGAGGCTTTTTTCACTGGCACCGCCGCTGAAATTACACCGATTCGAGAACTCGATAACCGTTGCATCGGCACGGGACAGCGTGGCCCGCTAACAGAAAAGCTGCAACGTGCATTCTTCGAGATTGTGGCCGGTAAAAACCCTCAATATAGCCACTGGCTTACCCCCATTTAAAGAGAAAGATAGATGATGCAAACTCCACTGCTCAAAGTGAATCCGGCTGCCCTCCCCGTTTTTTGCCCAAATCCTCAAATGCCTCTCTGGAGTTCACATCCACGGGTTTTTATTGATGTGAGCCATGGCGCAGCGAGTTGCCCTTATTGCGGCGCGTGCTATGCGCTGGACAATCACGAAACCGCGACAGGCGATACAACATCCGTTTAACACCAACAGCATTTTTGCTTGTTTAAGTTTGTTTGAATGGTCCAGCCCTAGCCTCGACTTAGCCACTCATCTTTTAGCCAGTTCCCCCTCATGCAACGTGCACTCATCATCGCTCCCAATTGGATTGGCGATGCGCTTATGGCGCAGCCCCTTTTCATTCTGCTCAAAAAGCTACATCCGCGGATTACCCTTGATGCAATCGCACCAAACTGGGTTGCGCCGATACTGGAGCAGATGCCGGAAATCAATCACGTCTACCCAACCCAACTCGCGCATAAAAAGCTCCAATTACGACAACGTTGGCAGCTAGCGCAGACGCTGCGCGCAGCTCATTACGATGCCGCTTTTATACTGCCAAATTCAGCAAAATCCGCTTTAATCCCTTGGCTTGCGCAAATTCGGCTACGCATTGGCTATCATGGCGAGCACCGGTATGGACTCATCAATGTGCGCCACCCCAATCCACGTAAAAACGCACAGCGGCCGCCCATGGTGCGCCATTACGCAGCGCTCGCTTATGCGCCGCGCGCGGGGTTGCCCGCTGAGCTTCCTGTCCCACGCCTTACACTCGATCAACCTAAAGCTGCACAGGTTTTGCAACGCTTTAAGCTGACTGCGCAAGCACCTCTCATCGCATTCTGCCCAGGCGCAGAATATGGCGCCGCCAAGCGCTGGCCAACAGAACATTTTGCAACGCTTGCCCAACTGATTGCCTATGCTTTCCCCTACGCGCAAATTATTACGCTTGGCGCAGCGCAAGATACGCCGCTTGGCGCGCGCATCACTGAACAAACGCCCCACGTGCGTAATTTGTGCGGACAAACCACCCTCAATGAGGCGTGCGCCCTAATTGCCAGCGCCAGTGTTGTCGTGAGCAATGATTCCGGGCTGATGCACGTGGCGGCTGCGTTACACCGGCCACTGCTGGCACTTTATGGTTCAAGCGACCCACGCCATACCCCTCCCCTAACTGACCGCGCACGAGTACAATGGTTACATCTTGAATGCAGTCCGTGTTTTGCGCGCGAATGCCCGTTAGGCCATTTAAATTGCTTACGTCAACTCAAACCAGAACATGTATTCGAGCAATTACGTGAGATGCTGCTAATAGAAAGTTAAGAGAGTACGCCATGCCTTCCTTCACTCGCCCATTTGATACGGCCATTGATACGTTACACGCGTACTACCATGCACTCGCTGAAAGCAGGCTAGAAGACATTATGGCGCTTTGGGTTGACGAGGACGCGACCAGTTTTATTACCGCGAACGGCATTCTTTTTAATGGACTAGATACGATTCGCTCTAATTTAGCTCAGCAATTTGAATATGGCGCGCCCAAAATCCAAGTGCTTGATACGCGTTCTTATGAAAGCCCAAGCACCGCAATCTATATCGTGACTGAGGCGCATAACTCGATTAATCCGGATGAGCAGCCTAAATTGGTGCTAACAACCTATGTGTTAGTGCAAGAATGCGGCAAATGGAGAATCTCGCATATTCATGCTAGCGCGATTCCTGAGCGTACGATTGAATCTTTTGCGAATGGTGGGTTACAGCAAAATCAAGGGCCTTTGCATTAAAAGGACTCAATTCCTCGATATCGAGTATGTGGCATCACCATTAGCCAGAATGCGCTCGCTTAACCCGAACTGACGTTAATCTTAAATTCGGCACTCTGCCGGAGCGAGCCGAGTAGGCAGCGTAGCCGACTCAGCAGGTAACGGCCCAGGCGCTGGCAAAGACGATGCCGTTTTACCCGCAGCAAAACACTCCCAACTCAGCGAGCCTAACTGCACAACATCTACCGCCAAGCTAATCCGAGCACTCGTCGCAACCAGATCATTCAGCGCTGAAGGAACCAGCACAAGCACATTTGAGCCAGCCGGCGCTACACGCGGCGTATATGTAATAACAATTTGCCCATTTTGCGGAAGAATACGGATTGACGCAACATTACGCGTGGCACCTGGCGGACCAAACCCGCTCTCGAACGGCGCGCCACTTGCTGCATTCTCCGCCACCGCGAGCCGCGCTGACACGGCAAGCGATAAACCTTCTCCCACACGACTACGGGCTAAATAATCTTGATATGCAGGAATCGCGTAAGAAGCAACAATGCCGACAATCGCCAGCACAATCATCAATTCAATCAGCGTAAAACCAAGCCAACGGAGATTTGAACGCAAATGCACGCGCTGCGCGAAACCCCAATAATAAATTATGCTGTTATATAGCCACTGCGCCATTGCACAAACCTCCGGAAATAAGAAGCGAAGGCGAACTATTGTTAGCGCATACCGAATGATTCAGCGGCTAGCACGCCACACGCCTTATAAGCGGGAGAATAATGAGGAGGGAAATATACGGATAGTCGTCCGATCGACTAAAAGATAACGCTAGGATTTGCCTAGCCGCGCACTGCGCCTTTTAATTGCTGTACCCAGTACTACCACCAGCACAGCGCCTATAACGCTCGCAATATAACTCGCCAGCGGCGTGGCAAGTATTTGAATTTTCTGTGCCAATGAGTCACTAACGATAAGGCCACCCGCAATCCAGCCCAGTAATGCAGCGCCCGCTGCAACAATCGCTGGAAAACGCGTCAACAACTTAAGCACTAACTGGCTCCCCCAAATAATGATTGGGATACTGAGCAACAAACCAAATATGACAAGGAAAATACGCTGTTCAGGCTGCGCTGCTTCCGCCGCGCCGGCAATCGCAATCACATTATCAAGACTCATCACAAAATCTGCGATGATAATTGTTTTGATGGCCCCCAGCAGCCGATCAGCAGGCCGAATGGTGTCATGCTCATCGGCTTCAGGCTGCATTAGTTTGACGCCAATCCAAAGCAGCATCAAACCGCCAAGCATTTTCAGCAAGGGGATATGCAGCAAAGTAACCGCGAAACCGACTAACAATACGCGCAACAGAATTGCGCCAGCGGTCCCCCCTAATACTCCGCGCATACGCTGTTGGGCGGGTAAGTTACGGCAGGCCAGTGCGATCACCACCGCATTATCGCCGCCCAGCAGAATATCAATCGCTACAATTTGCGCGACTGCGCCCCAATGAAGTTCTGTCAGCAGTTCTAGCATGAACATCCCTCCCTTAAAGGCCCAGCGCGATTTATGTCGATTAGCTTATAGTACTGATTTCAACAAGCGGCCCATTTCAGATGGGTTTCTTGTAACCTTAATGCCAGATGCCTGCATGACTTGCAGTTTTTCATCAGCAGTGCCTTTACCACCAGAGATAATTGCGCCGGCATGGCCCATCCGTTTGCCTGGCGGCGCTGTCACGCCCGCGATAAAACCAACCACAGGTTTTTTCATATTCGCTTTAACCCAGATAGCGGCCTCTTCTTCATCGGAACCGCCAATTTCACCAATCATCACAACTGCATCAGTCTCAGGGTCATCATTGAAAAGGCGCAATACATCGATATGCTTCAAACCATTCACAGGGTCGCCGCCGATGCCTACCGCCGAAGACTGCCCCAGACCTAGCGCCGTCAATTGCCCCACCGCCTCATAAGTCAGCGTGCCTGAACGCGAAATCACGCCGATGCGGCCTTTTTTGTGAATATGGCCTGGCATAATGCCGATTTTGAGTTCATCAGGGGTAATCACGCCTGGGCAATTGGGTCCCAACAATAGCGTTTTACGATTCTCACGACGCATGCGATCTTTGAGCTCGATCATATCGCGCACTGGAATCCCTTCGGTGATGCAAATCGCAAGGTCAAGCTCAGCTTCCACCGCTTCCCAAATAGCTGCCGCAGCGCCCGCTGGCGGCACGTAAATTACCGATACGGTAGCGCCGGTATTTGCTTTGGCTTCTTTTACACTGCCAAAAATAGGAATACCCTCAAAATCTTCGCCGGCTCTTTTGGGATTTACGCCCGCTACATAAGCAGCGCGGCCATTTGCATAATCACGGCAAGTACGGGTATGAAACTGCCCGGTTTTACCCGTGATCCCTTGTGTGATAACTTTTGTATCTTTGTTAATCAAAATCGACATATATCAGCCTCTTTTCAGCTTTTTCGTTTGAGCGGGCGCGTATTTAAAATACGCGCCCGCTCAATATGATGATCCGTATCCGGGGGAATTAAGTCAGAATTACGACCTAAGTTATTGAGCCGCCGCCACGACTTTCTGCGCAGCTTCTTCCATGCTGTCGGCCGAAATAATGGGTAAGCCAGACTCGGCCAACATTTTTTTGCCGAGATCTTCGTTGGTCCCTTTCATGCGTACGACTAACGGCACTTTTAATTGCACTGCCTTGGATGCGGCAATCACGCCTTCAGCAATCACATCGCAACGCATAATGCCGCCGAAGATATTCACTAAAATGGCTTTCAGCTCAGGGTTTTTAAGCATGATTTTAAAGGCTTCAGTTACCTTCTCAGTAGTGGCGCCGCCGCCTACATCAAGAAAGTTAGCTGGCTCGCCACCAAAGAGCTTAATTGAATCCATCGTCGCCATCGCCAGGCCCGCGCCATTCACTAAGCAACCAATATCGCCGTCCAACGAAATATACGCCAGATCAAATTTTGAGGCCTCTACTTCAGCCGGATCCTCTTCATCTAAATCGCGATATTCAACAAGTTCAGGATGGCGGAAAAGCGCATTTGAATCAAAATTGAATTTAGCATCAAGCGCCATGACTTGACCGTCGCCCGTTAAAATCAATGGATTAATTTCAGCCAGTGAGGCATCAGTCTCCCAAAATGCCCGATATAACCCTTGCAATATGGTACGCGCTTGCGCCAATGAAGTTGATGGGATACCAATACTTGTCGCCAATTGATCGGCTTGCGCATCGGTTAAACCCTGGGTTGGCTCAACCGTTACTTTATGAATCAACTCAGGCGTTTTTTCAGCGACTTCTTCAATTTCCATGCCGCCTTCGCTAGACGCCATAACTGTCACGCGCTGCGTCACCCGATCTACGACCAAGCCAAGGTAAAGCTCTTTTTTAATATCGGCGCCTTCTTCGACCAGCAGACGCCGCACTTTTTGCCCTTCTGGACCCGTTTGGTGCGTTTTTAATTGCATGCCCAGAATTTGGCCTGCATATTCGCGCACTTGATCAATCGACTTTGCTACTTTTACGCCGCCGCCTTTGCCACGGCCACCGGCGTGAATTTGTGCTTTCACAACCCATACCGGACCACCAAGCTCTTGCGCAACTTGCACCGCTTCATCAACTGTAAACACCGGTTTGCCGCGTGGTACAGCAACCCCAAATTTGCGCAGGATTTCTTTACCCTGGTGCTCGTGAATATTCATTCGCTGATTCCTTTAAACAGGCCTTTGAAACCCTTGATTTTAACATAACATAGCTCTCAATCTTCATCGCCGCCGCCGAGCAGTCTTGCAATGGTTGCGTGAGCAAACCCGCGCATCGCCAGAAAACGCGTTTGGCGCGCGCGCTCAATAGAGGTCGTGGGAAAGTTCCCGTATTTTTTGCGCCAAATAGCTTTAGCGCGGGTGAATTCAGATGCCTGTAAATCTGCACTAACCTGTTCGATTAACGTCGCGTCCAGCTCATGCTGCTTGAGTTCGTTAATAATCCGATGCACTCCGCAACGCGCCGCGCGACGATGCGCCACACTTTCAGCAAAGCGCGCATCGGATAAATAACCTTCATCTTGCAAAACATTCAGTAGAAGATTGAGATCTGTTTCAGGATCTGCATAAGAGATTAATTTGCGATGTAATTCGGCACGGCTATATTCTCGCCGCGACAGATAACCCAACGCGCGCGCCCTTAAACTAGGTTTAGCGTACATTGTTGCAATATATTAGGCTCTTGAGAGCGGGTAAAACCAACAGGTGAACGAGAAATCCTGCTGGTTTCCGCTGGGTGGCAGTTGTTTAAACTTTTTCTTGAATTTCATCAGCGCTGGTCACTGCATTCACACCAAATGAAGCACGTACTTTGTTTTCAATCTCACGCGCAATGTCCGGGTTTTCGCGCAGATACTCCCGCGCATTATCTTTTCCTTGCCCGGCCCGCTCACCGTTGTAGCTATACCAAGCACCCGCCTTTTCGACAATTTTAGCTTGTACGCCAAGGTCAATGATTTCACCCTCACGAGAAATGCCTTCGCCATACAAAATATCAAAAATGGCCTCACGAAATGGCGGAGCAACTTTATTTTTGACCACTTTCACACGGGTTTCAGACCCAATCACCTCATCCGCTTTTTTGATTGAGCCAATGCGCCGAATATCGAGCCGTACCGATGCATAGAACTTCAGCGCATTGCCACCTGTTGTGGTTTCCGGGTTACCGAACATCACGCCGATTTTCATCCGGATTTGATTGATAAAAATAACTAGGCAATTTGTCCGCTTGATGGTTCCTGTAAGCTTACGCAATGCCTGTGACATTAAGCGTGCTTGCAGCCCAGGCAAAGAATCACCCATTTCGCCTTCAATTTCCGCTTTAGGCACAAGCGCGGCAACCGAGTCAATCACAATTAAATCAACCGAACTCGAACGCACCAACGCATCTGCAATTTCAAGCGCCTGCTCGCCTGTATCCGGCTGTGCAATCAGAAGGTCAGACGCTTTAACACCCAGCTTTGCTGCATATTGAACATCAAGAGCATGCTCCGCATCAATAAAAGCACACGTGCCGCCAAGTTTTTGCATCTCAGCAATCACCTGTAAAGTCAACGTGGTTTTCCCTGAAGATTCTGGCCCATAAATTTCAACCACGCGGCCGCGCGGCAAGCCGCCTACCCCAAGTGCAATATCCAGCCCTAATGAGCCCGTAGAAACGACCTGAATATCTTCAACCACTTCACCGTCGCCCAAACGCATAATTGAGCCTTTGCCAAATTGCTTTTCAATTTGTGCTAGCGCAGCAGTAAGCGCTTTGCCTTTTTCAGCGGTTAAATTCGCTTGACCTTTTTTACTTACTTCCATGAATCATCCTTTGTAGAGACAGGCGGCGCTTTGTCTAAATACCGCTTTGCAAATTAGCATACCATATACTGTATAAAAAAACAGGTTTCTTAGCAAGCCCGAACGGCCAAAAAGCAAGTCTTATTTCTTACACTTACAGCATGGCAACATACGCGCAAGCACGCCGTTGCGGTCAATGAACCGATGTTTAAGCGCGGCTAACAAATGCAGGAGCACCAAGGTTGCAAGCGCATAATTTAAATAAATATGCGCCGCTCTAAAAATAGGTTTCAGCGCGGGGGCAGGCTCAATCAGTGCAGGCAGCGGCACCAGGCCCAAATAAACCACCGGCGCACCTGCTGATGAACTCAACAAATAGCCAAACAAAGGCACGGCAAACATCACCAGATAAAGTAGAAAATGCACTAAATGCGCGGCCCAACGCTGCCAAACGGGTAACTGAGAAGGTAACGCCGGCGGCCGATGCGTAGCCCGCCATAACACACGCAAAACCGCAAACATAAAGACCGTGACACCCAGCCATTTATGCCACGCATAATATTGCATTTTAGTTGGCGTACCCGCCGGAATATCCGTCATCACCCATCCTAAGCCAAAGGTACAGACTATCAAAAGCGCAATCAACCAGTGCAACGCGATGGCAGGTGAGGTATATTGACCTGAAGTGGTAAGAGCTGGTGTCTGAGTCATGAAAAAATCTCCTTTTTATATTCCGTCTTAGCGTTCTATATCATTAAGCGATTATGGTATTACAACAAAATACACAAACTGATGAACTACTTGCTTGCAGCAAGTGCGACACCCTCCATCGCAAAATCCTACTGAGCAAGCGATCGGTTGCGTGCTGCGTACAATGCGGGGCCCTACTTGATCGGCCTATTGCACATCATACCCGCACCCTACTCGCTCTAGCACTTGCGAGCACGATTATGTTCGTCATTGCTAACAGCTTTCCGATTGCTACACTCGAAATCAGAGGCCTCTCCAGTCAAACCACTCTGCTTGGCGGCATTGAACAACTCTGGCGCGAAAGAGCGCCGATTGTGGCCGCGCTTATTTTTAGCGCAACCCTCTTGTGCCCCTTAGCTGAGCTTGCTGCGTTGATCTATTTGCTCACTTCATTGCAAGCGGGCCGCATAGCCCCTGGCTTTAATACAGTAGTCCGCATGATTCAATGCGTGCGGCCCTGGGCTATGCTTGAAGTATTTATGCTTGGCATGCTTATTACTTTAGTTAAATTATCGAGTCTAGCGCACGTAACTCCTGGTCCGGCTCTGTTCGCTTTCGGCGCGCTGACGTTACTGCTTACCCCACTGAGTGCATTTAATCCGCAGCATTTCTGGCAACTTGCTCATGCTGCAACAGCAGCAACCGCTAGCCAAGCGGAAAGTCAACCCGCGCTGACCGACACATCCGCCAAGACTGTTGCAAGATGAAACATCTCAGCGCCAAACAAGCTGGCTTAGTGGCTTGCCCAATCTGCCAACAAGTCCAGCGTTATGAGCATGCACTTGTCTGCATGCGCTGCGGTCACCGGCTTTATCTGCGCAAACCGAATAGCCTAGCGCGCACCTGGGCCTTCTTAAGCGCCGCTGCGATGCTCTATCTACCGGCTAATTTATTACCCGTAATGCGTACCCAATCCCCTTTTGGCATCCGAGATGACACGATTATGAGCGGGATCGCCCTTTTCTGGACAAGCGGCTCTTGGGCGCTAGCGACACTTGTGTTTATCGCAAGCATCTTGGTCCCATTACTCAAATTGGCAGTCTTAAGCTTACTTGTCTTAAGCGCTCAATGCAACGCAACTTGGCAACGCCGACAACGCACAGCGCTATATCGACTGATTGAACGCGTTGGTCGCTGGTCAATGTTGGATATTTTTGTCATCATGCTAACCGTAGGCTTGGTCAAATTTAGTTCATTCATGGTTATTACCGTAGGTCCCGGCGCGCTTGCGTTTGGCGCAGTGGTGATACTTTCGTTACTTGCGGCGCGGCAATTCGATCCGCGCTTGATGTGGGACAACCTCGATTCTATCGATTAACAACCATGACCAAACCCAAAACACGTAATTCAAATTCAGCCCAGCAACCGTTGGCGGCGCGGCTCCCCACCCCGGTTGTCGAGCCGCGCGGACGCTGGGTCCCTTCGTTGGTTTGGTTAATTCCACTGCTCGCTGCGCTGATTGGCATTGGGCTTGCCGGGCAGGCCATTTTAGCTTCCGGCCCAACCATCGTCATTAGCTTTAAAACCGCTGAGGGGCTTGAGCCAGGCATTACCAAAGTCAAATATAAAGATGTCGAGATTGGCGAGGTGAAAGAGATCAAATTAAGCAAAGATTTATCGCAAGTGCTGGTTGAGGTTGAGTTAACTCGGAATGCCACTAGCTTTGCCGTTACCGATACGCGTTTTTGGGTGGTGCGGCCCCGCATTGCAGCAAATGGCGTATCGGGACTGAATACCTTGTTATCCGGTTCTTATATTGGCGTTGATGCAGGTCAAGCAAATCAAGTATGCAAAGACTTCATCGGCCTTGAAACACCCCCGGCGATTACCGGCGATCAAAAGGGACAGCCATTTACGCTACACAGCGACACTCTCGGCTCGCTCGATATTGGTTCCCCTGTTTATTACCGGCGCGTGCCAGTCGGACGCGTGGTGGCGTCTCAGCTCGATAAAGATGGCCGTGGCGTAACGCTCAGTATATTTATTCATGCGCCGTATGATCAGTATGTGCGCGCCAATACTCGTTTCTGGCATGCTAGCGGAATCAATTTAAACCTCAATGCGAATGGCTTTGATCTCAATACGCAATCGTTGGTCGCGATGTTCATCGGCGGCATCGCGTTCCAAACGCCGCCAGGCCAAACACTCAATCAAGCCGCCCCAAACAACAGCCACTTTCAGCTCGCTGCGGATGAAGCAGATGCAATGCAGGGGACGGGTGCACAGCCAATCCGGATTGTCTTCAATTTTGCACAATCCCTGCGCGGCCTTTCAGTTGGCGCTCCCGTCGATTTCCGCGGCATCACGCTTGGCCAGGTCGAATCGATTGGTGTGGATTACAACCCAAAAACTCACACTCTACGTATGCCTGTCACAGCGATCCTCTACCCCGACCGGCTGAGCCAAAGCTTTGCTCAGGCATTCAACCCCAAAGGTCAGGAACAAAAGGCACAATTATTAACAACTCTAAGCAAGCGGGGTTTACGCGCACAATTACGCACGGGCAATCTGCTAACCGGCCAGTTATACGTTGCGCTCGATATGTTCCCCAAAGCTGCGCCGGTCAAATTTGATCCGACGCGCCAACCTTTCGAACTGCCAACGCTACCGAATACGCTTGACCAATTACAGTTGCAAGTGACTGAATTAGTGCGCAAACTGGATAAAATACCCTTTGATGAAATTGGCTTGCATCTGAATAGCACCCTTAAACGCACCAACCATCTACTCCAGCAGCTTGAGACCCAACTTGCACCACAAGCCAGGGATATGCTACTGTCTGCGCAGAAAACCTTTGATGCCGCCAATGCGACCCTACAACAGGGTTCTCCATTACAGACCGATATTCATCAAGCGTTGACGGCTCTAACTCGCACCCTGCAATCGCTCAATGCACTGGCTGATTATATAGAGCGACATCCAGAAGCGTTGATTCACGGCAAATCGAGAGACAATTAATGACTTATTATCTGCGAGCCCGATGCAAAAGACGTTCAGCAGCGCTGATGGCTAGCCTCACACTCTGCGCAGCAATCATAAGCGGTGGCTGCACGTCTTCGCCACGCACGCATTTTTATACTTTGAGCAACGCAATCGTGCCGCCCGCAGCATCAGTCGCACCGCCTGCTGATCCGACATTTTATATTGAAGTGCTGCCCGTTGAGATCCCCGCCCAAGTCACGCGCCCGCAGCTCGTCATAACCACCCGCCCAGGTCGGGCGGAAATCAAAGAGCAACAACGCTGGCTAGCGCCGTTAAATGAAGAAATTCGTTATGTCTTATCAACCTCGCTAGCCACTCAACTCTCCACATTAGATGTCTATCAAACGCCACATGCAGACAATCGGCCTGTCTATCGAGTCAGATTAAATGTGCGGCACTTCGAATCCGCCCTCAACGCAGAAGAAGGTAGCCATACATTGATTGATGCAATCTGGAGCGTACAAGCGGTTGGATTGCCTCAGCAACCTACTTTCACAACGCTTGCAGAGAGCACAATGACAAAAGAGACGATTACACCTCGCTATGATGCAATCGTCGAAGGCCACCGGCAGGCGATTGAACGCATCGCAAAAGAGATTGCCAACGCCATTCGAGCCATAAGCAATAACGCTACGCCGTCAAACCCGCCGGCCAAAATTTGAACACACTCAATAAACCGCTTTGCGCAATCGCCAGCCCGATGATCCATTTGAGAAGGCCAAATCGTAAATCCTTGATTTCATGGCTCAATTCATTGCGTACACCGTCTATCTTATTGCTCAATTCATTACGTACGCCGTCTATCTTATTGTTCAATTCATTACGTACATCTTTTATTTGATTACTCAAATCATTACGCACATCTTTTATTTCATGCCGTAACTCTTCTTTGGTGGCCAACAGGTCCTTTTGGGTTACTAATTCTTGTAAGTTAACGGCAAAAACTTCAGACAGAACCTCTGCCTCAGCTTCTGCTTGTGCAGTTGGAACCCCCGCTTCCTGCAGACGTTTAGAACATCTTAATGTATCAAATATTGCCATAGCCATAACCAACCTCCTTAATTCTCTCAAATTCGGCACGCGTAACATTTCTCCTCCACAGATCAACCCATTTGGTTTAATTATCACCCAAATATTGATATCTAGCAAGGGATTTTTATCCTTTATTTAAACTAACCAACACGTGCCG